>OMSJ01000071.1 GCA_900313705.1 uncultured Prevotellaceae bacterium
CTGCCAAAGGCAAGAAAAAGAAATAATCACTCGTGGGCCATATAGGACTCATAGGCTCTCCAAGCCCTATGAGCCCTATAAGCCCTATAAGTCCTATGAGTCCCATGAGCCCCATGAGCCCTATGAGCCCCATGAGCCTTATGGGCCCTATAAGCCCTATAAGCCCTATGAGCCCCATGAGCCCTATTAGTCCCATTAGTCCCATTAAACAAAAGAACCGATGAAACGCTTATCAATCCTTCTCCTTTCCCTGTTGGCATGGGCAAGCTATGCCTCGGCGCAGTTTGCCATTACCTACGATGATGAGGCCCAATGGAAAGCCTACGATGACTTCAATGCTGCGTTCCTCGACAAGACACGCAACATCTACAAGGCCGACACCAAGCAGCCCAGTGCCGACCATCGTGGCAACGGCTTCCGCGACAACGACGTCTCGGGTTGTGCTGCCGCCATCTGGTGTCAGGCCATCATGTACGACATGGTCATCAATGCCTATAACCGTGCCAAAGCAGAAGGCGATGAAGTCCGCATGAGGAAGTACAAACAACTGCACAACAACATCTACAACGGCGAAAAGTCACACTACGTCAACTTCGACTTCGACAATCCCAATACGAACAACGGCTGGTTTGTCTATGACGATATCATGTGGTGGACATGTGCCTTGGCTCGTGCCTACGAAGCTTTCGGCACAAGGACCTATCTCACTTATTCCGAAAGGAGCTTCTGTCGTGTGTGGTATGGTTCAGCGAAGGTAGGGGACGATGGCTCGTATGCCGACCCTGCACGCTTCGAAGGTGCAGCAGGTGGTGGCATGTTCTGGGAGTGGCAGCCCATTGCCCATGCCAATCCTCACAAGGCTGGCGACTTCCGCTCTGCCTGCATCAACTTCCCCACAGTCATCGCTGCCTGTCTGCTTCATCGGCTCGTTCCTGAAGGACGCACGCCACCTACAGCAGAGCGTCCTACACAACAGACCAAGGAGTGGTATCTGGAAAAGGCGAAAGAGATTTATGCCTGGGCAGACGGAACCCTCGTCAACAGCAGCGGACGTGTGGCAGACGGCATCCACGGCGGTGGCCCTGAGTTCACCGACCATCTCTACAATCAGGCCACCTACATCGGTGCCAGTTGTATGCTCTACCTGTTGACGAACGAAATCAGTTACCTGACCAAGGCACAGCGAGGAGCCAACTACGTGATAAGCAACATGTGTACCAGTGGTATCCTCAAGTACGAGAACGGCTATGAGCAAGGCATCTATGCTGCCATCTATGCGCAGTACATCAAGATGCTCATCTACGACTGCGGACTGAGTGAAGCCCTGACGCGGAAGTACCTCACGCACATCCAGCGCAACCTGCAGAAGGCCTACACGAACATGGACCAGACGCGTGGCATCCAGATAGGCAACTTCCTAAAGCCAACGTCGGCAGACGATGTCGTGGAGAGCTATGGCGGTAGCGGTATGCCTGCATTGATGCTGATGTTCCCTGCCAGCGACACCGCGACGCCCATTGAGAAGGTAAGCGAGAAGAAGTATGTTGGGCCGTCGGATGTCTATACGCCCGAAGGCAAGCTGGTAATCAAGGACGCTACACCCGAGCAGGTGCACAAGCTGGACAGCGGCCTCTACATCTTCCAGCGCAAGAAGGTCCTCGTCAAGTAATAAATGATTCCCAATACTATGAAGAAGGCAACCCCGTATTTGCTGGCGATTATCGCCCTGCCAATCATACTCGCGTTTGCTGGCGTCCGTCTCGTCAATTACCTTCAGAGCCGTCCTTCCTGCCCGGAGGAAGACTCCAGCCAGTTTGTGACGCTGACCGATGTCGTGCCCGATGCCATACTGGAGATACGCTACTTCGGCACCTACAACTTCGTCGGGGCTCGTATCGACGGTTACCTGGAACCTACGGCACTAATGACGAAAGTGGCAGCAGACAGCCTTCGTGCGGTGAGCGACGAACTGAAGACAATGGGCTATCGCCTGAAGATATACGATGCCTACCGTCCGCAGGAGGCTGTTGACCACTTCTGGCGCTGGGCCGAGAACATTCCCGACACGCTGATGCGGCAGTACTTCTATCCCGACCTCGACAAGAGCGTGCTCTTCGACCTGGAATACATCTGTGCTAAAAGCGGACATACACGAGGCTCGACTGTTGACCTCACACTCTTCGACATGCGGACAGAGAAGGAGCTCGACATGGGTGGCACGTTCGACTGGTTCGGTCCGGAGAGTCATCCCGACTTCTGCGGCGACCCTGAGACACAGGAATACACTGGCGACAACTCCATGAGTCCTGCCGGTCGCAGCATCACCGTAGAGCAGTTCTGCAATCGCATGATACTTCGTCAGGCTATGATGCGCCACGGCTTCAAGCCGTTCCCCACAGAGTGGTGGCACTTCACGCTGGCCGACGAGCCGTTCCCCGACACCTATTTCAACTTCCCCGTCAGGCAGCTTTGATACATTATATATAATAACGCGCCCGCGCGTGTCGAGAACGATACACGTGGGCGTTGTTTCTCGCTCCGGACATCAGCGTAACCTTATCAACAGACCGCCAACGGTGCCAAGGCAGACGCCTATCGTGTTGGCGACAAAGTCAAGCCACTCTCCGCTGCGGCAAGTGGTAAGGTAGGCCTGTGCCAGTTCCAGTGTGCCGCCCATAGCGATAGGAGCAAGGAAGGCAAACAGCAGGAGCCGCCAGACGTTGTACTTCTTGTGGGAGCGCTTGTAGTCAAACCAGATGGCTAGCGTCAGTGTGCCGTACATCACCATGTGCGTCCATTTGTCGGCAAGTGGCACATCAACCCCCATCTTTATGTCCGGTATGGGCAAGAGTGAGAGGAGCGTGATGACTACAACCAAGAAGAGGGAAATAGGGTAGCGGCGTATGTACTGACTAAGCATAGAAGTAGGTTTTTTACATATTTTGCTGCAAAGATACGACATTTTAGCTGAAAAGTGAAAAGCGGAAAGCGATTAATTATAGGAAATGTTGTATCTTTGTGGCAAGTTTAGCCTTTGCCTCGAGCTTAAGCTTGACAAAGTCCACTTTGAGGCTTTAGCACACAGAAATCAAAAAGTAACTAAGAACTATGAATTCTTCAAGGGGAAGTTTCGCAAGCCAGTTGGGTGTAGTCTTAGCCTCAGCAGGTTCAGCCGTCGGGCTTGGCAACATCTGGCGTTTCCCGATGGAAGTGGGTCGCGGCGGAGGTGCAGCCTTCATTCTTATCTACTTGGGTTTCATTTTCCTAATGGCGATGCCGGTCATGCTCAGTGAGTTCGTCATCGGCAGAGCGGCACACAGCAATGCCATTGGAGCCTTCCAGAAGCTCTCGCCGGGGAAGCCGTGGATAGCAGCTGGCATCATGGGCGTGTTGGGTGGCTTCCTTGTTCTTTCGTTCTACTCCGTGGTGGCAGGCTGGACGCTGCACTACACTGTTGCTTCGGCCTTAGGTCAGCTTCAGGGTCAAGGGCCAGTGGTCGATGGTCAAAGTACGATGGACTTCGGCCAGGCATTCAATAGCTTTGTGTCCAACCCCTGGCAGCCCCTCATCTATGTAGCCTTGTTTATGTTGCTGACGCACCTTGTCGTGGCGCGTGGCATACAGCATGGCATTGAGCGCTATTCCAAGCTGATGATGCCGATGCTGCTTGTCATCATAGCCTTTCAGGTATGCTTCTCGCTGACGATGCCCGGAGCTGCCGAGGGCATTCGCTTCCTGTTGCAGCCAGACCTGAACAAGGTGACGTCGGAGGTCGTGCTGGGTGCAATGGGGCAGGCCTTCTTCTCGCTGAGTGTCGGCATCGGATGCCTCATCACCTATTCCTCATATTTCAGTAAGGAGACGCGGCTTGTGAAGTCTGCCATGAACGTCTGCATCATCGACACGTTGGTGGCGGTGCTGAGCGGCTTCATCATCTTCCCCACGGTCTTCAGCGTGGGCATAGCTCCGGATGCAGGTTCAGGCCTTGTGTTCATTACGTTGCCCAACGTCTTCCTGCTGGCCTTTAGCAAGATGCCCGTTGTGGGTTATCTTTTCTCTTTGCTCTTCTATTTGCTGCTCCTGCTGGCAGCCCTGACCAGCAGTATCAGTATGCACGAGATATGCACAGCCTTCATCTCCGAGCACTTCAGCGCGAGCCGCAGAAAGGCAGCCGCCATTGTGACCCTTGTCTGTCTGGTGCTGGGCTGCTTCTGCTCGCTGTCCTTTGGCCCTTGGCGCGACGTGACATTCTGCGGGCGCGGCTTCTTCGACCTCTTCGACTTCACGGTGACCAAGTTCCTGATGCCTTTGGGAGGCTTTATGATGACGCTCTTCGTGGGATGGTACCTCGACCGCCGGCTGGTTGAGAGCGAGCTGACGAATGCCGGCAGCATTTCAGTCCGCATGATGCGTCCGTTGCTGTTCCTCGTCCGTTGGGTAGCACCTGTCGGCATCCTCGTCATCTTCATTAATGAACTGTTCCCGCTATTTATGAAAAGTTGAAAAGGTAAAAAGGTAAAAAGTTGAAAAGGTAAATAGTAAAATAGTAAATGATTAGATGGTAAATAAGAGAGGTAACTTTGGCAGCAAGATAGGTGCTGTGCTTGCATCGGCAGGTTCGGCAGTAGGGCTTGGCAACGTGTGGCGCTTCCCGACGGAGGTGGGCAACAACGGCGGTGCAGCGTTCATCTTTGTCTATCTCATCTGCATTGCCGTGATAGGCATACCTGTGATGATGAGCGAGTTTCTGATTGGCCGACATACCCGAGCCAACACCATCACGGCCTTCAGCAAGCTTGCCCCCGGCAAGTGGTGGCGCATCGAGGGTGTGGCAGGCGTCTTCGTAGCCTTCCTCATCCTTTCCTATTATATCATAGTGAGCGGCTGGACTCTTTTCTACCTCGTCGAGTCGCTGGGCGGTCGCCTGCTGGCCGACAAGGACTACAAGCTTGTCTTCGACAACTTCGTCACCAACCCTTGGCAGCCAGTCCTGGCTGGCGTAGCTTTCATGGGGTTGACCCATTTCATCATAGCCCGAGGCGTACAGTCGGGCATCGAGCGCTTCTCGAAGGTGATGATGCCGATGTTGCTCTTCATTATTGGCATCCTTGTGGTCTGCTCGTTCAGTATGCCTGGTTCGTCCGAAGGTCTGCGCTTCCTGCTGAAGCCAGACTTCTCGAAGCTCACGGCAGACGTCGTGCTCAGTGCCGTAGGTCAGGCCTTCTATTCGCTTAGCCTTGCCATGGGCTGCCTCTGCACCTATGCCTCCTACTTCCGTGCCGACACCAGGCTGCCCAAGACGGCTGTCGGCGTAAGCAGCATCGATACGTTTGTAGCCATCCTGAGCGGCTTCATCATCTTCCCTGCCGTGTTCAGCGTCGAGGGTGTCAGTGTGGATGCAGGTCCCGGCTTGGTCTTCATCACACTGCCCAGCGTGTTCAACATTGCCTTCAGTCATTTGCCTTGGCTCGGATACATCTTCTCCGGCTTCTTCTACCTGCTGTTGTTGCTGGCAGCGCTCACGAGTGCCATGTCTCTTCACGAGAGTGTGACGGCATACGTCCTGGAGGCCTTCCACCTGTCGCGCAAGAAAGCAGCCATCGCCGTGTCGGTGACTTGCATGACGCTTGGCGTGGCCTGCTCACTCTCCTTCGGCGTGTTGAGTGACCTGACGCTCTTCGGACTGAACATCTTCGAGCTCTTCGACTTTACATCCTCCAAGATTATCCTGCCCATTGGCGGCATCATCATCTGCCTCTTCACGGGTTGGTATCTCGACCGCAGGCTTGTGGAGAGCGAGTTGACGAATGGCGGCACTATTCGCTTCCGCTTGTTCCGCCTCTACTACTTCATCATTCGCTATGTGGCACCGCTTGCCATTGCGGCAGTCTTTTTGCGTGAGCTCCTTCCATGAAGCGTCTGCCCTTCTTCACAAAGTCACAGCGCCGCGCCCTGCTCGTCGTCGAGTGGGTGCTGATTCTTGGCGTCATCGGACTGGCCGTATGGAAGACGACTCGCCCCCAGACCTCTTCTGACTCCCAATTAAAAGGCGAGAAGACAGGCAAAAGCTCTCTTCTTTTGATGAAAGGAAAATGGGGGGGGTATTTTGCTGAGGAGAAGGAGAGACCAGTAGAGACCTTTCCCTTCGACCCCAATACAGCCGACTCCACCGCTTTGCTCCGCTTGGGACTTTCCCCTTGGCAAGTAAGGAGCATCTATCGCTACCGCGCCAAGCACGGACGCTACCATGAGCCGGAGGACTTCATGCGAGTGCCCAATATGACCGTCGAGCAATGGGAAAGGCTGAAGGACTTCATCCGTATCTCCCCGAGGTTCCGTTATGTACAGCCTAAGCCGCGTCGGGCTTTGCCTCCCCGAGTGGAGGTTCCGACGGAACAGACACTTGCCGTAGCGGATACACCGAAGCATGACCTTTACCCCAGGCAAGAGAAAATAGGGCAAGGTCAAACCATCGACATCAACACCGCCGACACCACCTTGCTGAAGATGATACCGGGCATCGCCTCGAAGCGTGCTGCACGCATCGTCAGCTACCGGCAGGCCCTGGGCGGCTTTGTCAACGTCGAGCAGGCAATGGAAGCCATCGAATTGCCCGACACCGTGCTGAAGTACATGACCGTCTCAGCGTTGCCTGTCAGGAAGATAAACATCAACCGCCTCAGCGTTCAGCAGATGATGAAGCATCCCTACCTCAACTTCTATCAGGCCAAAGCCATCTTCGAGTACCGCCGCAACAAAGGGGAGCTTCATTCTGTCGAGGAACTTTCCCGCCTCGAAGCATTCCGCACTACCGACCTCGACAGGCTCCGCCACTACGTTACCTTTGATTAGTTGCTCAAGTACCTGTACCTGGTTAAAGAATTAGGCGTGGCTAGTTGACGAACTAACCACGCCTAATGGATAAGATACGTGTGGGGTTACTTAGCCAGCTTGACGACGCTTCCGTCAGGGCGACGCATGACGAAGAGTCCGCCCTTACGGAACATGCCAAAAGGGAGCTGGCGGCCTTGCAGGTCGTAGAGGGTGTAGGTCCCTTCCCCGCTCCCTTGTTGGGGGAGTGCTCCGATGCCGTCAGGTTCCTCTTTTGCGTCGATGCGTTGGAGGCGGAAGTGATCGACTTTGAACCATCCGTGGCTGTCGCCTGTGGAGCGCGAGCCGTCGGCCTTGAAGTTGCTGCTGCGTATGCCGAGCTTCAAGCTCTCGCCGTCCTGAAGCGTCACCATGACGGACATCGGCTGGAGGGTCATCTTGCCAGAACCCGATGGGCCGTAGCCTGCGAAGGTGTTCACCTCGCCCGACGTGAGCATGGCGGCTGTGTAGTCGCTCTCCTGACCGTAGTATTGCATGTTCTTGTTGGCAAAGAGTCGGCAGTTGGCCATCTTGTCCTTCTGTGTGCCGAGCAAGCAGGTGACGAGGTAGGTGCCTGCGCCGAGTTTGGAGGCAGGTATGGTCTGCGAGAGCTCATAGACGTTGGGCATGGGCTTGGCACTTGCCCAGTAGGTGTTGATGCCCCAAAGGTGTTTGGCGTCCTGGTTGATGCCCCACGAGTTGCCATTCATCGTGCCTGTGGCTTTCCAACCTTTCGGTACGCCGCGCACCAGTCCGCCTTGTGGATTGAGTGCCCCGTTGTAGCCGTACTCGAAGTCGGGATTGGTCAGGAGGTCGGTGAGGTCCTCAGCTCCGGCCAGGAAGGGGATGCTTGCCACGGCGCTGATGCACAGGCCGGGGTCCATGAAGCTGACGCGGACGCTGACGGTTCCGTCTTCAGTACTGTTGTAGTGGACAGAGGCCGGGAAGAAGCCCAGGGCCACCGTCTCGTCCCAAGTGTCGGTCATTGCGGAGACCTTGATGGAGATGACGGAAGCAGCCTTCCCATCGACGGAGATGCCTGCGCGGAGGTCGTAGGAGGTGTTGATGGGGAAGGTGGGTAGGCAGCGTACCTGTATGACGTTGAGGCCTTTCTTCACGGGCACGGTGTATTCGGCGTAGGGAGCAGAGCTTGTCGATGTATAGGCCTTCATGTCGAGGGGCCAGACGGTTGCTGTGGAGCCTTCCACGCCCAGCCCATTGATTCGCTTCACCGATGCCGAGGCACTTGTGTAGCTGCCGCCGCTCAGGATATAGACGTCGGGTTGCAGGATGCTGCTCTGCTGAGTGGCCACGTCGTCGGCAGTCGCTACGGCAGGCATCAGGTGCTGGCTCCAGTTGTTGGGTTTGTAGTCCATCATGCCTTGCCACTTCCCGCCGGCAATGCCCGTGTTGTACTTCGTGGTGAGCGTCTTTATTCCTTCGAAAGCCGTCTGAGCCTCTTTAGCGTATGCCAATGCCTTCTCGCCCTGACCAGCCCAGGCATAGACGAAGCTCTGGCGGGCACGGAGCAGCTTGATGTTCTGGTCGGTGCTGGCGCAGACGGGGTACTCGATGAGCTCATAGTAGGCATTGCGCAGGGATGCAGGGATGCGTGAGCGTAGCGCCACAGCCTTGTCGTAGAGGTCCTGATACTCAGCGATGCGGGCATCAATCTCCGCATTCGAGTGGTCGAAGTGGCAGAGCTGCACGTGCTCTGGCTTAGCAGCGATGCCCAGGCGGTAGTATGCCATCTTGATGGCATGGATGTCGCTTGCAACGTCCTCGCCGAAGGTGCGTGCCGCCCAGTCGCGCGAATAGAGATAGGCACGCTCCGGTGTCCAACTGTTGATGTCCCATGCCAGGTCCATGCAGAACTCCAGTTCCTCCTCGCCCGGCTTGATGTCGCCCACGTTGATAATCCACTGGTCTCGAATGCCTTGGTCGTATGCTTTGCTGAGCTCGTAGCTGCAAAGCGAGGGGGAGATGGTGCTGAGCCAGAGGTAAGAGGCAGGCGTGCCCCAGTAGGAGATGTGGTAGTAGATGGCGTTGCCGCCTGAACGTGCCTGCTCTGCCGGCGACGGCATCTGCCGGATGTAGCCGTGGTTGTCGTCCACCCACATCAGGGTCACGTCTTCTGGCACCTTGAGCCCGGCGTTGTAGCAGTCGAGCACTTCCTTGTAGGGGATGAATATCTGTGGTATGGTGGTAGGGTCGCCGATGCTGTCGGCCAGGAGCTGTCGCTGATAGGCGATGATTTCCGTCAAGGCAGCCACGCGCTCAGCCGTGGAGCTGTAGCCGTTGATGCCTGTGTCGTGTACGCCTCTCATGCCGAGCGTGTAGATGGCGTTCTTGCCGCGACTCTCGCCGACGCGTTCAGCCCAGTAGCGCTTTATCATGTCCTTGTTCGACTTCCAGACCCAGTCGCTGTTTCCGTGCCCGCCGAACTTGTCGCCCGTCTTGCCCCACTCGTATTCGTTGTCCCTGAGCATCTGTTCGCAGTGGCTGGAGCCCATGTAGATGTCGTACTTCATGATGAGGGGTATGTTTGTCTTCTCGAACCAGAAAGCTCGGCTTCCGGCGTGCATGGCAGGCCATAGCGTGTTGGCACGCAGTCGCAGCAGCAGCTCCATGATGGCTGCGTAGGTCTTGGGGCCGAAGTTGTTCAGCGAGGTGTCCATCTTCTTCGCTGCCCAGGGGCGCAGGCCGAAGTCCTCGTCGTTGAGGAAGATGCCGCGGAACTTGACCGACGGAGAGCCGAAGATGCGTCTGCCCGGCGTCACGTAGAGCTGTGTCTTCGTGGTCGGTGTCACGTCTGCCCAGTATATCCAGGGCGAGACACCTGCCATCCTGCTGAGTTCGAACATGCCATAGGCCGTGGCGCGAGGCTGTGAGCCGAAGATGACGAGTGCCTTTTCGACGCCTTCCATCGGATTGTCAATAGTTTGCATCCCGAATGCTTCCCATTTGCCTTCCACGTCGCTCACGTCCAGTTTGCCGTCGGCAATGAGCTGGTCGATGTGGCTCGACTGTCCGATGGTGCCGACGATGATGGGGTTCTTCAGGGAAGTCGGCTCAGTCTTGTACTTCATAAAGGTCTTCTTCGTGACTGCCTTGAGGTCGGACATCAGGCAGTCGATGACCGTCTGCACCACTTCGGCATCCTGGTCGTCGTAGAGGATGATGGCCTTGTCGGCAACAGTCGTGCCTGCGATGGGAAAGCAGCCATCCACGGGAGTCGTGACGACCTGCAGGTCATCGGCCATAGCTGTCAGCGAAAAGATGTGCAGAAGGAATGCGAGGAAAAGGAAGTGTCTTGTTTTCATATCAGAAGGTTTGAATGTTTTGTGCAAAGGTACGACTTATTGCCCATAACACCGCCCCTAAACACAAAATAATTTGTTTAATTGCTTATTTTTGCATTAAACAGCATTATAATGGTATGATGTTTGCATCGCTCAACGCCCTGTGGCGTGATGACCAACGCCTCGCTGGGCGTTTTCGCAACCCCAAGAGTGTAGTGTGATGTCATGCACCTCTTGCTCCCCTCTCTGGGAGGGGGTAAAAGAAGTCCACGTACTTATGTGGATAAGTCCACGTACTTATGTGGATAAGTACACGTACTTATGGCGATAAGTCCACGTACTTTTTTCCATAGGTTATTTATTTAACGTGAATTCGATGAAAAGCCAAAGGACAATCAAACACAAAGACACGAAGACACGAAGAGCTACGCCGCTGAACTAAGACACAAAGATTCCCCGGCCAGAACCTTTGTGTCTTTACACCATGGGGAGTTACTTAGTGTCTTTGTGACTTTGTGTTTGTTTAACACATGATTGGCTGTAAGTTTCCTTTTTCGTGTAAGTTTCCTTTTTCGTCGAGTTCACGTTATTTGAGTTTCGGGAGTTGAACATCTTTTGTAGTTAAGTAGTTTTCGCTACGCTCAGTAGTTCTTCCCTCTGGTCTGGCGCAGGCGGAGAAGCCAATACCCATTTCGCCTGTTTCCCGCTTCCAATGCATTCGGCTTAACTACATAACTACTTAACTACTCACTACTTAGCTACTTTCGATACTTCAGTTATTTATAAAAAAATATTGGTGTCCGGTAAATAAGCGCCGAAGGCGCGATAGACCACAGACGGGGGTGCTAACCCCCGGTACAGGAACATCAACAAAACTAAGCCCTGAAAG
>OMSJ01000089.1 GCA_900313705.1 uncultured Prevotellaceae bacterium
GCACAGAGCAATCTTTAGGTAAAGATTAGGGATTAAAGATTAAAGATATTATAAGAAAGGAGAACGTTATGAAAGCATTGGATTTTCTGGTAGCCTTCGTAGGCGGTGCAGTCGTAGGTGCTGCTTGTGGTTTGTTGTTTGCTCCTGAAAAGGGAAGCGACCTTCGTGAGAAAATTGCAGAGGCTCTGCGCAAGCGTGGCATCAAGCTCAACCGCAAGGAAATGTCCGACCTGGTGGACGAGATAGCAGAAGAGCTGCAAGCCACAAAAGAGGAAGAATGAACTATACTGAAAACATTCAGTCGCTCTGGACAGAAGTAAAGAACAATCTGGAGCTACAGAAGCAGTATCTCCTGATGGATACTGCGGAGAAGCTGACAGTGCTCCTCTCCGCAGTAGCCACAGCCGTATTGTGCTTGGCCTTCGGAGCCATGGCACTTCTTTTCCTGCTGCTGGCTCTGGGCTTCTGGCTTGGGCACATAGCAGGGAACAGTTTCATAGGCTTCCTGTTCATAGGCATCTTTCTGTTGCTGGCGATGGCAGTAGTCCTGTTCTGCCGCAAGAGGTGGATAGTGCAGCCGTTGGCACGACTCGTCGTCGGACTGTTCGTCCCTGAAGAGGAAGAGGAACAAGTAGAAGGAGAGGAGGCACCATTATGAGCAGTTTACTCAATTCCCCCGACATCCTTGCTGCCCTGCAACAGAAGAAGCGGGCTACGGAACGTAAGCTGAAGGCATCGCGGCTGCAAATCCTTGAGAGTGCCAACCAGTTCTGGTCGCCTATGCCCAAAGCTACAAGCCGGGCGCAGAGCATCAGCCGTCTTGTTTCCAACGGCTTTCTCATCTACAACGGCATCCGCGTCTTCTCTCAAGTCGTTTCCTCTGTTCGTTCACTCTTCGGCTTCCGCAGACGCCGCCGCTGAGAGGCACGCCGTGGTGTCCCGCACCGCCCTATCATCTTTTATATAATGACGGATTGTTTCGACAGGATGACAGCGGAAGAGGCGCGAGCGTTTCGCGATGCTGTGCTGAGCATCGTGGCCCAGATACCGCCGGGCCGCGTGATGACATACGGCCTCATCGCCACTTTGGCTGGCTGGCCGAGCCATGCAAGAATGGTGGGGCGAACGCTTCGCTACACACCTGGAGCTGAGTTATTGCCTTGTCACAGAGTCGTCAACGTCCAAGGACGCACGGCTCCAGGTTGGAAGCGGCAACGTATCCTATTGGAAGAAGAAGGCGTCGCCTTTAAGCCCAACGGCCATGTCGATATGAGCCGACATCTGTGGGCGAACGCGGTGTTTACAGCAATGACTGAATGTCATTGCGACCGCGCAGAGGGGAGCAAGTCCCCACTTGCGACGGAGGAGAACGCCTATTGACTCTCTGCCTTGAGGTCTTCTATCTGGTCGAGAATCTTCTGATAGTGCCGCTGAGTCTTGATGACGTTCCATATACCAAAGGGAATGCTTATAATGAGGCCGACTGCTCCTCCGATATACATAGGAATGGGCAAATCGCTTAGGTTCTCCGTGGTACACTTCTGATAGCCCAGGGCATCGTCCTGGGTTAATGCGAAGCGTAGCAAGGGCGCCCTGCAAGGGCAAAAGCATAAAGAGGCATGGTAAGGCTTATGCCCTTTCAGGGTGTGCTGATGGCCTTTCAGGCCGTTTCTATGCATGGGGTTCATTACTTCAGAAACTTCAGTCACTAACTTTACAATTATGGCAAGCAGCAAGGACTTTGTGCAGTTCGTCACGGAGCAATGTGGCGGGGCAGGAGAGATAACGGCGAGGAAGATGTTTGGGGACTACGGCATCTACTGCGACGGCAAGATATTCGGCCTCATCTGCGACGACCGCTTCTACTTGAAAC
The DNA here is from genome assembly GCA_900313705.1 of uncultured Prevotellaceae bacterium. GTDB lineage: Bacteria > Bacteroidota > Bacteroidia > Bacteroidales > Bacteroidaceae > Physcousia. Next base: position 1,874 of record OMSJ01000089.1, read on the forward strand.
CGACCGAGGCCGTGCGGCCTTTGCTCAGAACCGTCGAGATGCGCCCGCCATACAAGGGAGCAAAGGACTACTTCTACATCGCCGACGTGGACGACCGTGACTATATCTCCCTGCTTGTCCGCAAGACTTGCGAAGCCCTTCCGATGCTTAAGCCGAAGAGAACGAGAATGTAATCTTATCAGCCTCTTTCGTGAACGATTTCCGATTTTCTGTGTATGCAATAACAGAGAGACGGAAATCGTTTAATTATTTAATAAGGTAAGACATGAAAAAAGTATTATTGATTGCCGTGCTGGCCCTGCAAGGGTTTGGCATCATGGCGCAGAAGCCGGAACGCATCGAAAGCCCTATCATCTCGGAGAAGGATTCGGTCTGGTACGAAGAGCAAAAAGGACTGTGGAAAGCACAGACGCAGAAAGACCCGACGGACGAGACGGCTTGGCGCAACTACTACAAAGCCGCACGCTACACAAGCTGGTTGAGCAACGAAGACAACTCTGCGGCGCATCAGGCGATAGTAGAGATGAGCCAGGCCATTCCCGACACCTACACCTACAACTTCTGTGCCTTCAACGCCATTAAGCTCGGCCACGGCATCGGCACGGACGGCGACAAGTATGCCGAGGCAGCACTGAGGATGCTACCCGACGACGTGCCTGACGCCGACTATAATGACTGGGTTTGCTACCTTGCCATGAAGGGACAGGAGGAGCGGATGGCGAAGATGGCGAAACATTACTTCGAGAGCGGCACGTATTCCGAAAACGTACTTCGATACAGCTACAACGAACTGGCAGGCATGGCAAGCGGCGGCATCTACATCGCCAACGGCGACGCTGCCATCATCCCGAAGTGGCTCATACAGGAAGGCATGGGACTCAGCAAGGACAAGACCATCGTCTGTGCCCCCTTCCTTGCTGTCAAAGAATATCGTGAGTGGCTGAACAGGAAGTTGAACATCGTCTTGCCGGAATGGGAAGAGGGAGGCTTCGACAGCTATGAAGCCTACGAACGCGCTATGTTGCAAACCATCATCGACCGCTTCGGGAGCAAGGTCTATTTCTCTGCCACAACGTACTCGAAGACAATGGAGCCGTGGAAGGAATGCCTTTACAACGAAGGCTTGCTGCTGAAGTACTCCGCGAAGCCTTACGACAATCTTGCCGTGAAACGCCGCAATGTGGAGGAACGCTACCAGTTGGAGTACCTGCTCGTCTCGTTCCGCCCCGAGTGGACAGCCGGGCAGCGGCTCTCCGCCAACTATGCCGTGCTGCTTGCCGACCTCTTGCCCTACTATGCACAGCACGACCGCAAGCGCCACGACTGGCTGATGCGGCTCTTGGTCACGGGCGTACAAAACACGTCGCTCAACGAGGAGCACAAGCAGGGCATCCTTGCACAACTGAAATAGCCGGCCATGCTGATTCCACTGAAACTCTCGTCGCAGACAGACGAGCAACTGATGAAACGGGCGTCCGGCGGCAGCGACCGTGCCTTCGAAGAGCTTTACAACCGTCATGCGCGACGGTTGCAAGGCTTCTTCAAGCGCAGGCTTGGCGACGATGCCGACCTTGCTGCCGACCTCATGCACGACACATTCCTGCGTCTCTACGCAGCCCGCGAGACATATCGCGAGGGACGAAGTTTCCGCCCCTGGCTTTACACCATCGCCTACAACCTCTGCAAGAACCATCGTCGCAACCAGCTCACCCTCGTTTCGGACGAAGGGAAGGACCTTCTCGACAGCTCCGACATAGAGATAAATCTGGATGCCGATATCCTCCGCGACGCCCTTCGCGACGCATTGAAACGCTTGCCGGAACCTTACGCCATGCTCTTTTCGCTCCATTACGAAGAGGAGCTGACCGTACCGCAGATAGCGCAAATCACAGACCTGCCCGAGGGGACGGTGAAGTCGCGCCTGCACAAAGCAATGAACATCATCAAACAAAGTCTCAAACAATATGAAGATAACTGACCAAGACATCGTCCGCACGGCACAAGAACTGCGTGACGAGGAGAACGAACAACTGCACGTACGCCATTGGGCAAAAGGTGAAAAAGCGAAAAGGTTAAAAGCTGAAAATAACACCTCGCTTTCTTCTACAACTTTTCAACTTTTCAACTTTTCAACTTTCCCAAAATGGCTCGTTGCCGTTCCTGCCGCTGCCATCATTGGTTTCGTGTTTGGCTTTTGGACACAGGCACAGACGAAGACCGACACTCCGCTTGCTGCTCTCGTCGATACCATTTATATAAAGGTTCCTGTGCCGCAGCAGCCTCAGCAACTCAAGCCCGATGCAGTAGCCGAAGCCGCACCAAATGTTTCCAAACCCGCACAGAAGCAAGACCAATCCCGCCCAGTCTCCACGAAAGCCTCCCATCGGAGCAGTTTAGCGGGGTCCGTTGGTCGTCCGGCCTGCGATGATAACATTCGCTACGATTTGCTCGTCTGCAATTAGTTCTACAAACCATAACACGTAAAAAGAGCCATTTCAGGCAGTCTGGTCAACCAACTTCACACGCTAAGTTCGTTGCACGGTCGCGATGATGCAATTGCACAGTCGCGACGATGCAATTGAATGGTCGCGACGATGCAACCAACTTAACACGTTAAATTGCGTTCAGCGAAGCACGGCGTCGAACATCTTCGCGTATGCTTCCACCTTCTTCTCGAAGGAGAGCGGATAGGCGCGGGACGAGGAAGGGAGGCGCCAAAGAAGAGCCCCCTCCCCGCTCCAGACCCCACGTCCCCCTTTAGGGGGAGAGGAGATAGCCACAAACGCGTTGACTTTCGGCACTTTTGGGATGCCAAGTGAGGCACAGATGGTCTGTGTGGCTTTCTCTCCGGTAGTGACAATGGCCCGAAGCTGCGGCAGTTGGCTGGTCAGAGCGGCAATGTCTGTGGGCTCCACCACCTCGAGGAACTTGTCGGAAGCGTTGTCCTTGAGGCGACGGACGGCAGTCGAAGTGTCGAAGAAGGCAATGCCTTTCTCCTCACAATGCCTTACGATCTCGTCCAATTTGAAGCGCTTCTCCTTCTCCAGGACAAAGTGATTCTTGTCGCCAAAGAACACCTGTCCCTGGATTCTCCAGTGGTCATTTATCCAATTCGGGTAGAAAAAGTCGATGCACCACCGCTTCCGCTGCGGCGGAAAGCTGCCCAGGAAAAGGATTTTCGCCCCTTCTGGGAGGAAAGGTTTCAATGGATGATATTCCACTCCGCCCTTGCTTCTGGCTATGTTTTCGGTGTTCAAATAACTCATACGGCACAAAGATACAAATAATTTTTCAATGTTCAATGTTCAATGTTCAATGAATTTCGTATCTTTGTCCTCAGAAACTATACAAGTTCACTATGGATAAGACTACTTTTCAGGAACTGCTAACCTCCGAAGTAGAGTCGTACAAGACGTTGTTAGAGACAAAAGACAACGATTGGATTGTGAAGGGCTTCATCGACGTAAACAAGAATGTCTATACGATAACGAATGACACTAAGGTGGTTTCGAAGATTATTGAAATTATCCTCATCCCGCATCTTGATGCTTTCGCCCGCCGCAACGGCATGACTCTGGAGCTTCCCTCGGCTCAGAACTATTATCCAGACTTGACATTCAAGGATGGAGATGGCAACCTCTTTGCTGTAGATCTCAAATCGAGCTACTATGGGGATGACCGTAAGGTGAATGGACTGACACTCGGCTCTTATTGGGGCTACTTCCGCAACCGCTCTATAAAAAAGAGCACTGACTATCCATACAACAGCTACAAATGCCACCTCGTCATCGGAATGCTTTACAAGCAGAGTGTAACCAACAAGAACGAGAAGAACATCTACAGCGTGGATGAGTTGGAAGTTATCAAGTCGGTCATCGAGAAGTTCATCTTTTTTGTTCAACCGAAGTGGAAGATTGCCAGCGACAAGGCAGGTAGCGGGAATACCCGCAACATGGGCGGCATCGTTGATATAGATGATTTAATTGCAGGCAACGGCACTTTCGCGAGTCTCGGTGAAGATGTTTTCGATGACTACTGGATGAACTTCTTCAACGCTGCTGACGCTAAGAAGGCAGGCATTGGTAAGCCTCATTACAATAGCATTGAAACCTATAAGAGGTATCTCAACAAGAAGGAGAGAATCCGCAAGAAGTTAGAAAAGTAGTCCATGAAAGCAGTAACTGTTCCTCCCATTAAGTCACAGGGCATCAAAACGAAACTTGTGCCTTGGATTAACGACCTTGTCCTCCGTTCCGGCACAAGCCTCCACGCCCGCTGGATTGAGCCGTTTTTCGGTACGGGTGTCGTTGGTTTCAATTCTCCCATACGCGGTGCGCATATTGTTGGCGACACGAATCCTCACATCATCAACTTCTATCAGGGTGTGCAAAACGGAGACATCACACCCTATTCTATGCGTGCTTATCTTGAGCGAGAGAGCCAATTGCTAGCCACCGCAGACGAAGGAGGCTATGCTCACTTCCGTGAGGTACGTGACCGTTTCAACCGTGACCATAGCCCCTACGATTTTATCTTCCTCTCACGTGCAGGCTTCAATGGAATGATGCGTTTCAACCGACATGGCGACTGGAACATCCCTTTCTGCAAGAAATCCGACCGTTTTGCACCTGCCTATATCACCAAAATCTGCAATCAGATAGACCATGTCGCCCGAATCATCAAACGTAAGCAATGGGTATTCAGCAACGTTTCTTTCATCGATACTATAGAACAGGCTCAAGAAGGCGACATTATTTATTGCGACCCACCATACTTCGGACGATATGTTGATTATTACAATGGTTGGACAGAAGACGACGAACACGCCCTATTCGAAGCCCTTGACCATACACACGCCAAGTTCATCCTCTCCACCTGGCACCACAACGACTACCGCGCCAACGACATGCTTACCCGCTATTGGAACCGCTTCAACGTTACCACTCGCGAACACTTTTACCACGGTGGAGGTCATATTGAAAACCGTCACGCTATGACAGAGGCCCTTGTATTCAACTTTGAGCTACAAGAACGCATCGAAGCAGAACCGGTCCGCCAATTGGATTTGTTTACCATAGCAGTGTAACTTACATTAATTAAAAAATATAGGAAATAAGAAAGCAGAATTGAGAATTATTTCTTACCTTTGTACTCAGAACGCACAAACCCTTTAATTCACGAGACAATGAAAGACCTGAAAGGAACCAAGACGGAGCAAAACCTCAAGGAGGCTTTTGCCGGCGAGAGCATGGCTCGCAACAAGTACAGCTACTTTGCATCGAAGGCCAAGAAGGACGGCTACGTGCAGATTGCCTCTATCTTCGAGGAGACGGCTGCCAACGAGAAGGAACACGCCAAGATGTGGTACAAGCTGCTCAACGGCGGCAGCGTGAGCGACACTCGCACGAACCTGGCCGACGCAGCCAGCGGCGAGAACTTCGAGTGGACTGACATGTACGCCCGCATGGCAAAGGAGGCTCGCGAGGAAGGCTTCGCAGAGATTGCCGAGAAGTTTGAGCAAGTGGCAGCCATCGAAAAGGAGCACGAGGAGCGCTACCGCAAGCTCCTGAAGAACATCGAGGACGGCATCGTCTTCTCCCGCGAGGGCGACGTCATCTGGCAATGCGCCAATTGCGGCCACATCGTCATCGGCAAGAAGGCGCCCGAAGTGTGTCCCGTCTGCGACCACCCGCAAAGCTACTTCCAGATCAAGGCAGAGAACTACTGAAGACCCTCTTCCCAGCCCTTCCCCATAAGGAAGGGCTTTTTTATATCAGCAGCGTCAGGACTGCCCCCCAATGAGCGAGGGCACCAAGCAGGACGAAGACGTGCCAGATGGCATGGAAGTGGGGACGGTCGTCGTGGGCAAAGAAGTAAGTGCCTGCGGTATAGGCTATGCCCTCGGCCAGAATTAGCCAAAGGGTGATGGGAGTCAGCGACTTTATGATGGGTTCGGCAATGAGGACGATGCTCCAGCCCATGATGAGATAGATGGCAAGCGAGAGTCGCGGCCAACGACCCATGGCGAAGATTTTGTAGAAAGCACCTGCGACGACGATGGCCCATTGCACAGCAAACACGGTCCACCCAAGCCAGCCTCCCACGACACCCACAAGGATAGGCGTGTAGGAGCAGGCTATCATAACGTAGATGCTGATGTGGTCGAACTTCCGCAGCACGTACTTCACCCGCTCGTCGTGAACCCAGTGATAGACGGTGCTGCTGAGGAACATGAAGAACATGCCGAACAAGAAGCAGATGACACCGAACACCATCTGAGGGCTGACGTCTGCAGCCAGCCAGACCAGCCAGATGGAGCTCAGGGCAAAGACTGCTCCGCCCAGGTGCGTCCACGTGTTGCCCTGTTCTGCCTTAATGGGCCAAAAGCGCTTCGATTGCATTCTGCGTCTGTTTGGTCAGTTCCTCGTAAGACAATTCTCCTGCCCCTTGCTCCTTGCTCCTTGCCCCATTGATGGCAGGCAGATAGGTGACCTCTATGTGCTTCGGCCTCATAAAACGGCTGCCACGCGGCAAAGCTTCGTAGGCACCGCGAATGCAGACGGGGATGATGGGCACGGCAAGCTCTTTGGCAAGGATGGCAAAGGTCTTCTTGAAGGGGACAGTCCCTCCGTCGTGCGTGCGTGCTCCTTCTGGGAAGATGATGATGCGATGTCCCTCCCTGAGCACTTTGGCAAGCTTCAGGATGGAGCTCTTGAGGTTAGCACGTTCCATGACGATGATGTTGCTCTTGGATGCCATCCTGCGGCGTCGCTCGCCTCGGACGTGCTCCTCCGTAGCATAGAAGTAGTATTCGCCTATTTCGTTCCAGGGAATGCCGGAAAGAACCAACGGTCCGTCGGCAAAGCTCTGGTGATTGGGAGCGATGATGCAGGCACCCTTTGCCGGGATGTTCTCCTTTCCCTTTATCTTGAGGCTGTTGTACAGGCAGAAGAATCCCTTGAAGAGGCGCGACACGATGCGGTGTGCGAAGCCCGATGTCGGCAGGGGCAGATTATCAACTGACCCATTCAGGAGCTGATGCCAATCGACGTCTTCTACTTCTATCCGAGTCTTTTGTAAAGAGACATGACGGGCAAGTGCCTCGACGTTGGGAAAGCCCGGCATCTCTTCGACGCTGACAGAGGTGCCGAAAGTGCTCTCGATGAAGCTCTGCAGGCTGACCTTGTCGAGGGAGTCGAGGGCAAGGTCCGTCTCTATATGGTCGGCAGCATGAACCTTGACGCCCTTCTCCGACTCGATGAAGTTCTTTATCAGGCGATACTCTTCGCTGTCCGGCTCAGGCACTCGCTCATGCTCCTTGCTTCTGGCTCCCTGTTCCTCTTTCAGGATAGCGAACTTCTCGAGTCTGGTTCTGGGCAGTTCGCCACGATAGACGAGCACGCTCATTATCTTCTTGTAGGCCGAGACGGTCATGTTGTAAGGTTCGAGCACCTCGCGCTTCAACCGCGCTGTCACCTCGCTGTCGGTCAACGTAGCTGCCCATGTCGGCTGGGGAACGATGATGGCCCGCAGCATGTCGCCGTCCTGCACGACAGCCGCTTCCTTGACCAGCTTGTCGTACTTCTCCAACTTATACTCTATCTCGCTGGGCTGCACGTTCTTTCCATTACTGAGTACGATGATTTCCTTCGTCCTTCCGGTGATGGTGACGCGTCCGACCGTATCGAACTGGGCAAGGTCGCCCGTATGCAGGTACCCGTCGCTGTCAATGACGGCCTTTGTCTCCTCAGGACGGTTGTAATAGCCCTTCATCAAGTTCGGTCCCTTGACACAGAGCTCGCCATCCACCAACTTGCACTCAACGCCAGGCAACGGCAGTCCGGAGCATCCGGGGATGTAGTCGCCCGGACGGGTGAAGGCGATGATGGGAGCTGTCTCCGTCATACCATATCCTTCGAGCACATCGAGGCCAAGGGTTCGCAGCCCTTCGCCTATCTCCTTGTCCAAAGCAGCGCCGCCACTGACGCAGTAGTCGATATGTCCACCCATCTTCTTCCTGACGGAGCTGAACACAAGACGGCTGAGCGGCCTCCACTTCGCTGCACTGCAAAGAGCAAAGAGCAGACGACCGACCAGCGACTGGTCTATCTTCTTCTTGATGCCGACATAGAGCGTCTGCCAAAGGCGGGGTACACCAATCATGATGCCCACCTGTCCGCGTTGGAGCGTGTCCATGATGTCGGGACCGGAGAGCGATGGACAGATGGCGATGCCGCCACCCATATAGAGAGGAGCGATGAGCGACCCCATGAGCGGCAGAACATGGTGCAGCGGCAGCAGTACAAGCGCGCGGCGCCTCTCGGTATAGATAGGCACATCGTAGGAGACGCTGTTCACGTTGGCCTTCAGATTAGCGTAGCTGAGCATGACACCCTTCGGCGAACCCGTAGTGCCTGAGGTATATATGATGACAGCCGTATCGCTGTTGTCCGGCTCGCTGAGGGCTGACCATGGAAGGATGGAAGTAATGGGTTCATCCTGGAGCGACAAACCTTCGTAATCGTCGATGATGAAGACGGAGGGCTCCTGAGAGTTCAGTAAGCTTAGCGCTTCCCTCAGCACCGGCTCCTTTTCCTTCGACACCCAGACGGCATCGGGCCGACAGTCATTCAGGATGTAAGCCACGTCGCTTGCCGTACTGGAAGCATCCACGGGGACAGCAATGCCTTCGTTTAGCCAGACAGAGAAGAAGCTGTATGCCCAGCCTTCCCTGTTCTCGCTGAAGATGACGGTCTTTGTCTCCTTACCCTTGGGCGTCTTCCGTGCAAACTGCGCCACTCGCTGCAAAAGTTCGCCGTACGTCACATCATGCTTACTGGCTATGATGGCTATCTTATTCAGGTCTATCATGGCTACCTATAATATAATTGCTATGCAAAGATATGAATAAAAGCGAAAAGTGAAAAGGGTTTAGCACATAAAAAGCACATCTTTGTGCTAAATACGCCTGTTTTTTCCCTTTTACACTTTTCTCTGTCCACTATTTTCTGTATCTTTGCAAGAAAAAAAGGAACCTATGGAGAACAATCAGCATAGCCAGCAACGCTTGAGCAACACCATAAAGCCTGCCGGGATGGGACTCGAGGAATGGCAAGTGGCCCTGCGAAGAGGACAGGCACAGCGGGAGCACTTCATCATCAACGAACTTGGGGTTCAATTCAGTCCCGGAGAGTATCAGGTGCGCAATCCACGGTCGCGCAGCCAATACAAAGTCATCTATCGTGGAGCCTATAGTCCCTGGAACTACTGTTCATGCCCAGACTTCCGCACATCCGGTCTCGGCACATGCAAACACGTCGAAGCCGTGAAGCTGTGGCTACAGGCAGCAGGCAAGGAACCCTATAGCAAAGAGCCGGAGTATTCGTCCGTCTATGTCGATTACAGAGGTGGGCGCAGCATCCGCATCCGCATCGGTGAAGCGCATCGCAAGGAACTTACGGCGCTTACCCACGAGTACTTCGACCAGGCGTCTGTCCTACGTCCCGAAGCCTTCGCCCGCTTCGACACCTTCATGGAGAAAGCACGGAGCATCGACCCGTCGCTGCGTTGCTACCCCGATGCCCTTGAACTCATCATCAGCGAGCGCGAAAGGCAGCAACGGGCGACACTCATGGACCAAGTCTATACGGACGAGGCTCTGGATGCTCTGCTCACCGCCCCACTCTATCCCTATCAGAAAGAAGGTGTCCGCTTTGCTGTCAAAGCCGGCAAAGCCATCATCGCAGATGAGATGGGACTTGGCAAGACCGTACAGGCCATCTGCTGCGCTGAAGTCTATCTGAGGCAGAAGATGGCAGAGAGCGCACTCATCGTCTGCCCCACATCCCTCAAGTACCAATGGAAGAAGGACATAGAGAGATGGGCTGGAGGGCAAGTGCTGATTATCGAAGGCTATGCCTCAAAGCGCCTCGAGCTCTACAATGCCTCCGTTCCCTACAAGATAGTGTCCTACCAGTCCCTCCTCGGCGACATCAAGTCGCTGAACCGCATCAGCACAGACCTACTCATCATGGACGAAGTGCAGCGCCTCAAGAACTGGAACACGCAACTGGCATGGGCCGTGCGGCGCATCGACGCACACTACAGCGTGCTGCTCTCTGGTACTCCCCTCGAGAATAAACTCGACGAGCTCTGCTCCATAGTGCAGCTTGCCGACCCTTTCTGCCTTGCACCTCTCTACCGCTTCCGCTACGACCACATCGTCACCGACCCGGAATCGGGAAAAGCCGTCGGGTACAAGAACCTCAGCGACATCAAGGACAAGCTGAAAGGCACCCTCATCCGGCGGACAAGACAAAGCGTACAACTGCAATTGCCGAAGCGCACCGACCAGTTCATCGTCATCCCCATGTCGCCCGAGCAAAGCAGCCGCCACGAAGAACTGCGCTCTGCTGTCGCACGGCTGGTGAGCAAATGGTCGCGCTCCCACACGCTCAGCGAAGAAGAACGCCGTCGCCTACTCCTCATGCTCGGACAGATGCGGATGCTTGCCGACAGCACTTTCATCATCGACCAGAATCAGGAGAATCACCACGACGTAAAGGTCAGCGAGGTGATGAACATCCTGGAGGATGCCCTTAGCAGCGACCAGGCGAAAGTCGTCATCTTCAGCGAATGGGAACGCATGATACGCCTGGTACAGACAGAGCTTGACAGTCGCAGCATCCGCTACGAAGTGCTGCACGGAAGTCTCTCTGCCCAGAAGCGCGACGAAGCCGTCGGACGCTTCACGAGCGAGAGCGACTGCCGCATCTTCCTCTCCACCGATGCAGGCTCCACGGGGCTCAACCTGCAGGCAGCCAGCATCCTCATCAACCTCGACCTGCCCTGGAACCCCGCTGTGCTGGAGCAACGCATCAGCCGCATCTACCGCATCGGGCAAGAAGAGCCCATCCAGGTGCTCAATCTCGTCTCGAAGGACTCCATCGAGGAGCGCATGATAGAGCGTCTGCGCTTCAAGCGCTCACTCTTCGAAGGCACCCTCGACGGCGGCGACGACACGATTTTCCTCAGCGAAGACCGCTTTCAGGGCTTCATGGAAAGCCTTAGTCTCAGCCTCACATTCCCAAAGGAGGAAGAGGGGCAAGGAGCAAGGAGCAAGGAGCAAGAGAACACCATTGCTACCCAAAATCAATCCTCTTGCAGCCCGTCTCATGCTCCCTGCGCCGAAATCACAGCCTTCCTCTCTTCCCTCCGTGACATCCTGCAGTCGCCTGAAAAAACAAAGCAATTGGCTGAAGCAATCACACAGATACTGAACGAAACATGAATCACTTATGAACACAGAACAACATAGCAGCAAGTTCTCCCCTTCGAGGGAGATGGCGGAGGGTCGCATCCTCGTGACTGGAGCCTCGGGCTTCATTGGGAGTTTTATCGTTGAAGAAGGTCTGAACAGGGGCTTCGACGTCTGGGCCGGAATGCGCGGCACCAGCAGCCGCAAGTACCTCAGGGACGAACGCATACGGTTCGCGGAGCTTGATATGCAGAACCCCGACAAACTGCTGGGGCAACTGCTGAACCTTAAGCAGGAGATGGGCGGCAAGGGCTGGGACTATGTCGTCCATGCTGCCGGAGCCACGAAGTGCCTGCATCGTGAGGACTTCTTCCGCACGAATACCGAAGGAACAAGGAACCTCATCGATGCGCTGCGACGGGCGGACATGGTGCCGCGGCGATTCGTATTTCTGAGCAGTCTGAGCATCTTCGGGGCCATCAGGGAAAAGCCCGTAAGAAAGCCGTCTGACGACAATCCCTGGATTTACTCCCCCATCCTGCTCACGGACAAACCGCAGCCCAACACGGCCTACGGCGAGAGCAAACTGGCTGCCGAACAATACCTGCAGCAGCAACAGGACTTCCCCTTCACCATCTTGCGTCCGACGGGTGTCTATGGGCCTCGCGAACGCGACTACTTTCTCATGGCACAGAGCATCCGGCAGCACATCGACATTGCCGCCGGCCTTTCGCCACAGGAGATTACGTTTGTCTATGTGGACGATGTGGTGCAGGCGGTCTTCAAGAGCATGACGGCACCAAAGGCTGAGGGGAAGGCGTACTTCCTGAGCGACGGGATGGTCTATAACAGCCGCCGGTACAGCGACCTGGTGCAGCAGAGCCTCGGCAATCCGTGGGTGCTTCACCTCAAGCTGCCGCTTTGTCTGCTGAGGGCGGTCTGCTGGCTGAGCGGTAAGGTGAGCCGTCTGACCGGCAAGATGAATGCGCTGAACGACGACAAGTATCACATTCTCTCGCAACGCAACTGGCAATGCGACATAGAACCTGCCCGAGCTGACTTCGGCTATGCGCCGGAGTGGTCGCTCGAACAAGGCGTAGAGGCCAGCATCCGCTGGTACAAGCAGGAAGGCTGGCTATAGGACAGGGGGAAAATCACTCCCACTCGATGGTGCCCGTTGGCTTTGGCGTCAAGTCGTAGAGGACGCGATTCACGCCAGGGACTTCGGTGACGATGCGCTGCGTGATGTGATGCAGCAGGGGATAGGGTATCTCCTCGATGGTGGCAGTCATGGCGTCGCGGGTGTTGACGGCACGAATGATGACGGGCCAGTCCCAACTGCGCTTATTGTCCTTGACGCCGGTGGATTTGTAGTCAGGCACAACGGTGAAGTACTGCCAAACCTTGCCTTCCAGTCCGTTCTTGGCAAACTCCTCCCGCAGGATGGCGTCGCTCTCACGAAGTGCTTCCAGACGGTCGCGGGTGATGGCACCAGTACAGCGCACGCCCAGACCGGGACCGGGGAAGGGCTGACGGAACACCATGTTGTCGGGCAAGCCAAGTTCCTTGCCTACCACACGTACCTCGTCCTTGAAGAGCAATTTGATGGGCTCTACCAGCTCGAACTGCAGGTCGTCGGGCAGACCGCCCACGTTGTGGTGGCTCTTTACCGGACCAGACTCGACGATGTCGGGGTAGATGGTGCCCTGAGCTAAGAAACTAATTCCAGAAAGTTTGCGGGCTTCTTCCTCAAAGACTCGGATGAATTCAGCGCCAATGATTTTGCGCTTCTGCTCCGGGTCGGCCACTCCTGCCAGCTTGTCGAGGAAACGGTCGGTGGCATCCACATACACCAGATTGGCATCCAGCTCATCGCGGAACACACGCACCACCTGCTCGGGTTCACCCTTGCGCAGCAGTCCGTGATTCACATGAACAGACACCAACTGCTTGCCTACAGCCTTAATGAGCAGAGCTGCCACGACCGACGAATCCACTCCGCCGGAAAGTGCCAGCAAGACCTTCTTGTCACCGATTTGAGCACGCAGCTCCTTGATTTGTTCTTCAATGAACTTTTGGGCCAGAGCAGGAGTCGTGATGCGCTCCATATCTGCCGGACGAACGTTACTTGTTGCCATGATTGATGGATTATAATAAATGAATAATGAATTGTTCTGATGTTTGCGGAGGCTGATGATTTACCGTTGCGTTCCCTGAACCAGCATCTTCTTGCCGTTGGCGATGCAGATGCCGTTGGCGATGGGGCACTGACTGTTTAGGCAATTACCGTTTGCCACTTGGTAGCCGGCAAGGGAATAGCATCTGCTTTCTGTGGAAGTGGCAGAGACGGGTCGGACTTGAGTTGCGACGATGTCGGCTTCGAACTGGATGTCCTGCTTCGGCAGGATGCAGTCGCTGACTATCTTCACATTGCTGCCGTCGGCACTTGGCACAGCAGGTATCTCTATCTGGCGTTCTTCGCCCGGCAGGAGTCCTCGCAAGGAAGTCTCAGAGCGGACGTCGCCGATGGCAAACCATGCGTCGCGGTAGAGCGGAGCGATGCCTTCATTCGTGACAAGCAGGCGGGTAGAGGTGCCGTCCGTTTCGCATGTCTTCACAACGAAGCGGTAGCCTGTTGCCATCGAGCCTTTGCGGAACCTTACGGGCGTAGCTACGCCGCCTCGGGGCGCGTCGTTGGCTATCATGAAGGTGATGTGGTACTTGGCGGCCTGTTCCTCCCATGTGCGACCATAGAGTCCGTCGGGGCTGAGGAAGTTCTTCTGGTCGTTGGACGAGTAGTAGCTTATCTCGCCGCCGCAGACGCCTGTCTGCCATCGCGTGCCCTGGCCGATGGTGTTCCAGCACTTCTCGTTGAAGCCGCTGCCGCTGCCTATCTCGTGCGTCTCGTGCATGAACGAGTCGTCGAACAGTCCAAAGTGTTTCTTCATCAGGATACTGTTCTCCGTGACGGGCGAATAGGTCTTGTCGCCGGCATCGATGGAGACGGCCCAGGGAATGTCCGCCATGATGGTATCGAGGTGCTGGAAGAACTGTTTCTGGAAGAGCTTGGAGGGGAAGTTCTTGCCGAGCTGCAGCTTTGTGCCGTAGATGTGGTATTCGGACCAATGGCCGAAGCCGACCTCGAGGAAGGCCAGTCGCGGGTCGTGGCTGTAGCGCTGGGCGAAGTCGGTGTAGAACTGGAGGGTGAAGCGTCTGAGCTCCGCGTTGCTCCAGTCGGCATAGAACGTCGGGCCGTCGCCGCCTGGGTTCTCCGAGTAGGTCTCGTTGTAGTCGTCGCGGGCCTTGATGTAGGCAGGGACAGCCGTTGTGCCCTTGTTGCCATCGACGTCGCGGCTCGACGGGTATTCGTAGCGGAAGCGTGCGATGAGCTGATGTCCGCGACTGCTCACGTCGTTGAGGATGCTTTCGAACCATGTCCAGTCGTACTGGATGGTGCCGTCGTCGTCGCATCCCGTCACGACCTTGCAAGGCAGGCAATAAGAGAACTCCAGTTGGATGGTCTTGCCGTAAGTGGCGTTGCGGATCTTAGCCTCTTCGGGCCAGAGCACGAGGCCCGTCATGGGCTGCGGATGGGTGATGCTCCGCTTCAGCTCCACCGATTGCCACGACTGTGCGCGACTAATCATCGTCGCCACCATAGCGACCAGCAATAATAACTTCGTCCTTGTCATCATCAGATTCTGCCTTTTAGTATCGCGGTGCAAAGTTAGTGAAAAAAGTTCATTTCCCAAAGCATTCCGCTCTGTTTCTTTTCAACGTGAATTTTTAGCTTTGCCTGCTTACCGATTTAGGAATACCTAATTGCGCATTTAGGTATTTCTAACAGGTCGTTTAGCTTGGCCCCCACCCTTTTGTCTCTCGTTCACGATGCAAAGGTACGGCGGCGGCATTGCGGCCTACGAATAAATGCCCAAACATTCTTATATGTTGTAGAGCATGGTTTCGTGCTTTTCAGGAAAGACACAGGGAAATTTCAGTTTCTGTTGCAGTGTTGCAGTTGTTGCAGTTCATTTTCGGGTCATACACAAAACACAAATATGCTTTATTATATATATATATATATATATAATAAAATTTCTTTTTGACTTTGTGCAAGCTAAAAAAACAACTGCAACAACTGCAACACTGCAACGCAGGTGAACAATTAAATCCTGTGCAGCCAGTATTGGCGCTCCTGCTCCGACATCTTCTCGATAGCGTAGCGAAGGGCGGTACGGGGCATCTCGTGGGCATGGAGGGAAAGGAAGTCGCGCAACATGTCCATGCTGATTCTCTTCCCCAGCTCGCGCAGCATCCAGCCGACGGCTTTGTGCATGAGGTCGTGCGGATGGTGGAGGTGCATCTCGGCGTAACGCAGGCACCACGAAGGGTCGCCCATCTGCGTCGTCTTCCATGTGCAGACCATGCTCATGCGCTGCTTCCAGAGGTTGTCGCTGTGGGCGAGGCTATCGAGGAGCGCTATCTTGTAATCCCTGTCGCCGAGACTTGAAGGCAGCATCAGCCAAGCACCCAATATCTTGTGGACAGAGAGGTCAACGAGGTCCCAGTTGTTCGCTCGGTCGGCATACTTGAGGTACATTGTTAATATGGCCTCACCCCCAGCCCCTCTCCCGTGGGAGAGGGGAGATTCCTGCAGCCCACTCCCCTCTCCCACGGGAGAGGGGCTGGGGGTGAGGCTCTCGAACTTGGCTACAAGGATAAGAAGTCCGCAAAGGCGTACTTCGTGCCAACGGCTCATCAGCAGTTCGGGCACTTCGTCCAAGGGGAAATCTTTCCATGCGGCTTTGACTATCTCCCTCGTCTGCGGAACTTTCAGGCCGAGGAACTCGTCGCCCTCGCCGTACTCGCCTTTGCCGGTCTTGAAGAACCGCATGAGCACTTGCCGCTGCTTCTCGTTGCGAAGCGACTCCATATAAGTGATAATGTCCTGAGCAAACATAAAAGGAAAAGGTGAAAAGGTAAAAAGGTGAAAAGGTAAAAAATGAATGGCTATGTCTTTTCAACTTTTCACCTTTTGCATGACCAGTCTTATTTCATCGTATGTGACATCGGGCGGGCAAAGTTCCTTGATGGCGGTGGCGTTGGTGGTGTTGGCTTTTCGGGCGGCTTGCTCGATGGCTTGCTGATGTTCT
>OMSJ01000166.1 GCA_900313705.1 uncultured Prevotellaceae bacterium
CCGCGAGATTACGCAGAAGGGTCTCTACTGGGAGAACGGCAAGTACATCGAGACGGAACCGATGGAGATACATAAGCCCCTGACCTATCCAGGCATCGGTCCCAAGGAGAGCTACCTGCTTCACCACGAGGAGATAGAGTCGCTCGTCATCAACTATCCCACCATCAAGCGTGCACGCTTCTGGATGACCTTCGGGCAGCAGTACCTCACTTACCTCGACGTCATCCAGAACATCGGCATGAGCCGCATCGACGAAGTGGTGTATGAGGCACCGCTTGCAGAGGAGCAAGGAGTAAGGAGCAAAGAGCAAGAGGATAGCAATTCTCCTGCCCCTTGCCCCATGCCCCATGCCCCCAAGACAGTCAAAGTGAAGATAGTTCCCCTGCAGTTCCTCAAGGCTGTGCTTCCCAACCCGCAGGACCTCGGCGAGAACTACGATGGCGAGACGAGCATCGGCTGCCGCATCCGCGGTCTAAGAGACGGGCAGGAGCACACATATTATATATATAATAACTGCTCGCATCAGGCCGCTTACGAAGAGACAGGCATGCAAGGCGTCAGCTACACGACGGGTGTGCCGGCCATGATAGGCGCCATGATGTTCCTCAAGGGCCTTTGGAACAAGCCCGGCGTGCATAACGTTGAGGAATTCGACCCCGATCCCTTCATGGAACAGCTCAATAAGCAAGGCCTTCCCTGGAAGGAACAGTTCGATATTGATCTCGAACTGTAGGAGCAAGGGGCAAGGGGCAAGGAGCAAGAGGAATGCAATTAGTCTGTGAATTATCATTATGAACGATTTCTTTTATAGAAAACTTAATGTTTATCAACAGTCTTTGCTTCAGGTAAAGAGCATATATGCGCTTATCCATAAGTTCCCTGCACATGAGCAACATGCCTTGGCCGACCAGTTACGAAGGGCTGTCATCTCCATTCCTTCAAATATAGCAGAAGGCATGGGGAGGAGTTCTATAAGAGAGAGGATTCACTTCTTAGAGATAGCAAACGGTTCTCTTACAGAAACAATGTGCCAGCTTGAAATTGCCCACCTCCTTGCCTACATCTCTGACAAGGAATTAGAAACCAATGAAACCAATATGGTCAGTTTATCACGCTTATTAAGTGGATTAAAGAAATCATTAGAAGAAAAAATTAAATAGTAATAATTATTAGGCAAAGATTAAGGATAGAGAGCAAAACTCTTGCTCCTTGCCCCTTGCTCCTTGCCCCCAAAAGACTCAAAACTATGGCAAAAAAAGAAACTGAAGTAACAGCCTCCGGACAGCAGAGCGAGAAGCTGAAGGCGTTGCAGGCTGCTATGGCGAAGATAGAGAAGGACTTCGGCAAGGGCTCCATCATGAAGCTTGGCGAAGAGAAAGTCGATAATATCCAGGTCATTCCGACAGGTTCCGTTGGGTTGGACTACGCGCTTGGCGTGGGCGGTTACCCAAGGGGACGCATCGTCGAGATATACGGTCCCGAGTCGTCCGGCAAGACGACGCTGGCCATTCATGCCATTGCCGAGGCCCAGAAGCAAGGCGGCATCGCGGCCTTCATCGATGCCGAGCATGCCTTCGACCGCTTCTATGCTGCCAATCTTGGCGTGAACGTCGATGAGCTTCTTATCTCTCAGCCCGACAACGGCGAGCAGGCTCTCGACATAGCCGACCAGCTGATTCGTAGCGCAGCCGTCGATATCATCGTCATCGACTCGGTGGCTGCCCTCACGCCCAAAGCGGAGCTGGAGGGTGATATGGGCGACAACAAGGTCGGCCTGCAAGCCCGTCTGATGAGTCAGGCCTTGCGTAAGCTCACCTCCACCATCAGCAAGACGAACACCACCTGCATCTTCATCAACCAGTTGCGCGAGAAGATAGGCGTCATGTTCGGCAGTCCTGAGACCACCACGGGCGGCAACGCCTTGAAGTTCTACGCTTCGGTTCGCCTCGACATACGCAAGTCGTCGCCCATCAAGGACGGCGAGAACGTCATTGGCAACGATGTGAAGGTCAAGGTAGTGAAGAACAAAGTGGCGCCTCCATTCCGTCGTGCCGAGTTCGAAATCATGTATGGCGAGGGCATTTGCCGCGAGGGAGAGATAGTCGACCTGGGCGTCGGCTTCGACATCATACAGAAGAGTGGCTCGTGGTTCAGCTATGGCGGCAGCAAGCTCGGCCAGGGCAAGGAGGCCACGAAGGCTGTCCTGCGAGACAATCCCGAACTTAGCGAGGAAATCATAGGCAAGATATACGATGCCATGAAGAGCGGAGCAGTCTTCAAATCCGGCAAGGAAAAGAAGGAGCAGAAAGAGTAGAAGCGCCTCCAATCAAGTGGCATCAATACGGACAGAGGGCACGTTTCTTGAGCAAGGAGCGTGCCCTCTTTTTCTTCTTCACGTGCAAACTCAGCCGACTTCACGTGTAAACTCAGCCGACTTCACATGCAAGCTCAGCCGACTTCACGTGTTAAAAATGCTTATCTTTGTGCGATTTCTCACCTTTGGGGTTAGCTTTTCCCGCCATTGAGGGGTATTATAAGCAGAAGACACACGTTAAACAGACAAAAACATGAAGCGAATCATCCTCTTTCTGCTTGCTCTTGTTGCGGTGGCAGGGCAGGCTAAGGACGTCGTCATCGAGCGTCCTGCGTTCCGTTCACTAATGAAGAATTCCTTTTACAATGCCAACATCTGGCCCGTCAAGGTGGGGGACGCATCCTGACGCATGATGGCACCCAAGTCCTTGCAGATGATGCCCTTGAGCTGGGCAAAGCTTATGACAGGAACGCACAGCGCGACTCCCTTATCCTCTATTTCAATCCGCTTCCGAAAGGTACAAAGACGTTCGACTACATTGAGGGCGACGACCCGAACTCATGGACAATCTACGGCATCAGGCTGGATGGCAAACTCTACCCT
>OMSJ01000077.1 GCA_900313705.1 uncultured Prevotellaceae bacterium
AGGAGGTTCTGCCCGTAGCTGCTGCGATACTTCATCTTGCCGACGATGCGAATCAGTTCGGGGTGCAGGCCGTGGACGCCGAGGTCGATGGTGGTGCGCTTACCAACTTCGAGGATTTCCTCATCGACCTGCTTCTTGACCTTTGCCACAACTTCCTCGATGCGTGCGGGGTGTATGCGACCGTCGCTGACGAGCTGGTGAAGAGCCAGACGGCATACCTCGCGGCGGATGGGGTCGAAGGCACTGATGACGATGGCCTCGGGCGTGTCGTCAACGACAATCTCCACGCCAGTGGCTGCTTCGAGGGCACGGATGTTACGTCCTTCGCGACCGATGATGCGTCCCTTCACTTCGTCGTTGTCGATGTGGAACACCGTGACGGAGTTCTCGACAGCGGTCTCTGTGGCAACGCGCTGGATGCTCTGGATGATGATGCGCTTGGCTTCCTTGGTAGCTGTCATGCGAGCATCATCCATTATCTCGTTGATGTATGCGGCTGCATTGGTCTTTGCCTCGTCCTTGAGAGTCTCTACCAGACGGTCGCGTGCTTCTTCCACGCTCAGTCCGGAGATTTCCTCCAACTTCGTGCGTTCCTGATTGATGAGATCGGAGAAACGTGCGTTGAGTTCCTCTTCTTTCTTCTCGAGCATTGCCTGCTGCGTCTCCATGCGTTGGCGCTGTGCATCGGCTTCCTGCTTGCGGCGTGTCAGCTCGTCCTGTTTCTGGTTGAGCTGCATTTCGCGCTGCTTGATGCGGTTCTCGCTCTGCTGAATCTGCTGATTGTGCTGACGTACTTCCTTTTCGAGCTCGGTGCGTTTGCTCAGGAATTTCTCTTTTACTTCAAGCAACTTCTTCTGCTTGATGACTTCTGCCTCTTTCTCTGCATTCTCGCGGGCTTCTTCGGCGAGTGCTTTTCGCTTGGCTGGCACGGCAACGAAGTACCATACCGCTACAAGGATAAAGAATACGGCGATAGCGACCAAAAGGGCAACTATGATGTTTGTTGTCATGAATTATAAGATAGATAAATAGTTAATAATCGGGGTCACTCTCTAAATTAATGATGAGGTGCGAAGAGTCTGCTGTTGCTGTTGTCTTTCACCTTTCACTTTTTTACTTTCTCATTGATGAGTGCGGCCTCGACTTCCGAAAGCAGTGGGCGGAGGGCATCCAAGACGGGCTGTGCATCGTAGTTCGTCTCCTGACGCTTGCTTTGCACGGCAATGTCGAGGATGGTCATTACCAGATACATCTCCGTACTTTGTCCGGGATAACTGCTTGTGTAGAAGTTGAATCTCTCCTTGATAAGTTTCTCGGCCTGACGATAAACATATTCTTCGTCACGCTTGATGGTCATGGGCAGGGTCCATGAACCGAAGTGGAGAGTTATTGAAAGGGTGTCATCCATTGCTCTTGATAGTTAAGTCTCAAATCTTTAATCCTTAATCTCTAATCTTTAATCCCTAATCCACACTACTGTGTCACTTTGAGCATAGAGATGCACCGGTCAATATCGCGCACCATCGTTCTGATACGGCCTCGCATGTCCTTTACGTCATTGTCGGCCATATCGATGTACTTTGCCATCTTGAGACGGCTGTATTGCTGGCTGAGCTCTTCGTTCTGAATCTGCAAGTTGAGGATTTCCTCATCCTTCTTGTCCAGTTGATGACGCAACTTGCCCAGCTCTTCTTGCAGTTGGGCCTGCTGCATGATGAGCTGTCTGACGCGTGTCTCCAGACGGATGATGGTGTCCTTGAGTTCTTGATTCATGATACGATTACCTCAATTTGCGCACAAAGATAGCACTTTTTTTGTCTTTATGCAAGTTTATTGCTCAGTATTTTTCTTTGGTTCCTTTTTTGCGAGCATAACAATGGTATATACGTACTCTGTCATCCACTGTTCTGTGTATCCGAGGACGTTTTGATACTTGCGAATGGAGACGCAGGCGCGTCGCACACCTTCGTCCTTCCAGTCGTTCTTCGTCATGATCTCGTGAACCTGTTTGGCTGTCATCTCGCGAAGTGCGCTGCGGAAGAAGCCCGGCAACCTCATCTTCCATTGCATGAGATTGCCCATGAGCATCATAAGGTCTTGGCTGAAGCCTTGGAACTGAATGAGGTAGCTCTGAGCGTCCTGTATCTTGCGGCATTGCTTGCGGATGCTGCCATCGATTTCGGTAAAGAAGTTGTCGCTGATGCCGTAGATGTCCTGCATGAGCTTACGGCAATGTTTCTTCTCGGCAGTGCCGAGCTTGTTGTTGAGGGTAGCGACGTGGTAGGTCTGCTTGAAGATGCGCAGGTCTGGCAGTGCGCCCAGATTGTTGATGCCCAGTTGGGCGGCCATCACTGCCTGGTAATAGACGCGGATGAGGAGCATGAAGTCTTCCATGCCGCCCACTTTTGTTTCTTGTTCTTTCTCGCTTCGGCGGAAAAGTTTGCTGAATATAGACATGATTTGAATTTACTATTTAATGATTTACTATTTACTATTTAATGATTTACTATTTGCTGTTTGATGTGTTTGTGATCCTCCCTTGAGGGGAAACTTGGAGGGAGCTATTCTTATATATATTATATGTATTGTATAGACTTTGCTTTGGATTTGCTCAAGAGGGTGCCGATGCGCTGGAGCATGATGCGTATGTCGAGCCAGAAGCCCCAATTGCGGAAGTACCAGACGTCTGCCTTTGTGCTGCCTTCGGTCTGTGGGGCAAAGCGGTAGCTGGTGATGCCGGCTTTGAGGCGGTAGCCATCGGCGAAGAGCTGTTTCTGCTCGCTGAGGTAGTCGGCGTAGTGCTCGGGCCGCATGGTCTGAGAGCCGACAATCGTCATGCTGCCCCAGAGGACGCAGAGGAACTGTGGCAACTGTTCCCATCGCGAGTGGGTGAGGAACTTTCCGAAGGGGAAGTAGCCAGGGTCGTTGATGCCGTCGAGGAAAGAGGGTGCGGCTTCATAGTGGCGTGTGCGGAAGGTAAGGCTTTGGAATGTCTTGCCGTCCATGCCGCACATGTGGCGGGTTATGAGGACAGGACCGCGACTCTGACGCTTGATGCAGATGAAGGCGATAAGTCCGAAGATGGGGAAGACGGTGAGCAGAACCAGGAGGCTTAATACGATGTCTGTCAGTCGCTTTGTTGCTCTGCCTGCGAATGTTTGGAGGGGTGGTGTGGCAGGCGAGAGTACATTGACGGAGCCTCGGCACTCTGCTTGCATCGTCTGGGGTAGGGCACATGGAGCAAGGGGCATGATGCGGAGCGATACGCCTTGCTTGTGGCAAATGTGGGCGATGCCTTCGAGCTCAGTTGCTTGCATGGATGAAGGTGCACAATAGACGTTCTCCGTCTCGGGATGCGCTGCAAGGTAATCTGCCAACTGCTGTGGTGCCGGTGTCTCCAGCCGTTCCAGTTTAAGCCCGTAGGTGTTCTGCCGCAGAGCTTGCTGCTGCCAAGCCGTTTCCTCGTTGCAAAGGATGACTGCGTGCTCACAGTGGCGTAGGCTGTAGCGGATGAAGAGGCTGTTGAGGATGAGGCGTTCCAGGGTCAGTGCGATGCCGAAGAAGAGGCAGGCATAGAGCTGTAAGCCAGTCCTTTCGGTGAAGGCAGCAAGGCTGAGCACGGTGAAGGCCAGAACTGTCTTCATGGCTTGGGCGACAATCTCGTCTCGCCGTGCGGTACGGCTGAAGACATTGCTTGGAATGAAGCGTGTCACGACAAAGAGGAAGGCGATGCCCCAGCCAAAGAGCACAAGCCAGACGTGCGACGGCGGCGTGCCGGCGTCGGCTTTCGGCTCTTGCAGCAGTGTAGCGGCATACACGCAACCTGTCCAGATGAGTGCTTCTGTCAGGATGGTTATGCTATTGCGAAGCCAGTGCCGCATTGTTCGCCGCACTGGTATGTTGGTGTTTTCGTTGTGCATTGCTTTGAAGGGGAGTTGCGTTTCTTCGGAAGCACTACTCCGCGTAGGCAAAGTTACAACATTTTGTGCAAAACAATACTTATATGACAAGGAAATCTCACCGAAAGACAAATTTTCGTGCAAATCCTTTAACATTATTATATTTATTTGTATCTTTGCACGCTGATTGACATTAATTCGAAAAAACTCAATTATAATTAAAGAAATATGGCAGAATACGTTGCTAACCAAGAATTACAGAAGGAAGAAGAATCGAATGCTTTTAGCCTGTCTGCGATTTGGACCATTGTGGTGCTCAACTGGCAGTGGATAGTGTTGTCAACCTTTGTGGCGCTGTGTCTGGCTTTTTGCTATCTGCGCTACACTCAGCCGGTCTATACGTCGGCTATGAAGGTGTTGATTAAGGACGATGACAGAAATGGAAGGCGTGCGATAGCTGGACAGATGAACCTCGAGAACATGGGTCTCATCTCCAACAGTAACGGTTTCGACAATGAGCTGGAGATATTGAGCAGTACCAATATCAACAGCCGCGTGGTGAAGTCGCTGAAGCTCTATGTCAGCTATGCTATCGAAGGCCGTGTCCGCAAGATTGAGCAGTATCAGAACAACCCCATCATCGTGGACATGCCCCAGCATCAGCTTGCTGTACTGAGGACTCCCATTGACATGGAGATAACCAAGAAGGACAAAGGCCTTCACGTGGAAGGCAAGGTCTTCATAGAAGGCCAGAAGGAGCCTGTCACCTTCGAGCGAGACATCCAGAAACTCCCCGGCAGCATCAACACACCTCTGGGAGTCATCATCTTCCAGCAGAACCCCGGTACGAAGTGGAAGGACGAGAAGCTCTATGCTACCATCATCCCCGTCGAGATGGCTGCACGCATCTACAGGAAGAAGCTCGGCGTGGGAGCCACCAGCAAGACGACGACTGTGGCCGAAGTGTCCTTTACCGACACGCAGGTCGGTCGCTCGCTCGACTACCTGAACGAGCTCTTCAAGAGCTACAACGATGATGCCAACGAGGACAAGAACGAGGTGGCAATGAAAACTGAGGAGTTCATCAAGGAACGTATCGATGCCATTCGTGGCGAACTGGACGTCACCGAGGGTGAGCTGGAGCAGTACAAGAAGAGCAACGAGCTCATCAACCTGACCAACAATGCATCGACGGCGCTGACTAGCTCCACCGAGTACCAGAAGCAGCAGGTGGAGCTGGAGACCCAGCTCAACATCATCAACAGCCTGGTCAACTACGTGAACAATCCCGCCAATGCCATGCAGGTCATCCCTGCTAATATCGGCTTGAAGGATGCCAACCTCAATGCCATCATCAAGGATTACAATGATGGTGTGATTCAGCGAAACCGTCTGCTCAAGTCCTCGAGCGAGGACAACCCTGTCGTGCAGCGTCTCAATTCTCAGCTCGAGGAAATGTGGCCTTCTATCAAGATGAGCTTGGAGGCCATCCGTAGTGACATCATGACACAGAAGGCAAGTGCCGACAGCCAGTACCACATGTTCAGCAGCCGCATCAGCAGCACACCTACCCAGGAACGTGCGCTCACCAACATGAGCCGTCAGCAGGAGATTAAGGCCAACCTTTACCTGATGCTCTTGCAGAAGCGCGAGGAAAACTACATCTCTCTGGCCAGCACAGCTGCCAAGGCTCGTATCATCGACTCTCCCCAGAAGATGGGTCAGGTAGCCCCCAGGCCCATGATTATCTGGCTGGTGGCTTTGATACTCGGCGCTGGTCTGCCTGTTGCCATCATCTTCCTGCTGAACTTGCTCCGCTACCGCATCGAAGGTCGTGAGGACATCGAGAAGCTGACAAAGATCAGCATCTTGGCTGACATCCCGATGGCAGGCAAGACGGTCGATGGCGAGAAGGCCCTTGTGGTTCGCGAGAATACCAACAATGCGATGGAGGAAGCCTTCCGAGGACTGCGTACCAACCTGCGATTCATCCTGGAGTCAGACGAGAAGGTTATCCTCTGTACCAGTTGTATCCCCGGTGAGGGTAAGACATTCGTCTCTACCAACCTCGCCATGTCGCTGGCCTTGATGGGCAAGAAGGTGATTATCGTGGGTCTGGATATCCGCAAGCCCCGTCTCGTTAAGCTCTTCAACATCTCTGCCGACAAGAAGGGTATCACCACCTTCCTTTCCGGCACCGACATGTCGTATAGCGTGCTCGAGGACCAGATTGTACACGGCGTAATCAACAAGAACCTCGACGTCCTGCCAGCCGGTATCATCCCGCCAAACCCAGGCGAGCTCATCTCCCGCGAACAGCTTGACAAAGCCGTTGACCTGCTCAAGGAGCACTACGACTATGTCCTGCTCGACACACCGCCCATCGGCCTTGTCAGCGATACCCTCTCCATCGGTCGTGTGGCCGACATGTGCCTCTTCGTCTGCCGTGCCGACTACAGCCCGCGTGCTAACTTCGAACTCATCAACAGCCTCAAGGATGAGAACAAGTTGCCGAAGATCAACTTGGTGCTCAATGCCGTTGACATGAAGAAGAAGAAGTACGGCTATTACTATGGCTATGGCAAATACGGCAAGTATGGTAAGTACGGCAAGTATGGCTACGGCTACGGACGCTATGGTCATTATGGCATCTATGGTCACTATGGCGACCAGCGCTCAAACAAGGAGCACATAGAGAAATAAGCAGAAGGTTATCGGCAAACGCCCGCAAAGACCTATGCGGCGTAGGCCGATGCTTCTCAGAAAATCAGAAGTATAGAATAATGGGGCCCTGGGCCCCATTATTCATAGGGGCCTTATGGGTCTTATGGGTCTCATGGGTCTTATGGGCCTCATGGGTCTTATGGGTCTTATGGGTCTTATGGGTCTCATGGGCCTAATGGGCCTCATTAGCCTCATGGGCCCCGTGCTCCCCTGGGTTATAGTCCTGCGCTGATGTAGTATCGCGGGCCGGCCAGGAAGTAGCTCATGTAGGCTTCGGCGCGTGTGACGGCAGTGGCAAGGTCGTCGCCTTTCGCCAGGTGAGTGGCGATGGCACTTGCCAGGGTGTCGCCTGTGCCGTTGCGGTCGTCCAGCACCAGCTTCTTCTTCGGGTGCGGCGTGAGCGTTGCGGTTTCGCGGTCGTACAGGTAATCTACGAGGTATCGCCCTTCGTCCACACTCTTCACCAGTACGCTGCATCCCCATTCACTCAGTTTCCGCAAGTCGTTCGCAGGGTCGCTGATGGCATGCCCTAACAGGAACTCCGCTTCGTGTACGTTGGGTGTGATGAGCGTGGCGAGCGGAAAGAGCTCCTCCTTGTAGGCAGCAATGGCAGCATCGCTGACCAGTTGCTCGCCTGCGAAGTTCACGATGACGGGGTCGATGAGGATGGGCTGCCTGTCATAGCGCTGAAGCACGCTGGCCACGGCGCGAATGATTTCTTCGGTAGGCAACAAGCCCGTCTTGATGCAGTCAGCGCCGACGGTGCTCAGGAACGATTCCGCCTGCGAGACAATCAGTTCGCTCGGCAGATGGTGAATGCCCTTGATACGGTTCACGTCTTCGTCCACGATACATGTCAGTGCGGCAGCAGCCCAGCCGCCGCAACGCGTGATGGCCTTGATGTCCGCCTGGACACCTGCACTCCCCAGCGGCTCGCTGCCGGCGATGAGGAATACCTTGCCTGTTTTCAACTTGTTTTCCATTTCGGCTGCAAAGGTACTAAGAAGCAGGCGAAATACAAAGAAAAAAGGTCAGGAAAAGCAGAAGTCGGGCGATTCTCTGTCAGAAGTCCCCGTACTTATGCTCGTAAGTACGTGTACTTCTCCCCATAAGTACGTGTACTTCTCCTCATAAGTCCGTGTACTTATTTCAATATCTCCGTTTTGTTGCTTTTCAAACTCAAATAATATAAGTTAAGGATAATTCTTTGCGGTGACTGGCTCGAAATACAGATATTATTCGTACCTTTGCGGCTCAAAACAACTATTATACCTTATATATAATATATGATTAAATACCTTGTAACACTTTGCACAGCTCTCCTGTGCTGTATCCTTGTCGAGGCACAACCTTTGGTGAGACAGAACCCGCCTCATGGTCGTCACCATACCCAGCGTTTGCCGGGTGTCAATGAACGCCGTCTGGCCCGTCTGGAGAAGATGCGTAATGCCAATGTTGCCCGGCGCCACCAGTACGGACCGCTTCGCGTCAATACCCAACCGCAGACGAAGCGTGGACTCGTCCTCCTGGTGGAGTTCTCCGACGAAAGCATGAAGAGCAATGCCGCTACCCAGTGGAACAACCGCTTCAACCAGCAAGGCTTCTCGCTCAACAGACACGTAGGTTCCGTGCGCGACTATTTCATAGAGCAAAGCTATGGGTTGCTTACCATAGACTTCGACGTCATCGGGCCTATCAAGCTCTCTCAGACACGCAAGTATTATGGCTCTGCTCCCAACAGCAGCCTGGACGACCGCGCTCCCGAGATGGTCATAGAGGCACTGAAGCTTGTCAACTCACAGGTCAACTATGCAGACTATGACTGGGACGGTGACGGAGAGGTGGACCAGGTCTATTGCATCTATGCCGGTGTGACTTACTCTCAAACCCCAGGCTATATCTGGCCCCACGAGTGGGCACTCTCCTCGGCCACCTACTATGGCTGCGGGAGCGGAAGGCAACGCTTGGACGGCGTCTATATCGACACCTATGCTGTTTCCAACGAATTGGAAACCTCGAGTATCCTCAGCGGCATCGGCACTGCCTGTCACGAGTTCAGTCACTGCCTGGGATTCCCGGACTTCTACGATATGGAATACTCCGGCGGAAGTGGCGGACAGAACTGGGATTTGCTCGATGGCGGAAGCTACAACGGTCCCCAGGGTTACGGCGAGATACCAAGCCCATACACCGCCTACGAGCGCTGGTCGGCAGGATGGATTGACCTCATCCCGCTGACAGAGCCGTGCATGGTGACCGACATGCCTGCCATCAACGAAGAAGGAGTGGCATATATCATCAGGAACTCGGGCACCGCCAACGAATACTACATCCTGGAAAACCGCCAGAAGGTGACCTTCGGCACAGGCAACCGAGGACATGGACTCATGGTCTGGCATATCGACTATGACCCGACGGCATGGAATAACAACACCGTCAATGCCGACAAGAACCACCAGCGCATGACCTTCCTGCCAGCCGATGGGAAAGTCGGCGACCTCACGGGGTCTTCGTATGAAGGCTACATGTATTCAATAACGGCTGCAGACGAAGCAGGGGACCCGTATCCGGGCTCGAAGAAGGTGAAGAATGTGCCGCAACTGACATGGTTTAAGACCGAAAAGGACGGCACAAAGCAACATGCCAACCTCGTTCATGGCATCAGGGAGACTGCCGATGGCAAAATCTCTTTCATCTACGGCGACTGTATTGTCTTGCCGACACCCGAACCGGCAATGCCTACAGACATAAGCGAGGACGGGTTCACTGCCAATTGGATGCCGGTTGATGGCGCTGACAGCTATACTCTCCAAATCGAGGCGATGACCGGCGGGGCCGCACCTGCTACAATTCTGGAAGAGAACTTCTCCGGCTTTGCCAGCGTAAACTTCAACTCACTCGTCAGCAACAGCGTCGTTGACAAATATACGCAGACGCAGGGCTGGACCGTCTCCAACGTCTTCGGTACCAAGAATGAACATGTCAGCATCGGCTCCACCGTATCTACCGGCTACATCATGACCCCGACCGTCAACAATGCCACGGAGACGGTGGTCGTCGAGTTTGACGCCGCATCCAACGCGACGGGAGGCAGCAGTGTCGTCCTCTCTGTGCTCAATGGCGGACAAGCCGTGGCTACCAAGACCATTCCCCTGACCACCAGCCGCGCCACCTACTCCTTGACCTTCGAGGGCATTCCTGCTGGCTGTAACATCAAGTTCGCCACAACAGCAAGGGAAAAGCGCTTTTATCTCTATAATGTCAAGGTTATGGACATGAGCGGCGTCGGCAGCAAGGTTACTACCGTTACGGGAATCACCTCCACGAGTCATGTCATCATGCCCATTGATTCCGACATGTACTATTACCGTGTACGTGCTGTCTCGGAGGATGGAAGTTCTGAATGGAGCGAGTGGATGACCGTAGATATCGCGTCTTCCATAAATGACGCGCCTATGGCAAAAACCCCGGAAGACGAGATTTACGACCTGGCTGGACATCGTCTTTCGCGCGTCCCCCAGCGTGGAATTTATATTCGCGGAGGTAAAACCTACATAGCAAGATAAACAGAACGCTGTCGTGAAATATCGGGAAGAGAACCCTGCCCGGCAGGTCTCTTCCCGATATTCCATTCCACACGATGCAATAAACCATTGGAAAACGCACTTTTTGATGCACTCGTTTCAAAGCATCGTTTTTGAGCGACAAAC
>OMSJ01000079.1 GCA_900313705.1 uncultured Prevotellaceae bacterium
TTCTTCCGCATCACGGAGGTTATCCCCGTAGAGCTTGCCGTAGAGCAGATGAAGAAGGCTATCGTGAAGTCTTACGGCAAGAAGGGCGAGGACGTGGTGAACATGAACTTTGCAGCCGTTGACCGCGGCGGCGAGTACAAGGTGCTGCCTGTTGATCCTGCTTGGGCTAACCTGCCAGCCGACGAGGCTCCCGTCTATGACGAACCCGAGTTCATCACGAAGCTCGTGCGTCCCATCAACGCTCAGAATGGTGCCGACCTGCCCGTCAGCGCCTACAAGGACTACGAGGACGGCGCTTGGGAACAGGGCACAGCCGCCTACGAGAAGCGCGGCGTAGCAGGCTTCGTTCCCGTATGGAACCCCGACAACTGCATCCAGTGCAACAAGTGTGCATTCGTTTGTCCTCATGCTTGCATCCGTCCCATCGTCATGGACGACGAGGAGGTGAAGGGCTTCGAGGGCAAGACCATCGAGATGAAGGCTCCTGCTGCTATGAAGGGTATGCACTTCGTCATGCAGGTCGGCGTGAAGGACTGTCTGGGTTGCGGCAACTGTGCCGACGTCTGCCCGGGCAACCCGAAGCTTGGCGGTCCTGCACTCAAGATGGTGGCCTACGACGACTCCAGCGCCGAAGCTGCTCAGGAAGCAAAGAACTGGGAATACTGCGTCAAGAAGGTCAGCTCGAAGCAAGACCTCGTCGATATCAAGCAGAGCCCGAAGAACAGCCAGTTCGCTCAGCCTCTGTTCGAGTTCAGCGGCGCTTGCTCGGGTTGCGGCGAGACACCTTACGTGAAGCTCATCAGCCAGCTCTTCGGCGACCGCGAGATGGCCAGCAACGCTACAGGTTGCTCCAGCATCTACTCCGGCTCTATTCCTTCCACTCCTTACACGAAGAACGCGAAGGGACAAGGCCCCGCTTGGTCGAACTCCCTCTTCGAGGACTTCTGCGAATACGGACTTGGCATGGTGCTCGGCCGCAAGAAGTTGCGCAACAGAATGCGCAAGTTGGCCGAGGAACTCGTGAATACTACAGCCTTCGACTGGATGCGCGAGGCCACACAGAAATGGCTCGACACATTCGACGACTCTACCGCCAACCGCAAAGCAACCGATGAATTCGTTGCCGCTCTGGAGAAGGCTATACTGCCTATCGATGGAGCCATAGAGTTCTGGCAGGGCAAGGGCAAGGAACTGTATGGCGCCGAGGTGGCTGTACAGAAGTTGCAGGAAGCCAAGGATGCCAAGGCAGCAGGCAGCCCCATCTGCCCGTGCCGCGGATGCGCACTCGAGAGCGAACTGCTGGAGAACAAGGACAAGCTGGCCAAGGCAAGCCAATGGATTATCGGTGGTGACGGCGCAAGCTACGACATCGGTTACGGCGGTCTCGACCACGTCATCGGTTCTGGCGAAGATGTCAACATCTTCGTTATCGATACCGAGGTTTACTCCAACACGGGCGGTCAGGCTTCGAAGGCAACTCCTATCGGTGCTATTGCTCAGTTCGCTGCCAACGGCAAGCGCGTGGGCAAGAAGGACCTCGGCCTCATGCAGGCTACCTACGGCAACGTCTATGTGGCTCAGGTGGCTATGGGTGCCGACCAAAGCCAGTGCCTGAAGGCTTTCCGCGAGGCTGAAGCTTGGCACGGACCTTCACTCATCATCGCCTACGCTCCCTGTATCAACCACGGCCTGAAGGCTAAGGGCGGTATGGGCAAGAGCCAGGCAGAGGAGGCAAAGGCCGTTGAATGCGGCTACTGGCATCTGTGGCGCTACAATCCCGCTCTGGCCGAAGAGGGCAAGACTCCCTTCCAGCTCGACAGCAAGGAGCCTGATTGGGATAAGTTCCAGGACTTCCTCGAGGGCGAGGTTCGCTTCCTCTCTCTGAAGAAGGCCGCTCCCGCAGAGGCTCAAGAGCTGTACGATGCTTGTAAGGCAGCTGCCCAGCGCCGCTACAAGACCTACGTCCGCAAGACGCAGGAGGACTGGAGCCTGTAAGAGACAATCTAAGGTCTCAGAATAATCTGAGTGCTCTGAATAATCTGAGTGCTCTGAATAATCTGAGGTCTCTGAATAATCTGAGTGCTCTGAATAATCTGAGGTCTCTGAATAATCTGAGTGCTCTGAATAATCAGAACACTCAGAACACTCAGACTAATCAGATAACAACAAAGGCAGGGACGCGCTCGCGACCCTGCCTTTTTGTATAATTATTGCTTCCGAAAAGAGGAAGATGGCAGGTTATGTAGTTTGATTGTTCATGTACTTGCAATTGCATGTTCATGTATATGCAATTGCAAGTACATGAACAATCAAACTACACTCCGTGGGTCGTTGAATCTCAAAGCGTAGATTGATTGTCCAAGACACGTACCTAATTGCCAAACTAGACGTGCCTAATTATCAAACCAGGCATTCCTAATAATCTTACTATGTATGCCTTATGATTTAAAGCTCTCGGGCATCTGAAGGTCTATGCCGTCGCGTCGGGCATAGATGTGCGGGGACATGATTTCAACGCCTTCTTCGAAGAAGCGATTGAGCAAGTTGCCATGAAGGGCAGAATAAACGGCTGGCAGCTTCACGGCTTCGTCGGTATAGGCATTGATTTCGTACTCCACATAGAAGTCGTCGAGCGCGGTTATCATCAGGAAGGGATGGGGTTTATGCTTGATGCCCGGGGTGGCAAAGGCAGCACTCTCCATGATGTCCTTCACTTTCTGCCAGGGTACGTCATAGCCTATCGTTACTTTCGTATGAACGATGATGCCGTAACTGCGAGCCGCAACAGAGTAGTTGCTCGTCTGCGAAGCCATCAAGTTGGAATTCTGGATGGTGATGACCTCGTTCTTGCGTGTGCGGATGCGAGTGACGAACACGGTCTTCTCTATCACTTCGCCCACGGTATCGCCCACTTTGATATAGTCGCCGATGTGGAAGGGGCGCATGTAGGTCATCACCAAACCGGCCATAAGGTTGCCGACGATAGAGGTGGAACCGAGAGAGACGACGATACCGATGAAGACCGAGACGCCCTGAAAGACCTGCGAGTCGCTGTTGGGCAGCAAGGGCCAAATCATCACAATCATCAGCGAATAGAGCAGGACGCGCAGGATATAATAGGATGGTTTCGCCCAATCGGGGTAGAAGCCGTTTATCTTCAAGTGCTCCTGCTCTATTTCATCGGCGAAGTAACGGATGAGCCGCAACAGGTAGTGGAAGCATAGCCAGATGACAAAGATCTGGCAAAGGCTGGGTATGTAGTTGGCGACGGAAAGCAAAATGTTCTTGAAGGGGTTCCAGATGTAGCCCAGGACGGTGTAGGTTATCTTCTCCGTCTCAGGAAAGATGGAGAACAGGAGAGGGATGGACACACACAGTTGGAGCAGGATGAGGTAGTAGCGCAAACCCTTGTAGAGCGACATGAAGATGATGCCTTGCTTATGAACGTTGAGGAACTCATAGTCCTTGAGGACGATAGGTTTCAGGCGACGCACGATGAGGCGCATGACATGCCCCTTCCAACGGTGGAAAAGTCGATTGGTAAGTATCAGGAGGATAACCTGGACGACGATGATGACGGCTGCCCAGCATAGGCTCCGCAGCTTGCGCTGAAGGCCGTACTCGTCGTGAATCTCGTTGACCTTAGCCTGTATCACCTGTGTGTAGTCCGCAGCCAGTTCCGCACGAGACTTGCCTGCCCAGAGTCCATCCGTGTCGATGATGCTGAGGATAAGCTCGCCGGAAGCCATGATGTCGGACGAGAAGTCTCCCTCGAAGACGTAGAGCGAATCGGTGCTGAGCGTCAACCGGTGGCCCAGTTCCTCAATCTTATCCTTGGCTACCTTCACGCGTGATTCCGCCGTGACGCCGCCTCGACGGGCATAGAGCCGCAACAACGTATCGCCATCCACCACGAGTGGGGCACCAGGTGTAAGAGCACGGAGCGAATCGATGAGGCTGATGCGTTTGGCAAGGGAAATGGAGTCCATCTTGACTTTGTGGCCCGTACGCTCCAACTCCTCCTGAAGCATGATGTTCTGCATGTTCATGTCCTGGAGCTGAAGGCTGAGGTCTTGAAGCTGACTGTTGAGGTCGCTGATGACTGAGTCCCGTTCCTTGTCGGCAGTATCGGCGGGCTCCTGTGCCGAAAGGCTTGCAGAGACCATTCCGACGAGGAACGTTAGGAAGCAGTATTGGAGAACTTTTTTCATAGTTATGACGTTTTTCGATACAAAGGTAAGAAAATTCTAGCATAGATGGACAGACAGGGGCAAAGAAATATCTTTTTGTACATATAAAATATAATAATGTCGTGTTTTGTTGGCTAAAAGAAAGGAATGTGTTATCTTTGCAGCCAATTCGCAAAGCGAATAGACTAAGGATTAAAGATTAGAGAATAAGGATAAACTATGAAACATCAACTTCGCAGTTCAGTTTGTACAGAAGGCCGACGCATGGCAGGAGCACGTGCCCTTTGGGTGGCTAACGGCATGAAGCGCGAACAATTCGGCAAGCCCATCATCGCTGTCGTCAACTCTTTCACGCAGTTCGTGCCTGGTCATACACACCTCCACGAGATAGGACAAATCGTCAAACAAGAGATAGAGAAGCTCGGCTGCTATGCTGCAGAGTTCAACACTATTGCCATCGACGACGGCATCGCCATGGGTCACGACGGGATGCTCTACTCCCTACCCTCGCGCGACATCATCGCCGACTCGGTGGAGTACATGGTCAATGCACACAAGGCCGATGCCATGGTCTGCATCTCCAACTGCGACAAGGTGACGCCCGGGACAAGGTGACGCCCGGTATGCTCATGGCTGCCATGCGGCTGAACATTCCCGCCGTCTTCGTGAGTGGTGGCCCCATGGAATCCCATAAGCTGAACGGCGAGAATGCCGACCTCATCACAGCTATGGTAAAGGGTGGCGACCCCACAGTCAGCGACGAGGAACTGGCTCAGGTGGAGCAGATGGCCTGCCCGGGATGCGGCGCTTGCTCTGGCATGTTCACCGCCAACTCCATGAACTCCCTGACCGAAGCCATCGGACTCTCTCTGCCCGGCAACGGTAGCATCCTCGCCACGCACAAGAACCGCATCGAGCTCTTCAAGCAGGCTGCAAAGATTATCGTCAAGAATGCCCTCGCCTACTACGAGGACGGCGACGAGAGTGTCCTGCCTCGCAGCATCGCCACGCGTCAGGCCTTCCTCAACGCCATGACCCTCGACATTGCTATGGGCGCATCGACCAACACGGTGCTCCACCTGCTGGCTGTAGCTCAGGAAGGCGAAGTCGATTTCAAGATGCAGGACATCGACGCGCTCTCACGCAAGGTACCCTTCCTCTGCAAGCTCTCTCCGAACTGGCAGAAGTACAGCATCCAAGAAGAGAACCGCGCCGGAGGCATCCTCGGCATCCTCGGCGAACTGGCCAAAGGCGGCTTGCTCGACCTCACTTGCAAGCGCGTGAACGGCGCTACCCTGGGCGAAGACATTGCTAAATACGACATTACTAGCCCTACTAGTGATTCTAGTTGTACTAGAATATACTATAGCGCACCAGGCGGCAAGTTCTCGAACGTCATGGGGTCACAAGAAACATACTACGACACCCTCGACACCGACCGCGAGAACGGTTGCATCCGCGACATAGAACACGCCTACATGAAGGACGGCGGTATGGCAGTCTTGTTTGGCAACATCGCACAGGACGGCTGCGTGGTGAAGACGGCTGGCGTAGCTCCTGAGCTCTGGCACTTTGAGGGACCGGCTGTCTGCTTCGACTCTCAGGAAGATGCTTGCGAAGGCATCCTTGGCGGCAAGGTGAAGAAAGGCGACTGCGTCGTCATTACGCACGAAGGACCGAAGGGCGGCCCTGGTATGCAGGAGATGCTCTACCCCACTTCCTACATCAAGTCGATGCACATGGGCAAGGAGTGCGCCCTCATCACCGACGGACGCTTCTCGGGCGGCACAAGCGGCCTCAGCATCGGGCACATCTCTCCCGAAGCAGCCAGCGGTGGCAACATCGGCAAGATAAAGGACGGTGACATCATCGTCATCGACATCCCCAGCCGCAGCATCAACGTGAAGCTCAGCGACGAAGAACTCGCAGCTCGCCCACAGCAACCCCTGCGCAGGAACCGCACCGTAAGCAAGGCACTAAGGGCTTATGCCCAATCCGTGGCAAGCGCAGACAAAGGCGGAGTGAGAATCATAGATTGACTAGAGAAACTAGATAGACTAGAATAACTAGAAAGACTAGAGAAACTAGAAAGACTAGAAATAAAAGAACCAGATATGACAGAAAAGATAAGCGGTGCAGAGGCTTTGATGCGGAGCCTTGAACATGAAGGCGTTGACATTCTCTTCGGCTACCCTGGCGGTGCCATCATGCCAACCTACGACGCTCTCTACGACCACAAGAAGACCCTGCATCACATACTTGTTCGCCACGAACAGGCTGCCGTCCATGCAGCTCAGGGCTATGCCCGCGTCAGTGGCAAGGTGGGCTGCGCCATCGTGACCAGTGGCCCTGGTGCCATGAACACCATCACCGGCGTTGCCGATGCCATGATTGACTCTACGCCTATGGTCGTCATCTGCGGTCAGGTAGGTGCAGCCATGCTCGGCACAGACGCTTTCCAAGAAGTCGATGTGGTCGGCGTGACGCAACCCATCACGAAGTGGAACTACCAGATTCGCCGTGCCGAAGACATCCCCTGGGCAGTGGCACGTGCCTTCTTCATCGCGAAGAGCGGAAGGCCTGGCCCCGTGGTGCTCGACTTCGCAAAGAATGCACAGACGGCCATGATAGAGTATGCGCCGCAGAAAGTCGATTTCATCCGCAGCTACAACCCAAACCCGCAACCCGAAGAAGGTGCTATCGAGAAGGCTGCACGCATGATAAACGAGAGCGTGAAGCCCTTCATGCTCGTTGGTCAAGGCGTGGAGCTGGCTGGTGCAAACAAGGAACTGCTTGCTCTCTGCGAGAAGGCACAGATACCGTTCGGCGCAACTCTGCTCGGACTCTCCGCTGCTCCTTCCGACCATCCGCTCAACATGGGTATGCTCGGAATGCATGGCAACTTGGCTCCCAACGTAATGACCAACCAGTGCGACCTGCTCATTGCCGTCGGTATGCGCTTCGACGACCGCGTGACGGGCAACCTGAAGACATACGCCAAGCAAGCCAAGATAATCCACTTCGAGATTGACCCCTCGGAGCTCGGCAAGAACGTGAAGCCCACGCTCTCCGTGCTCGGCGACTGCAAGCAGACCTTGCCCCAAGTGACGAAGCTCGTGGACAAAGCTACTCACAAGGCTTGGATAGACGGCTTCAAACCTTACGAAGAGAAGGAA
The DNA here is from genome assembly GCA_900313705.1 of uncultured Prevotellaceae bacterium. Taxonomy (GTDB): domain Bacteria; phylum Bacteroidota; class Bacteroidia; order Bacteroidales; family Bacteroidaceae; genus Physcousia. Next base: position 7,367 of record OMSJ01000079.1, read on the forward strand.
TACACGAAGGTCATTGATGCTGCCCTTAACCCTACAGAAGGCCCGCTCTTGATGGGCGAAGTGGTGCGCAAGGTCAGCGAGGCATCGGGCAACGAAGCCATTCTTGTGACCGACGTCGGGCAGAACCAGATGTTTGGCTGCCGCTACTTTAAGTTCACAAAGCCCCGCTCCGTAGTCACCAGCGGCGGCTGCGGCACTATGGGCTTCGGCATACCGGCAGCCATGGGTGCCTGCTTCGGCGCTCCCGACAGGACAGTCTGCATGTTCTGCGGCGATGGTGGCTTCCAGATGACCATTCAGGAACTCGGCACCATCATGGAGAACCGCATCCCCGTGAAGATGATACTCCTGAACAACAACTTCCTCGGCAACGTCCGCCAGTGGCAGTACATGTTCTTCAACAAGCGCTACTCCTTTACGCCGATGCTCAACCCCGACTACGAGAAGATAGCCGCTGGCTACGACATCCCCTGCCGCACCGTCATCGACCGCAAGGACCTTGATGCTGCCATCCGCGAGATGCTTGCCACCGACGGCCCCTACCTCCTGCAATGTGCCGTGAAGGAAGAAGACAACGTCCTGCCCATGACACCTCCCGGTGCTAACGTGGATGAGATGCTGCTTGAGGTCAATTCATAATTCATAGTTCATAGTTATGGAAGTAAAGAATAAGATAGGAAATGCCGAATGCGGCGACTGCAACACTTGCGGTAAGTGCGATGAGTTGGAGCAGGTTCAGGACATACAGGAATTCAATGAAGCTGTTTATGCTGCGGCTGCCATTGAACACGACAGCTTCGAGAAGAACCTGGCACGGCAGCGCCGCGCCACCCTTGCCCAGGATGCAGCAGAGGGCAGTCAGATAGAAACCTTCAAGCGCAATGCAGTAGCGCGGCCTGCCGTGCCTGGTCACGAAGGAGCTTTGCTCAGTCACGACGGACTGACGCTCTACACGCTCATCGTCTATTCGGAGAACTTCGCAGGTATCCTCAACCAGATAACCGCAGTCTTCACCCGCAGACAGGTCAACATCGAGAGCCTCAACGTTTGTGCCTCTTCTACGCCTGGTGTCCACAAATACACCATCACCTGTTACTGCAAGCAGGAAATGGCAGAGATGCTGACCAAACAGATCGAGAAGAAGGTCGATGTCCTGCAGGCCAACTGCTTCATCGACGACGAGATCTTCATCCTTGAGACTTCCCTGCTGAAGCTCTCTACGCCGATGGTGCTTGCCAACAAGGACATCTCGTGCATCGTCCGTCGCTTTGATGCACGCATCGTGGAGGTGAACCCCACCTACACTATCGTAGAGAATACAGGCATCACGAAGGATGTGATAGAACTCTTCACACAGCTCGATGCGCTGGGTTGCGTCCTGCAGTTCGTCCGTACAGGCCGCATCGCCGTGACGAAGTCGTGCATCGAGCGCCTTGATGCTTACATCGCCAAGCGCGAGGAAGAACACAATGGCAATTCATAATGTTAGAGATTCTTTAGAGGTTAGTGGTTAGAGGTTAGTGGTTAGAGGAATGCTGGGGATGCTTAGTTCAGGGAACAAAGGTATTCTCTAACCCCTAACCTCTAACCCCTAACCACAGAAAACATTCCTCTAACCACTAACCACTACTATGAACTATGAAATATGAATTGATAGACCACTATCCTTTCTACGTTGAGCCCTTCCATGTAGATTTCACAGGACGCATCTTCCTTGGCGTGCTGGGCAATCATTTGCTTAACGCTGCGGGCAACCATTCGCAGAAGCGCGGCTGGGGCATCGGTGCCTTGAACGAGACTCAGCACACCTGGGTTCTCTCGCGCCTAAGCATCGAGATGAACGAGATGCCCCGGCAATATGAACATTGCGAGGTCAGGACATGGGTGGAGAGCGTGATGAAGCTGTTCACGAACCGTAACTTCTCCATTCATCGGGCTGACGGTAAGCCGCTGGGCTATGCCAGAAGCGTGTGGGCTATGATTGACCTCGACACACGCAAGCCGTGCGACCTGTTGACCCTCTACGATGGCGACATCCTCAATTACGTAGTGCCTGAGGAAGAGGACATCTGCCCTATCGAGGGGCACGGACGTTTCCGCTTCCACGAACTGCAACTCGTCCGCACCATCGACACCTATTACAGCGACGTTGACATCAACGGCCACATCAACAGCATCAAGTACATCGAACACATCCTCGACCTCTTCCCTCGCGAGCGCTTCGAACAGCAGCACGTCCATCGCTTCGAGATTGCCTACAAGGCAGAGTCCTATCTCGGCGACCGCCTTAGCTTCTATGTGCAACCCGTCAGCGACGATGAGACTGACGTTGAAGTCCGCAAAAATGAAAGCGACGTAGTATGCCAAGCAAAGGTATGTTTCAAATAAATCCTTTAATTTTCAACTATCATCTTTCAATTCTCAATTATTTGTCGTACCTTTGCAGGCGCAAAACAAACAGGATAGGATAACACGAAACAATAACCAATAACCTATAACCAATAATCTATAATTATGGCAAAAATGAATTTTGGCGGTGTCATCGAGGAAGTGGTGACCCGCGAAGAGTTCCCCCTTGAAAAAGCACGTGAAATCCTGAAGGACGAGACCATCGCCGTCATCGGCTATGGTGTACAGGGTCCCGGTCAGGCTTGCAACCTGCGCGACAATGGCTTCAACGTCATCGTCGGCCAGCGTCAGGGCAAGACCTTCGAGAAGGCAATCGGCGACGGATGGGTTCCCGGTGAGACATTGTTCTCCATCGAGGAGGCTGCCCAGAAGGGCACCATCGTGATGTGTCTGCTCTCCGACGCTGCTGTGATGAGCGTATGGCCCACCCTGCAGAAGTACCTCACACCCGGCAAAGCCCTCTACTTCTCCCATGGCTTCGCTATCACATGGCAGGACCGCACCGGTTGCGTTCCAGCCAAGGACATCGACGTCATCATGGTAGCCCCCAAGGGCAGCGGCACCAGCCTGCGCACCATGTTCCTCGAAGGCCGCGGCCTGAACAGCTCATACGCTGTCTATCAGGACGCCACAGGCAAGGCTCTCGACCGCACACTGGCTCTCGGCATCGGCATCGGCTCCGGCTACCTCTTCGAGACAACCTTCCAGCGCGAAGCTACATCTGACCTCACCGGCGAGCGCGGCTCACTGATGGGTGCCATCCAGGGCCTGCTCCTGGCTCAGTACGAAGTGCTCCGCGAGAACGGTCACACGCCCAGCGAGGCCTTCAACGAGACCGTAGAGGAACTCACACAGAGCCTCATGCCCCTCTTCGCACAGAAGGGTATGGACTGGATGTACGCAAACTGCTCGACCACAGCACAGCGCGGCGCACTCGACTGGTTCCCACGCTTCCACGACGCCATCAAGCCCGTCATGCAGCAACTCTATGCAAGCGTGAAGTGCGGCAACGAGGCTCAGATCAGCATCGACTCCAACTCCAAGCCCGACTACCGCGCCGGTCTGGAGAAAGAGCTGGCTGCCCTGCACGACAGCGAGATGTGGCGCACAGCCGAGACCGTACGCAAGCTCCGTCCCGAGAACAACTAAACCCTTCGCCTACCAAGCGGTAAGGATACGAAAAAGAGGATGTGTCAAAACAGGCACATCCTCTTTTGTTTTTGTAACAATCACGTAATTCCCCTTACGCTCAGTCACTTGCCAGCAGGTAGAGCTTGCCGCTCTTCTTCCCCTGACTGACGATGCCCGACGCCGGGTCGGAAGCAATGCGGCGCAGCTCGCGAGAGGCTGTAGAGTACGACAAACCGACAAGCTCGGCATACTCACTGACGTGCATAAAGCCATGCTCCTGCAGGAACTGACGGGCACGCTCCTTGCGCTCCTCCTGCGACAGCCCAGGCTTCCTCAGGCGTTCCTCGCCACCGCGCTCCAACTCACACTTCAGGCCAATCTCCTTTATCAGGTTCTTGTCGGCCCTGTAAGCCACGCCAGTCACCTCTATGCTCGAGGCATTGCGCTTGCTGGTCCCTTCCTCGAAGTCGTCCACCTCCTTGTCCTTGCGCACACCGAGCTTCGCCGTGAACGTGCCCAGACCGTCAATCTTCACGCTGTAGCCATTGGAAATCTCGTAAGCCAGATGCTCGCAGACGGCAGTCATAACGCCCTCTATCACACTCCTCCCGTATGCACGGTGAAAGGAACTGCAGCGCTTCACGAACTCGTCAAAGTCCAGTCGCTGCCACGTCTTCAGCTTGTAGTAGGCCTTCGTTGAGCCCGTGCCATTCATGTCCGGCATTTCTTTCTTGATGTACTGTGCCATAATACATTTTGCTTTTAAGGGTAAAACATTCAGATTCGCGCTACAAAGTTACGAAAACCGCAGATAAAAAGCAATCATTACGAGGATAAAAATTATTTTCAAGGCTTGAAAATATATTTTCAGGGCTTGATTATATATTTTCAAAGCTTGATTATATATTTTCAAGCCTTGAAAATAATTTTATAACCATATATTTTCAAGCCTTGAAAATAATTTTATAACCAGCCTATCGGGAGAATTATACAGGCCAAAACAGTTTTCCAACCCAGTGGAGAACACTTTTCCTGCCTTATCATCGGATATATGGAAAATGTTTTGTAACTTTTCACACACAGCAACGGAGCCGCCAGGCCACAACCTCTCCCACAAGCGACGAGCGAAAAGTGTTTTTCCGCAATCTACATAAAAAAACTTCAATCCATTTTCATTTTATCTTCATTTTTTCATATCTTTGCAGGCAGAAAAGGTGATTTCTGATATGACCACAGAGGTAATGACGCAAAAGATAGCCGAGTACTTCAAGACGCAGCCCGTCCTGAAGGCTTGGCTCTTCGGCTCCTATTCGCGCGGCGAAGAGCGCCCCAAGAGCGCCCCGACAGCGACGTGGACATACTTGTAGCGTTGGATTACAGTCAGCCAATAGGCCTACGCTTCTTCGGGATGTATGAAGACCTTAGGGCTTTGTTGGGTCGCGATGTAGATTTGGTATCCGAGCGAACACTTGCCCCATTCGCTCGAAACAGTGTTGACAGAGATAAGAAGCTTGTCTATGAGAGAACCAATTAGAGATAAAGAAAGGCTACAGCATATCAGTGCTGCCATTGATCGTATTCTTCGATATACGTCTGAAAAGACTTACGATGACATAGTGGCTGATGACATGATGTATTATGCCGTTCATCGAGATTATTGGAGAAGCTGCTAACATGCTGACACAAGACTTCCAACAACTCCACCCCGAAACACCTTGGAAGATGGTAAAGGGTATGAGGAATTACATAGTTCACGAGTACTTCCAGGTGGATGACATCGTTGTTTGGGATGTAGTCAAGAATAATATCCCTGAACTTCGTGAGCAAATAAACCGATACCTCTCCGATACCAACTGGGAAGAATGGGAGCAGGCAAACGGCGAAAAATAGACACGCAATCTCCTTTCCTCAAAAGAAAAGGCAATTTCTTTATTGAACTGGCTCATAATTCGCGCATTTTATGTAAATTTGTAGGCGGAATTAAAAAACATACACAATGAAAACGACTCTCACAACCATCCTGCTTGCTCTCGCCAGCCTCGCGGTGCAGGCTCAGACAGAGAACCCTCGCGGCATCTACAGGCTGATGACGCTCATCGGCAAGAACGGCGAAGTGAACTCCCCCTTCCACCAGTACAAGATCTGCACCGACAGTCTGACCCTCATGGTCGTCTTTCAGCGGAACAATGTCTTCACGATGAACAACAACGACCATCAAGTCTTTAACTACACAGGCGACCAGCCGAAGTCGGACGACGACAAGAGCATCCTGATTTATGACAGCAATGCCGAGCACTTCTCGGAGAAGTGGTGGAGCGACTTCCGAGGTCACATGATTTTCCCCGATAACGATTGGTGCGTGGAGAAGTACCAGTCGGGGCAATACACGGCAGAGAGCCGCGCCTGCTTCGATGCGATGACCGGAAAGGCTGAAGTTGATGCAAAGAACCCTCTGTCAGGCACTTGGCGCATCATCGGATTTGTCGATGAGCTGCGCGACGTCAAGAAGCGACTGCCCAAGCTGCACGAAGACTACATGCAGAGCAGGTACTTCAATAATTTTATGATTCTCTCTCCGAAGCACGTCGTGCGCGTGGATAGAGGCGGTGGCTTTGTGGTCAATGCCACATACGACGGGAAGAAATCCTATACATATAATGATGTCACTCATCAGGTGAAGTGGCTGTCGAAGGACCGCATTGCCGTGGAATATCATACAGAAATCGGCATCGACTGGATGATACTGGAGCGCGTCACCGACGGGCAGACACCTTTGAGCCACATCATCAGCCAGTACCTTCACCGAAGCCCGCGCGCCCTCAGATTCTAATGAGATAAAGGAAAGCCTCACTCACGTGGGGCTTTCTTCATCTGTTGCGGTAGTCGCTGGGCGATGTCTTCTCTTGCGACTTGAAGAACTTGCAGAAAAGCGCCTGCGAGGAAAAGCCGAGGCGGTCGGCAACCTCCTGGATGCTGAGGCGGGTAGTGTCGAGATAGGTCTTCGCTTCGCTCAGTAGGTAGTCCGCGATGATTTGCTTGGGCGACTTGCCAACGACTCGGTCTGTTATCTGCGAGAGGTAGCGCGTCGTGATGCAAAGGCGGTCGGCGTAGAAAGCGACATCGTGGGCGCTGTGGTAATGTTCGGCAACAAGTGAGACGAAGCGGTTGTAGATGTCGATGGCACGACCTCCCATCTCGTCGGGTTTCGCATAAACGACCTGCGAGTGGATGAAGTCGTGGGCGTTGCGAACAGCAGTCGGGACGTCGTCGCCCATGCCGAGTCTTGTGGTGATGGCAGCGGAGAGAGCAGCCGCCACACCGTGCCGCTGCCAACCGTCAACGTTGTAGGAGGTGAAAAAGTGAAAAGTTGAAAAGTTAAAGAGCAGCGCCGTTACCCTCCCTTTCGTATGCTGGCCGCCACGAAGGAGCACCCATTCGGCTCCCATTTCGTGGAGCAGTCGGGCAGCCTCCAGCATGTCGTCGTCAGTCTTGATGGAGATGCCGAGCATCTTCTCAGCGTCTCTGCATCGGAGCATCAAGAGCAAAGCTTCGGGAACGAGGTGGCGCTTGATGGCCTCGACGACATTGTCGCTGACCATTGGCTTGCCGTCTGCGTCAAAGATTCCAGGCGCAACGACAAGCCGTCGGCAAGCAATCACCTCGTTGCGCAGCAGTCGGACCGTCTCGCTGTCCGTCACCAGTCCGACCTTGATGGCTTTCGGATGAAGGAGGGAGATGCTCTTTTCCACCTGCTTCACCACAATATCAGGGGCAAGGGGCAGGAGGCAAGGGGCAGGAGAAATGCTGTGGATGTCAGTAGCCTCTTGCCCCTTGTCCCTTGCCCCCTGCTCCATCTCGGTCGCATGTGTACAGATACACGTCACCGCAGAAACAGCATAGCCACCTAAGGCGGCTATGGTTTGAATATCGGCCCCGATGCCTGACTGACCAGAGCTATCGGAGCCGTTAATACTTAGAATGGGAATCCTCATTTAGCTTTGGGCTTTGGAGCAGCCTTGGCATTCTTCGCAGCAGGCTTTGCCTTTGGCTCGGCCTTTTTTGCAGGAGCAGCAGCTTTCTTGGGAGCAGGCTTTGCCTTAGGCTCAGCTTTCTTGGCTGGCGCTTTCTTTGCGGGAGCTTGCTTCTCTTCCTTCGGAGCGTCCTCCTCATCTGAACCTAACTTCTTCAAGCGAGCACGGAGGCGGCTTATCTCGTTGTCCTTGACGCTGAGTTCCTCGCCCATGTTGGCAATCTGCGTGTAGAGGCTGTTGAGTTCGTCGTTCTCAACCGTGTCGGGGAACATGTCCTTGACGCGCTTCAGGAAGTCGCCGAGGATGTTCATGTAGTTCGTAAAGGCATCGTACTCATTGTCATAGATGCCCCGGTTGGTACCCATGCCGTTGTTCTTCGTGGTCATGAAGCGGAAGTTGTCGGTTGCCTGCAAGCGGTCCCAGTCCTGCTGGATGCGGCGGTCGCGAGATGCAAGGATGCGTCCTACGGTGTTCTCATCGTAGAGCTTGTTGAAGGCCTCGCGCTGCATGCCGTTACCGAGCATACTGCTGGTGTCGCGCTCCTCGTCGTTCCAAGAGACGGGATAGATGACTTCGAGCGGGCTGACGGGTTTGTTCTTGGCCAACACTTCGGAAGGTGTGGCGAACTGAATGCCCATCTGTCCGGCAAGTTTCGGCAGGGCACGGAAGAAGTCGAGGATGTGGCTGCCCAGCGGCTGGTAGTAACCAAGCGCAGCAAGCTCCATCATGATGCCGACCACGTTCTCTCCTTCCGGCAAGGCAGCAACCCAGCTGAGCCACTTGTCGGCCATGAGGGGATACTCCGACCAAGAAGCATCGTTGAAGCGAAGGCCGATGTCGTCGGAGAGCTTGTAGTCGCGAAGGATGAGCGAGAGGCGAGCGTCCTGTGCGCAGGAGTAGATGTAGTGCGGCGACTTCCAGCCGAGGATGTGCTTCGCGCCTTCTACCATCACGCCCTTGAAGCCCATGTCCGCAACCATTGCACCTATCTCGTCGTCGTAGATGAGGGAACTGTTGCGGAAGACCTTCGGGCTTTGTCCGAAGAGTTGTTTGATTTTCTTTGCCTGTCGCTTCGTCTCTGCGATGAAGTTATCGACATTGCCCAGAGACGAGAGGCCGTGGCTGTAAGGTTCGGCAAGGAACTCCACGCAGCCTGTTGCAGCGAGTCGGCCCAGCAGGTCGAGCATTTCGGGAGCATACTGCTCGATGAGTTCCAGCGAAACGCCGCTGATGCTGAAGGCCACCTTGAAAGCCTTTCCGTTCTCTTCTATCATGTCGAGCATCGACTGGAGAGCGGGCCTGTAGCTCTTCTCGAAAAGTTCGTTGATGACGCGCTCGTTCTCGTAGTCGTCGTAGTAATAGTGGTCGGTGCCGATGTCGAAGAAACGATAGCGCTTGAGATGAATCGGCTGGTGTATCTCGAAGTATAAGCAAATAGTTTTCATTGTTGTTGTTATTTAGTAAATGAATATGTGCTGATTGGTTCGTCCCTTTTAAGGTATTTTGTTAATGACATTCTTTCTTATTATAATATATATATAATGTATAGGAGTGGATAACCTTTCTACCTGATGTTCTTGACGGCGTTGAGGTAGTCTCCGTTGTCGAACCATCCTCGGCTGGTGAGCTGGTTGTAGCACTCGCGGATGCGCAGTCCTACCTTCTCCCACGTGATTTGGTCCACCTCCTTCATGCCTTCCTCAGCCAGATAGTCGTGCAGGGCATCGTACTGACAGATGCTGTAGATGGCATCGGCCATTGCATCGATGTCCCAGTAATCGACCTTGATGACGTTGCGGAGTATCTCGCCGCAGCCACTCTGCTTCGAGATGATGGAGGGGCATCCACATTGCATGGCTTCGAGGGGAGCAATGCCGAATGGTTCGCTGACGCTGGGCATGACGAAGACGTCGCTGTTCTTGTAGCACTCATAGACCTGCTTGCCGCGCTGGAAGCCGGGGAAGTGGCAGCGGTCGGCAATGCCGTAGCTGGCAGCCAACTCAATCATGGCATTCATCATGTCGCCGCTGCCTGCGAAGCAGAACCGGATGTTGCGGCTACGCTCAAGCACGCGCTTGGCAGCTTCGAGGAAGTACTCCGGGCCTTTCTGCATGGTGATACGTCCCAGGTAGGTCACCACCTTCTCGCCCTTCTTCTTCTGAGGCACGATGTTGCGGATGTCTTCGCTGAGGGGATAGACCGCGTTGTGCATAGCCACGCACTTGCGAGGGTCCTGATGGTACTGATTGATGACGGTCTGGCGGGTCAGCTCGCTCACGCACATGATGCAGTCCGCATGATCCATACCGTTCTTCTCGATGCTATAGACGGTGGGGTTCACCTTGCCTCGAGAACGGTCGAAGTCCGTAGCATGGACATGAATGCAGAGGGGCTTACCGCTTACCATCTTGGCGTGCACGCCGGCAGGATAAGTCAACCAGTCGTGGGCATGAATGAGGTCGAACTCCTCGCTTCTTGCCAGCACACCGGCGATGATGGAGAAGTTATTGATCTCTTCGTGCAGATTGCCCGGGTAGCCACCGGCAAACCCTATGCAACCCATATCGTCGAGCCCCTGCAAGTAGTTGAAGTCCGCATAGAGATGGTCGCGGAAGCGGTAGTAGTCATCTGCCGTATGACCAACGAAGCGGTCCTTGATGTTATCGTACCAGACATCGCGCCATACGACGGGCACCTGGCTCATATTCACTATTTTGAGGAAATCTTCCTCCTGTCCTGTAGGCTTGGGCATACAGAAAGTCGTCGCAACGTCTCCTTGCAGGCTCAAGCCCTTGGTAATGCCGTAGGAGGCTACAGCAAGACCACCATATATCTTGGGAGGGAACTCCCATCCGAACATTAGAACTTTCATATTAGAAAATTTAGAGAATTAGAAAATTAGAAATGCAGATACTTCCTTTTCTTATTTTCTTCATTTCTTATTATCTCATTCTTCGTTGTACTTGTCAAGCAGTTTCACGATGCGCATGATGCCGGAGACGTTCATGGCGAAGCTGATGGCACCACGTCCATGGAAAGGCGGATTGCCGTCGAAGAGCTCAGGTATCGTGCCGATGCAATGGTAGAAGAGTTCCTCTTCGTAGCCCACCAGCAAGCGGTCCACATAGCTCAGTTTGCTATATCTGTATATCTTCAGGCAAGCCTCCATGTAGAAGGCAGCGAGCCAGGGCCACGCCGTGCCTTGATGGTAAGCGTAGTCGCGCTGTACCTGCGGGCCGACGTACATCGGATTGTAGCCGTGGCTCTTAGGCGAAAGCGACCGCATTCCCTTCGGTGTGATGAGTTCCTTCGTGCAATAGTCAAGCACACTCTTCTGCTGAACTCTGTCGAGAGGCGAGTAGTCCAAGGCAATGGCGAACACCATATTCGGACGCACGTCGTAGTCGCGATAGCCGTCCACGCAATAGTCGCAGAGGTAGCCGTACTCGTTATAGAACATCGGGGCGAAGTTCTTTTCGCAGAGCTGAGCTGCTGACTCAAGCTGACCTATGAACTTCTTGTCCTTCATCTGTCGGCATACTTCTGCGCTGAACATCAAGGCATTGTACCAAAGGGCATTGATCTCGACGATGAAGCCTGTTCGAGGCACAATGGGATGTCCGCCAGCAGTACTGTTCATCCAAGTCACAGCCTTGTTGCGGCCTTCACAGCTGACAAGGCCGTTCTCCTCAACATGGAAGTTAGGATGTCCACCGGCTCTGAGCCATTCCATGATGTCGCATAGCAACTGCCCGTATTTCTCGATGCACTTCTCCATCGAGACAAAGTTGGCATACTGCTGGATGCACCAGACAGCCCAAAGGAGAACATCAGGATGCTCTATCTCGGTCACGCTGACAGTCAGCGGCTCACCTTCTATGAATTCATGGATGGCTTTCTCTGCAGTCTTCATCACCGCCTCGAACTTATCCACCTCGTTATTGGTAAGGGTCAGGCCAGGCAGAGAGACGAACATGTCGCGGGCACGGCACTTAAACCACGGATAGCCGGCCAGCACATAGTCCTCGTGTTCACGATGGACGATGAACTGGTGGGCGCTGTTGACCAGCGTGTTATAGAAGTTGTCGCGAGGCGTGCGTATCTTCACCTCGAAGTCCGCCAGCTCAGCCAGCGTGCTGGTGTCAATCTCTTCCAGGCCAGCCGAGAAGACCACACTCTCACCCTTCTTGATGTTGAACTCGAAGTAGCCCGGCACGTAGAGGTCCTCCGTGCTGGCATATCCGCGCTCCTGCTCCTTCGGGTATTCAAGCCCGCGATACCAATCGGGACGGAACACGAACTCATTCTCCTTATTAATCTGCATGAAGAGCGTCGGGTAGCCCTTATACATACAGGTAGAGATGCCGTTCTGCACAATGTCGTAGTGACGGTTCACGCCAGCATTCTCGTGTGTGAACTCTCGCACGCTGCGGAAAGCAAGAAACGGTTGCAGGCGAAGCGTCGTCTCGCTGTGCGCATCCATCAGCGTGTAACGGATGATGATGCGATTCTCGAAGTGCTGGAACATCATCTCCCTTTTCAGGATAACACCGCCCACGCGGTAGATAGTGGTAGGCACCTGCAAGGAGTCGAACTCGCGGATGTACTTATGCCCTCGAGGGCTGAAGTTGTCACCATTGTACTTGTGGAGGCCGAGATTGAACTCAGCTCCGTGTTGGATGACGGTTGCGTCGAGGCTCGACAGCAGGACGTGGTTCTCGTCGTCCAATTCGGGCACAGGCACCACGAGCAGCCCGTGATACTTGCGCGTATTGCAATCCACCAGCGTCGTGCAACTGTAAGCTCCCGAGCGGTTCGAGCGAAGCACCTCCTTCGGCAACGACTCGCGCAGGTTCGTCATCAACGTCTTGTCGAAACGTAAATAGCTCATGTTAGTTTGTTCTTCTGGATTATGTTAGTCTTTTTAATGGAATTCATGGAGTAAAATTACACAATTTATTGCAAATGCTAAAACATTTGTTGCTCTTTTTCTTTGCTCCACGGCAAATAAGTCGGCAAAAAGTGTTATTTAACACAAAAACGCTTGCTATGAATGATAAAAATGATTACTTTTGCAGAAGAAACAACGGAATAAAGCAAGATAATGATTAGAAAGGAAGATGTACTCAGGAAATTGCCAGACCTCGACAACGTACTGACACCGACAGAGCGAGAAGAAGTACTCAACGAGATGGAGGTGCGTGCATATCGTAAGAGCGAACCTATATATAAAGAAGGCGACAGGCCTTCTCATCTGCTATGCCTCATTAGCGGTAAGGTGAAGATATACAAGGATGGCGTAGGCGGACGGGCACAAATAGTACGAGTGGTGAATGCAGTAGAATACTTTGGCTACCGGGCTGCCTTTTCAGACGAGAACTATGTCACGGCAGCCGCAGCCTTCGAAGCCTCTGTCATTGCCAGCATTCCCATCGACCTCATCCGTCAGCTCATCATGCACAATCCCCAACTCGGCTGGTTCTTTGTGCGCCGACTGGCAATAGCACTTGGCAGAAGCGATGCCCGTACGGTCAACCTTACGCAGAAGCATATCCGTGGCCGTCTGGCAGAAGGCATCCTGTTCCTCAAAGAAAGCTATGGGACGGATGAAGACGGATGCACGCTGAGCATCTGCCCAAGCCGCGAGGACATGGCCAACCTGTGCAACATGACGACGAGCAACGCCATCCGCACTCTGAGTGTCTTTGCGCAAGAGGGCCTCATCGCCATCGATGGTCGCAAGATAAAGATCCTTGATGAACCGGCCTTGCAGAAGACGTCGAGGATAGGGTAAGCACATTGAAAATTGAACATTGAAAATTGAACATTGAACGTTGAAAACTGAACGTTTGAACATCATATACCATGAACAGACCTATATTCTTTTTGTTGCTGATGATGGTTAGCCTGTGCAGCTATGGAGAACAGATTAAAGTTGTCGGCACCTATGGCGACAAAGCAGTTAAAGCCTACAGGAAGAAGATTCCGCAGCAGGCCGAAGGCTACTACCTGAAGGTCACGCCGAAGGAAATCGTCGTGGCTGGCAGGGATGAAAGCGGCACGTTCTATGGTGAGCAGGCGCTAAAGACCCTCTCTAACTCTCCCTTAAAGGGAGAGGACTTATTTAAGTATCTAAAGTCTCAGTTTAAGGAAGTATCCTTGTCCTCCCCCTTTAAGGGGGAGTTAGAGGGGGTCCAGGGTGGGGCCTGTTTCGAGATACGTGACTGGCCGAGTGTGGCTTGCCGAGGTGTCATTGAAGGCTTCTACGGTAATCCGTGGAGCCACGAGGACCGTCTGCGGCAGTTCGAGTTCTACGGCAAGCACAAACTCAACATCTATGTCTATGGTCCGAAGGACGACCCCTATCATCGTGCCCATTGGCGCGAACCTTATCCCGAGGCAGAGGCGGCAAGGCTGAAGGAGCTCGTGGAGGCTGCCCATCGGAACCACGTGCAGTTCGTCTGGGCCATTCATCCTGGCGGCGACATACAATGGAACAAGCAAGACAGCCTGGCCGTCGTGAACAAGCTGAACCTCATGTACGACCTTGGCATCCGCACCTTTGCAGTCTTCTTCGACGACATTGGTGGCGAGGGAGCAAGAGGCGAGAAGCAGGCCGGGCTGATGAACTACCTGACCGATGCCTTCGTGCGCAAGCACAAGGATGTGGAGCCGCTCATCATCTGCCCAACGCAGTATAACAAGGCATGGAGTGGCGGCGACTATCTCTCCACGCTCGGCACAAAGATGTACCCCGAGGTGCGCATCATGTGGACGGGCAACAGCGTGGTCGATATGATAGAGCGCGATGACTTGGAATGGATTAATGCGCAAATCAAGCGCAAGGCTTTCATCTGGCTCAACTATCCTGTCAACGACTATTGTCAGAGCCGTCTGCTCATGGGCAAGACGTATGGTAACGGCCTCGACATCGCCGACCTTGTGTCAGGCTTTTGCAGCAACCCGATGGAGTATGCCGAAGCCTCTAAGGTGTCGCTTTACAGCATCGCGGACTACTGCTGGAACATGCCTGCCTACGATGCAGAGAAGTCCTGGGAGAACGCCATTGCCGAACTGATGCCGACAAGCAAAGCTGCGTTCCGCCTCTTCTGCGACAACAATGTCGATTTGGGCAAGACAGCCCACGGATTGCGTCGCGAGGGCGAGAGTTCCGGTTGGGGTAAAGTTCCGAATGACCATTACTTCAGAGCACTTGTGACTGAAGCTGATGCCTTGCTTGCCGACAGCATTTCCCAGCCGGAAATGTTGCAGGAGATAAAGCCTTGGGTGGAGACGATGCGATTGCTTGGCCAAAGTGGCTTGCAAGTCTTTTATATGCAGAGAGCACTCCAGCAGAAGGATTCCGTTGGTTTCATAGCTCATTATCGTGCCTTGCAGAAGCTCAAGGAGAAGCAGAACGGCATTATCAGCCGCAACTACGAGGGTTCAGTCGTCAAGGCAAAGCCCGTTGTGAGCGGCTCGCGTCTGACTCCTTGGGTGGATGCGATGACCGTCCAGCTCGTCAAGGACTACAAACACTTTTATAGCTATGGCCTTGAGTTCTTCCCCCAGCAAGCCATCGAGGACGGACTATATTATATAATGTATAACGGCAAGTACCTGACCGACGTCAATGCTTCGCCCGACCGCGACGGCGACTTCCCCGTCTTCGTGGCAGAGGCCGACACCATCAATCCGCAGCGGCAACTCTGGCGCATCGAGCTTGTGCCCGAAACAAACCGCTTCAAGATAACGAATGCACAGGACGGCCGCTACATCAACGAGATAGGAACCTTCTGGGCAAACAAGAACACCAAGCCATACAATGCCGAGTGGAACACCTATGTCCTCACCAAGACGCCCGACGGCTACACCATCCAATGTGCAGGCCGGGCCTCCGGCTTATGGTATGTCGAGGACGACCGCATCAAGAACGGCAAGCAATCGAGTATCTTCCAAATCAAGAAGCCATGAGACTCCTCTTACTCCTATTCTGTTTCTCTGCGACGGCATTCGCACAGGACTTCGCGCTTATTCGCCAGCAGTGGCTCGACAGCCTGCGGACTGCGACGGCTGAGGTCATCCGCGACAGCATCATCCGCCAGAACGGCGACAGCATGAAGCTCTGGTGGACGGTCTATGGAGAGAAGCCTGCCGATGGGCGAAGCCTATGGATTAGCCTTCACGGAGGTGGCGGTACTACGCCTGAGGTGAACGACCAGCAGTGGCGAAATCAGATGCGCCTCTATCGTCCGAGTGAAGGTGTTTATGTAGCGCCTCGCTCTCCATTGGAGGCTTGGGACATGTGGTGCCAGCAGCCCATCGACAGCATGTATCGCGTCCTCATCCGCACGATGATTGCTCACTATGATGTCAATCCTGACAAGGTCTATCTGCTGGGCTATTCGGCAGGCGGCGACGGTGTGTGGCGAATGGCTCCGCGAATGGCCGACCACTGGGCAGCAGCAAGCATGATGGCTGGGCATCCGGGCGACGTCCGACTGGAGAACCTGCTGAATACACCTTTCATGATTTGGTGCGGAGCCCTTGATGCGGCTTACGACCGAAATAAGCTCGACCGCGAGCGTGGTGTGCAGATGGACTCTTTGCAAAGGGTTTGCCCGGACGGTTACGTACACGAGACGCACATCATGGAAGGCAAGGGCCACTGGATGGACAGAGAGGATGCGGCGGCACTTCCTTGGATGGCGCAATACAAGCGACAAGCTTGGCCCAAGCACATCATTTGGCAGCAGGAGGCCGTGCTGCGTCCCGACTTCTATTGGCTTTCGGCTCCGCGAAATGAATTAAAGCGAGGCAAGCGGGTCGATGCTGTAGTCAAGGGTAACACCATCAATATCTCCCGTTGCGACTACTCTTCTCTGACCTTGTATTTAAGCGATGAACTGGTGAACCTGAAGAAGCCCGTCACCATAAAGCTCAGAGGCAAGAAGGTCTTCAAAGGCAAAGTCAAACCCAGCGAAGAGACCTATCGGCAGGCTCTTTATCTTCGTCAAGACCCTCGCTTCGCCGCTCCAAGCCAGATTGTAGTGCGGTAAAGTTTCCTATCGACAAAGGCTCGATTTCCATAGCCAAAAGGAATGTTGGACAACTACCCGTGTACTTATGGCCAACTAGGCACGTACTTATGAGCAACTAGGCACGTACTTATGGCCAACTAGGCACGTACTTATGAGCAACTATACCTGGCTTGTTGGGCAGTCGTTATTGCAGAAGATACACTTTGCGTATGTTTTTCTGTTGAAATTCTTGTATTATATAACAAATAAGTGTATCTTTGTCCGAAAATAAGTATTATTTCACTCAAATAACTCAACTCTTATGAAAAAGCAGTTATTAAGACTCTTGCCTGTTGCAGCGGTGCTGCTGACGGCTTCGTGTACAGACGATCAGTACGACATCTCAAATGTCGATACCGAATCTCGGTTTACGGCAAAGGGACTCGTAATTCCCCTGAACATGTCTCCCATCATGCTGGACAACATCATCAGCCTGAATGAAGATGGCGACGTCAAGAAAGATGAAAAGGGAAACTACTATTTCTACAAGAAAGGCAAGGAGCCCTTCGAGTCAGACAATATCAACGTAAAAAAGATAAAAATAACGAAACCTGCCGACATCTCACAAACGGTAAACGTAACCATAGCATTGGACCCAACCATCCAGGAAAAATGGGAGACGTATGCAGCCCCCAAGACAATTGCCGACATCAAAGCCGATGCTGATCTGATGAGTCAGGTTGGTCTCACAGAAGACAAGGAGATTATCAAAGTGGACGTCAATGACAAGAAGTCTTTCAACATGAACTCAACCGACATTGACGACCGCATCACGAAGATCGACAAGCTGGGCATCGACCCCCTGACCTTGAGCATCGACGTCAAGCTGAACAACCTGCAAGCCGTAGTAGATAAGGTCGGAGTCAAAGGACTGCAAGTGAACCTGCCTCTCGGAATGACCGTCACAAACATCACAGACCGTGGAACCGACGCATACACACCAGCAACCGGCCTCTTGAACTACGGAGATACCGATATCTACGGACAAAAGACGATAGAGGTTAACGTCTCGGAACTGACATATAGCGACATGGAATCTGACGGCGCCAAGTTCGATGCCAATGCGCATACCTTTACCTATAACAAAGAATGTGAGGTGAAAGGCACAGCCACGATTACGTTCAAGGACTTGAAAGGGACAGCAACTCTGAACGACATCAAGAATGCCGTAGGCGCATCCTACAGTTGCGATGTCAAGTTTGGCGATGACCTCGTAGTGAACTCGTTCAACGGCGGCATCAACTACAAGGTAGAGGACATCAACATCGACCCCGTCGAGATAAAGAACCTGCCCGAGATACTTCAGGATCCCGGCACAAGCTTGGAGGTAACCAACCCGCAGCTCTATCTCGCCATAAGCAATCCCTTCAAGGATAACAATATTACTGCTACAGCAACCCTGAGCATTACGGGCAACTCAACATTCGAGAAAACCCTAACTCTCGACAAGAAAGAAAATATGAAAGTACTTTCGCCAAAGAACGAAAGCCTTTATTACAGAACATTCGACTGGGAGTCCTTCCCAGAACTGGGCAAGATACTTAGCGGTGCCAAGATTCCCGATGCATTGACCATAAAGGTATTGAACCCAGCGTTGAAAGCCGACAATGTCACAGACTTTGAGCTTGGCAAGATTCATAAAGGCTTCAAGGGTACCTGGGAGTTCTACTCCAGACTCTCCTTGACAGAGAACACCAAGGTAAAATACACCAAGGTCTGGGACGACTGGGGAAGCAAAGACCTGAACGGACTGACAGTTGAGAAGGCCGTCGTCACCTTCAATTTCAACAAGGATGTTGTCCTCGATGCCGAGAGTATCACCTTCACCCTCTTGGGAAAGACCGGCAAACTCGTTGGCACAACAACTGATGTGAAAGGAAATGCAAATGAGATTTCTGTCACGATGAGCGACGGTCCCATCAAGGACATCTATGGAGGAAAGCTTGAGGTCAAGCTGAAGGGACAAGGCAAAGAAATCAACACGAACCAGAAGATCGAAATCAGCAACCTGCGCATGAAGGTTGACGGTTACTACGACAAGGAGTTTTAATCAAGGAAGCTAACCCACTAAAAGAACCATTATACTTATGAAGAAGATATATTCAAAGATAGCTGTCCTGGCACTCATGCTGGCATCTGTCAACGCAATAGCACAAGACCTGGAATCCGGATTCTTCACCGACGGATACCTCTACAGGCACGAGATGAACCCCGCTATAGCCAACAACCGCAACTACGTCTCCATGCTGGCACTGGGTAACATCAACTTCGGCATGGCTGGCAACCTGGCCATTAGGGACGTCATCTTCAACAGGAACGGTAAGACCGTGCTCTTCACGAATCCATCGGTGGATGCCAACGAGTTCCTGAACGGCATCAGCGGACGCAACCGCCTCAACTCCGACATTCGCTTCCAACTGATGGGAGCCGGCTTCAAGGCTTGGGGAGGCTACAACACCGTAGGCATCGACCTGCGCTCCTCCACTAACGTCGTCATCCCCGGCTCCTTGCTCGAGCTGGCTAAGACTGGACTGGAGAACAAGACATACGACATCGGCGGACTGAGCGCAAGCGAAGAAGCATACGTCGAGATTGCATTGGGCCACAGCCGCAAGATCAACGACAAGTGGCGCGTGGGCGGCAAGGTTAAGTTCCTCGTCGGACTCGGAAACATAGATGCCAACGTTAGCAATGCCGTCCTGAATCTTGGCGAAAACGGCTATACAGCAGACATCGATGCAGAACTGAACGCTAACGTATCGGGCATGGAGTTCAAGACGAAGGCAAGCGAACACAACTACACGGACCAGAGCGGAAACACGTACAAACGCAATAAGGTATTCAACGGCTTCGACTTCGACAGCTACTCGCCCAACGGCTTCGGCGTAGCCTTCGACATCGGCGGTGAATTCAAGATCAACAAAGACTGGAAGGTCCTGGCATCATTCACCGACCTGGGCTTCATCGCATGGAGCGGCACCAAGCAGGCTGCCACGCATGGCAGAGTGGACACAGACAGACACGTCTTCAGCGTTGATGACGATGATGCCAACTCCTTCAGCAAGGAGTGGGACAAGCTGGGCGATGAACTGGCTTCCATCTATGAGCTCGAGGACAAGGGCGACGTCGGCGGCAGGACCACAGGCCTCGGCGCAACCATGAACCTCGCCGGTGAGTACGTCTTCCCCTACTACAGAAACCTCACCTTCGGCCTGATGAACACGACACGCATCAACGGCAAGTACACCTGGACCAACTTCCGCCTTTCGGCCAACGTAGCACCCCTGAAATGGCTCTCCGGCGGCATCAACTTCGGCATTGGCACCTTTGGTCCCAGCTTCGGATGGATATTCAACATCCACCCAAAGGGCTTCAACCTGTTCGTCGGCATGGACCACACACTCGGCAAGCTGTCGAAGCAAGGAATACCCCTCTCAAGCAACGCAGAACTCAGCATGGGTATCAACTTCCCATTCTAAGCGGTCCCGAGGCACACGAGAACGGTGTGTCGTATAATTATTTAGAAGCATAAAGAGTGGCGTATGGCTCAATTTGCGGGGAGAGACACCCCTCAAGTTGAGCCATACGCCTTTTTTACTTAAAAGATGCAACGAAGCTATACCATGCTTCAACATGCCATTAAATTAAAAATTTATTGCTGTCCGGGGAAAAGCGCTAAAGGCGCGATAGACCACAGACGGGGGTGGACTCCGCCTGCGCCTGACCGAAGGGAAGAACCCCCGGAACAAGCGCAAAGAACAATAATAAGCCCTAAAGGGGCGACAGAATACATAACCTGTTTAATATTAGATTGCTTATATCTCTGTCGTCCCTTCGGGACTTTTCATGTTGTTGCGCAATTACCGGGGGTTCTTCCCTTCGGTCAGGCGCAGGCGGAGAACACCCCCGTCTGTGGTCTCTCGTCCCTTCGGGACTTTAGAGT
>OMSJ01000133.1 GCA_900313705.1 uncultured Prevotellaceae bacterium
GCCGTAGTCGGAGAAGATGAAGTTGGGCATCACGGTGTCGAGGTCGATGACGCAGAGCACGTTGTCCTGCTTGTCGAACATCATGTTGTTGACCTTCGTATCGCAGTGGCAGACGCGCTTTGGCAGCGTCCCTTCCCTGCCCATGCGCTCAGCCTTGCACATCTCTTTGGCCCGCTTCTCTATCTCGGCCAGCATCTTCTGCACCTTCTCTTCCTTCACGCGTCCGGCAGGATCGCGCCTGATGACGTCGTGCAGTTGTTCGAGGCGGAACTCCATGTTGTGGAAGTCCTTGATGGTCTCGCCGAGCTGAACGGGTATGTCGGCCAGCATGGCCTGGAAGTTGCCGAAGGCGCGGCCTGCAGCACGGCTGCTCTCGGGGTCAACGGCCTGCTTGGTGACGGCGTTGTCGATGAAGACCATGAGGCGCCAGTAAGTGCCGTCGTCCATGATGGTGTAGAGCTTGTCGCTGCCCTTAGCGGGGATGAAGCGCAGCACTTTTCGGTCGATGTCTTTCGTCCCCTGCTCTGCAAGCTTCTTGCGGATGTGGGAAGTGACGGCATCGATGTTGCGCATGACCATATTGACGTCAGGGAAGACGTTGTGGTTGACGCGTTGCAGCACATAGTCAGGCTTGTCCTGTTCGGCAGTCTTTACTTTGTAGGTGTCGTTGATGAGACCTTCGCCCAGCGGCTTTATCTCGCTGACGGTCCCTTCGTAGGCAAAACGGCCCACGATAGCTGTTAGTTTAGGATCCATAGTTTATGTTATTTGGTCATTTAGTCGTTTAGTCGTTTGCAAAGATACAACAAATATCGTTACCTTCCAAATTTCCAGGCGGAAAGTTGAAGAGCAGCAGAAAAGAGCCGATGACAGAAGATAATAATTTATTTGTCAAGATTCTGTTTCTCCCATTCGTCCCAATCAATGCTGGATAGTAGTTGCTCGACTTGGACTTTAAGAGGCTGCAGGTCATTCCGGATGACATCATAGACATCTTCTGGATTAACCTGATAATAGCCATGTACCAAAACATGTCTCATCTTTTCTATCACTCTCCACGGAGTCTCTGGATGAGCATCCTTGAACTGAGAGGAAAGCTTATAAGTAGCTTCACCAACGATTTCTATGCATTTGATTATTCCATAGTACTCAATTGTGTTCTTTGACAACTCGTCAAGAGATTTGCCTGCCGTGAATTTTAATACATGTCCAATGGCATCTATAATATGCAATAAGCGACCTTTATCCCTGATTGGCTCTCTCATAAATCAATTTCTTATCGTTATTAACATGTTTTGTCACCCAAGGAAAGAGCATCTTCTCGTCAACCAGATCCACTTCTTTGCCCAACAGACTTTCTAAATCAAGAAGCATTCCTGAAATCTTGAACAGTCCTATTGGCTGGCTTCTGTCATACGACACAAGTATGTCCACATCGCTGTCTGGCCTTTCCTCTCCACGCGAATAGGAACCAAAAAGCCAAGCTTTCAGGACAGGTTGCGTCTTGAAATAGTCGGCTATCAGTTGTATCATTTGTTGTGTATTCATACGACACATTATTATTGTTTCTGCTTGCAAAGTTAGCGATTTATCCAATACACGCAAAGAATTTAGGGAAAAAGTTTGAAAGATGTGGAAAAAGCAGTAATTTTGCAAGCGACTTGTTAAGTCATTAACCCTAAAGGATAACTTGGCTATGAAAAGACTCATTCTCGTTCACTTTTTCGTTCTTTCTTTCTTCTCCCTTGCTTTTGCGCAGACGACGTCGGAACCTACGACGCTCGAGGGTTGGGCAGACCGTCTGGGGAGGTTCGGTAAGTCCATTCCGCAGGAGCAGGTATTCGTCCACATGGACAATACGTGCTACTTCCTGGGCGATACGATATGGTACAAGGCATACGTCCGTCGCAGCGATTCGGGGATGCTGAGCGGCCTGAGCGGTGTGCTCTATGCTGAACTGCTGAACCAGGACGGCTACCTCGTGGAGCGTCAGCAGCTTGAACTGAAGGGCGGTCAGGCTCGTGGGTCTTTCGCGCTGGCCGACTCGCTCTATGGCGGCTACTATGAACTGCGTGCCTATACGCGCTGGCAGCTCAACTGGGGCATTACGGAACATCCCCACAATAAATTGTCCGAGGAGTGGTTCTACAACAAGCGCGTCGCAAAGGAATACTATCGCGACTACGAGAAGCTGTACAGCCGCGTCTTCCCTGTCTTCGACAAGCCCAAGGAGCCTGGTGACTTCTATCACGAGATGACGTTGCGCCCCTTGCGTCGGCAGTCGAAGGTGGACGAGACGTCGCCCAAGCCCAGGCTGCAGCTCTTCCCCGAAGGCGGCAACCTGGTGGCAGGCGTACCTAACCGCGTAGCTTTCGAGGCGACGAGTAACGAGGGGCTGCACCTGGATGGGAAAGTGACGCTGACTGAGGGCTCGACCACCATAGCGGAAGCTGACGTCGAGCAGCGTGGCCGTGGCTCCTTCACCTTCACCCCACAAAGCGGCAAGAGCTATACCGTGACCTATTCGGGCAAGAAAGGTACGGCAAAGGAGCATCTGCCAAGTCCGGAGAAGGACGGCTGTGCCATTCAGCTCCTGCAAGAGAACGGTGAGACGGTGGTGCAGATAGCGGCTGCGGGCTCTGCTGCTACCGAACCGTTGGGCATGACGCTGATGCACGATGGGGTGGTGCTCGACTTCCAGACCATTCCGGCTGGGCCGTCAGCGACACTTACCCTCGACAGGGGAAAGCTGAAGACTGGCGTCTGCCAAGTGACTATATATAATAATGTAGGGCATGTCTATGCCGACCGTCTCTTCTTCTTCAGAGGACGCGAACTCAATCAGGGCATCTTGAGCTTCAACGGTCTCTCCAAGCAGCCGACAGAGCCTTTTGCACCGATCAGCCTTGCCGTAGAGGGTGGCAAGCCAGGCGCTACGGTCAGCGTCTCTGTGTCCGACGCGACTCACTCCGAGTACCTCTACGACAATGGTAACATCCTGACTGAGATGCTCCTGGCAAGCCAGATTCGTGGCTTCGTGGAGAACCCGCGCTACTTCTTCGAGAAGGATGACGACGAACACAATCGTGCCCTCGACCTCCTGCTCATGGTACAGGGCTGGCGCCGCTTCGACTGGCATACGATGGCTGCTCCCGGTGCTTTCGTGCTCAACCACAAGCCCGAGCAGACACCACTTCTCGTGGGTGAGGTCAACAAGTATATGGCTATCGAACAGGAATCCCTCTTAGCCGACAACTTCGCGTCGCTGGATGCCGGCACCAATGCAACGGATGCCATCAGCATGACGGGCAATCAGCAGGAGGTCACGACGACCAACGAGGATAGTGAAATAAAGCAGGCCGACGACGGGGGCAGCGTGACAGAATCCCGTACCCTCAACGAGACGACGGGACGCGACATTCCTACGCAGAACGACCAGCTTGCCCGACGTATGCAAAGCGAAGGCACCATGACGCGCGAGGTCCTCGTCCATGCACAGTTCTACAAGCCTGGAGCAGGACAGAAGGTCGATGGCGACATGATGACCGAACACTATACCTTCTCCATTCCGTTGCCGCGTTTCTACGAAGGCTGTATCTTCAACCTCGCTGCCAGCGACAGCACCAAGTGGAAGAAAGACAAGCCTTACGTATGGACCATACCGGCTACGGACAAGAATGACCGCATCAACTATCCCGAGTTCTACGTCCGCCTGCGCTCCTTCTTCCCCCGCTTCGTCAAGCCCTACGACTGGTACCAGTGCCATCTTGCCGAGGCCCCGAAAGGCTCGGCCATTGCTCCCGACTGGGTGATGGACGGCTCGCGACTGCTCGACGAGGTGACAGTTGGCATCAAGCGTGCCCGACTCGGCAAGTTCGACCCCACGAAGCCAGCCTATGTCGTCGATGCCTACCAAGCCTTCAACGATGCCTGCGATGCCGGCTTCTGCCCAGGTGTCTTCTACGGACAGAATCGCTTCGCACGCGACATCTCGCGTACCTATATTGGCGACATGAACCTCTCGCGCGACTATGACCTGGTGCTACGTCTCGAAGGCAAGAGCCAGTCCAATATGTCGGCCAACTCACAGAACCGTACAGCCATTGGAGGTGCTGCTCCCAACCAGATGCCCGTCGAGACCTTCAATATATCGTCTGACGAGAAGGATAAGTACAACAAACTGAAGAACCTGGGGAAGGTATATGTCTATACCGACTACAGCCCGCGCCGCGAAGGTAACTCGCTCTACGACGGTGAGGACATCCCGAATGTGGAAGTTGACCTTCGTCTCATCGACAATGTGGGCTCGCATCGCGAGACGTCGCGCGACCGCCGCTACATCCTGCCCGGCTTCTCTGCTCCAGGGGAGTTCTATCAGCCTAACTACTCCAACAGACCATTGCCCAGCACGAAGGACTACCGGCGCACGCTCTACTGGAACCCTGACCTCATGCTCGACGGCAGCGGGAAGGCCGAGGTCCGTTTCTACGGCAACGGCAAGCAGACACACCTCTCCGTCACGGCAGAAGGCATTGCTTCCGACGGCACACTACTCACCGGCCGGAGTATGCCGGAGGACAGGTAAATGAAGAATGGTGCCCCTCTCATTCCCCTATAGGGCGTTACTCATTCCCCTATAGGGCGTTGCTCATTCCCCTATAGGGCGTTGGCTCTTCCTCCGTCGCGAGTGGAAACTCGCTCCCCTTTGTGGGGCCGAAGCCACATTCAG
>OMSJ01000124.1 GCA_900313705.1 uncultured Prevotellaceae bacterium
CCGTGGCATCTGTGTGACTTTGTGAATTGAGGATTATAAAATCGGTATAAATCTGTGTAATCTGTGGGCAAATGTCAAGAAAAACGAAAACTTTTCCGCCCCCCGAAAATAGTGCCGAAAACGCTTGCATATCACCGGAAAAATGAGTAACTTTGCAGTAGACCCTAGACAAGTTGAGAGTTGAGAACTGAGGCGTATGATTACCTTTGGCAACGGCCGGAGGGGGCTTTAAGCTGGAGAAAAGCATCCTTAACGGAACGAAAAGCAGGAGTGCAAGAGGCGGAGTATTGTCTACACTCCTACACTCCTACACTCCTATAAAAAAGCTCCTAAAAGCACTCCACTCCTAAAAGCTCCTAAAAGCTCTCCGCTCCTAAAAAGCTCCTAAAAGCTCTTCACTCCTAAAAACTCCCCAAAGGAGCTCCTGGCCTAGAGCCCTCTGGCC
This sequence comes from uncultured Prevotellaceae bacterium, assembly GCA_900313705.1. Classification (GTDB taxonomy): domain Bacteria; phylum Bacteroidota; class Bacteroidia; order Bacteroidales; family Bacteroidaceae; genus Physcousia. The sequence continues at coordinate 446 of OMSJ01000124.1, forward strand.
TTGAGCAATGCTGAGGCATCGTCGCGCAAGTCCTGACCCACCTCAGGCTTCAGCGGTCCGCGAGCGGCGAAGCAATTAGCGATATTCACGGCCAGCACTTCCGTCCACAGATAACTGTAATAGCCTGCTGCATAGCCTCCTCCCCATACATGGTTAAAGTAAGACGTTGAGTAGCGTGGCGGTATCTGAGCGTTGAGCAGACCGATGTCGGCAAGAGCCTTTGTCTCGAACTCGGCAGCCTTGTCGGCGGTAGGAATCTGGTCAGTTGCGAGCATGTGCCAGGCCAGGTCGAGGCAGGTGGCTGCCAGGTTCTCGCCCAGGGCATAGGCCGTCTGGAAGTTGATGGACTTGAGCATCTTTGCCTTCAGCTCGGCAGGCATGGGCTCGCCCGTCTGGGTGTGCTTGGCAAAATGGTCGAACACCTCGGGAATGGATGCGAACGACTCGTTGAACTGCGACGGCATTTCCACGAAGTCGCGGGCAACGGCCGTACCGCTCAGCGTGTTGTATTTGCAGTTGGAGAGGATGCCGTGGAGGGCGTGTCCGAACTCATGGAACAATGTGCACACCTCGTCCCATGTGATGAGCGTGGGCTGTCCCTCGGGGGCCTTGGCATAGTTGGTGACGTTGTAGATGATGGGCAGCTGCTCGCGCAGGGTGCTCTGCTTGGCAAACGAGCTCATCCAGGCTCCGCCGCGCTTGGTGGGTCTGCGGAAGTAGTCGCTATAGAAGAGTGCCAGTGGCTTGCCGTCCTTGTCGATCACCTCGAAGACTTTCATGTCGGGATGATAGACGGGAATGTCGGTACGCTGCTTGAAGGTGAGGCCGTAGGCTCTGTTGGCGGCATAGAACACTCCGTTCTGCTGTACGCTGTCGAGGTTGAAGTAAGGCTTGACATCATCGTCGGAGACCTCGAGCATCTCTTTCTTCATCTTGGCAGAATAGAAGAAGCGGTCGTACGGCTCCAGCTTGAAGTCGGGGCCCTCGGTCTTCCGGGCATACTCCTCAATGGCTTTGGTCTCGGCATCGGCCTTGGGGGTGTAGTCCTTGATGAGCTGCTTGAGGAAGGCATAGACATTGTCGGGTGTCTTGGCCATCGTGTTCTCGAGCGAATACTCGGCATAGTTCTTGTATCCCATGATGGCAGCCTTCTCGGCTCTCAGCTTGGCAATCTCGACGACGAGGGGGAAGGTGTTGAACTTCTCGTTGGTGCCGTCGGCCCTGTGGATAGAGGCCTCGAAGACCTTCCTACGCAGGTCGCGGTTCTGCAGATTGGTGAGCAGCGCCTGCTGGGTGGTGTTCACGATGACGATGCAATAAGGTGCCTTGCCTCCGCGGCTCTCGGCGTCGGCCTTGCATTGTGCGATGTCGGCCTCGCTCAATCCTGCCAGATCGTCTTTATTGTCCACCCACACGGCAGCATTGTTGGTGGCATCGGGCAGCAGGTCGCCCCATTGCTGCTGGAGTTCGGAGATGCGCATGTTGATTTCCTTCATCCGTGCCATCTTGTCTTCGGGCAACAAGGCTCCGGCACGCACAAACTTCTTATAGACCTCCTCGAGCAGTTTCTGGTCCTCGCCCGTGAGTTTCTCGTGCTCGTTGTCGTAGACCGTCTTGATACGTTCGAAGAGCTGCTTGTTGAAACTGATCTCGTTGGCCAGTTCGGTGAGCAGCGGTGTCACCTTCTTCTCGGTGTTGGCAATCTCGGGCGTCTTGTCGGCGCTGCAAAGGCTGCTGAAGACACTCTCCACGCGGTCGAGCAGGCGTCCGCTCTCGGCATAGGCAACAATGGTATTCTCGAAGGTGGGCGCCTCCTGGCTCTCTACAATCGCCTTGATGTTGCTGCGCTGGTCGTCGATGGCCGCCTTGATGGCAGGCAGATAGTCGGTAGGCTTGATCTTGCTGAAGTCGGGTGCTCCGAAGGGCAGTTCGCTGGGCTGGAGCAAGGGGTTTTCAGACGTTCCTGCATCGTTGCAGGCGGTAAGTTGCATCATAGCCGATACGATGGCAATAGAAGTCATAACTCTTACGATTTTCATCATCTTGTTTTGTTTTTGAGGGTTAATATTTTTCTAACTGAAGAATTGCGTGAAGGCCTTGACACAATACAGATGGTCGGCAGTGCTTCCGGTCTCGCGGCAGCTGTGCATGGCCAGTATGCCGTTGCCCATGTCGACTCCGCGCAAGGGGATGGAAGACGCCAGGATATTGCCCAAAGTGCTTCCGCCAGCCACATCGCTATGGTTGACGAACCGCTGACAGGGCACGCCTGCCTTGCGGCAAATCTCGGCGAAGATGGCGGCAGAGACGGCATCGCTGGCATACTTCTGGGCTGCATTGAACTTGATGACGGGACCGCCGCCCAGCACGGGATGGTTGGTGGGGTCGAACTTCTCGGTGTAGTTGGGGTGCAAGGCATGCGCATTATCGGCAGAAACCATGAATGCTCGCTCTACGGCCTGGCTGAAAGCCTCGGGTGAGCCGCCCTGTGCCAAGGCGATGCGGTTGATGATGGAGGCGAGGAAGGGACTGCCTGCACCCTGCTTGGTCTGCGAGCCAGTCTCCTCGTTGTCGAAGATGGCCAGCACTTTCGTGACTGCACTCTTGCCACTGCCCAGCAAGGCCTCCAGTCCGGCAAAGCACATCGACAAGTCGTCGAGGCGGCCGGAGGAGATGAACTCGTTGTGAACACCGAAGGTGCAAGCCGGCGTGGCGTCGGCCAGATAGAGGTCGAAGTCGAGGATGTCCTCACGCTTCACGGGCTGCTGCCTGTTCAGTTCCTCGAGAATCACATTCATCAGCATGTTGCCTTTCTCTAGCTCATCGCTGACAATGCCCAGCAGGGGCAGCACGTCTTTCTGCTTGCTGAGCTTCACGCCGTCGTTCACCTGCCGGTTGAAGTGAATGGCCAGGTTGCTGATTTGCAACAGGGGCCGCTTCACATGCATGAGCAGGGTCTGCGGGGTGTACTCGTCCTTGCCCCTGACGATGACTCTTCCGGCAAGCGTCAACGGACGGTCGAACCATGTCGACATGATAGGACCTCCATACACCTCTGTGTTGAGCTTGACGATACCGCCCTCGCAAGGCATCTCGGCATTGGGCTTGACGCGGAAGGTGGGCGAGTCGCAATGGGCGCAAATCATGTGGAAGCCTGCGTCGGCAAGGGGTTTGGAACCTATCTCGAAGGCATAGACCGACGAGTCGTTCTTCGTCACAAAGAACTTATCGCCAGCAGCCACCTTTCCCAGCGGCTCACACGGATCCACACGGCGGTAGCCGGCTTTCTCCAACTCCTCGACAAGGTTTCTAACGGCCAGGAAATTCACTGGCGATGCATTCAGGAAATTCAGTAATCTATTGATCATTGTTCTTATCTTTTCTTTCTGTTCAACATAGGTAAATTAACAGGGGAAGGGCTCTTCTCAAATTAACGGAGAAGCCTACTTCTTTGAATCAACGAGGAAGGCCATTTCATTAAATCAACGAGAAGGCCACATCCATCATTTTCGTGAACGTTGTCTGGCGCTCCTCAGCAGTAGTCTCCTCGCCCGTGAAGATATGGTCGGAGATGGTGCAAATGGTCAGCGCCCTCTTCCCTGCCCTCGCGGCATTCAGATAGAGAGCGGGCGCTTCCATCTCGATGGCCAGCACGCCCATCGACATCCACTTGTCGTTGTGAGAGTGCTCTTTGTAGAAGATGTCCGACGAGAACACATTGCCCACCTTGTAGCGGTAACCAAGGCGCTCGCACGTCTCTGCTGCTCCGCGCAGCAAGCTGAAGTCGGCAATCGGCGCATAGGTGCCGGGCAGTTCGAACTGAGAAGCATAGTTGGAGTCGGTGCAGGCACCCATGGCCAGCACCAGGTCGCCCACGTGCAGGTCCTCTTGCAAAGCACCAGCCGATCCAACGCGGATGATGGTGTCGACGTCGTAGAAATTGAAGAGCTCGTAGGTATAAATACCAATGGAGGGAATGCCCATGCCATGTCCCATCACACTCACCGGCTTGCCCTGATAGGTGCCTGTGTAGCCCAGCATGCCACGCACCTGGTTGAACAACACGGGATTCTCGAGGAATCTCTCAGCCATGAACTTGGCGCGCAACGGGTCGCCGGCCATAATCACAGTTTTGGCTATCTCGCCAGCTTGGGCCCCAATGTGGGGAGTAGGTGTTTTTGCCATAATGAACGTTTTTATAGTATTAAACAATTTTCTTCTGTTCGCAAAGATAGGAAAAATCGGCCAATATGCCAAATTTATTTTCTCCGAACCACTTCACGACAGACCTCCTCACCCCTATCATACAATGAATTACCTTATTTATATATAGCGTCCGTCGACGCAAAACAGGGTCGTAAGCCTGTGAGAAACAAGAAGAAAGAGGCAGAAAAGAGCGACGTAAGCTAGTGAGAAACAGAAAGAAAGAGGCAGAAAAGAGGCGTTTGATGTTAAAAATAATAAACAAAAAGTACACTCTATTGGTAAAAAAACTATATTTGCAGAAATTTATATTCTAATCATTAAAATTATTTATTATGAAAAAACTTTTCGTTTTGGCTATTGCAGCTCTTGCAATGACATTTGTAAGCTGTGGCAACAAAGCAAAGGCTCCCGAAGCCGAAGTAGTAGACACCGTAGCAGTGGCTGATGCAGCAGCAGAGGCTGAGGCAACCATCAATGCCCTCGCAGAGAACCTTGAGAGCAAAGACTTGAATGCTTTCCAGACCGCCCTGGAGGCCGTGAAGGCAAAGGTGGCCGAGTTCCTGGCCAACAATCCTGCCATTGCTCAGGAGTATCTTTCTAAGGTTCAGGGCTTCCTGAAGGAGAATGCCGACAAGATCAAGGAGTTTGTAGGTGGAAACGCTGCCGTTGCAACATTGGTTGACGGTATTAGTGCTATTCCTTCTGAGACCATTGAGAAGCTCACTGGTGCTACCGACGCTCTGAAGGCTCTTGGTATTGACGCTGCTGCTGTTGCTGGCAACGCTGTTGAGGGTGCCAAGGATGCTGCCGCCAACGCTGTTGAGGGTGCTGTAGAAGGTGCAAAAGACGCCGTTGAGGGTGCCAAGGATGCTGCTGCCAACGCTGTTGACAACGCCAAGAACGCTGCTGCCGAGAAGGCTAACGCTGCCGTTGAGGACGCTAAGGCTAAGACAGGTGCTGCCATCGACAAGGCTGCTGCTGACGCCAAGAAGAAGCTGGGTCTCTAATTAGAATGAGCCG
>OMSJ01000006.1 GCA_900313705.1 uncultured Prevotellaceae bacterium
TTCCTTCAGTAAGATGTGGGTGGTGATGGATTCGAACCACCGAAGGCGAAAGCCAGCAGATTTACAGTCTGCCCCATTTGGCCACTCTGGTAACCACCCATTCCTGTTTGTGTTTCCTTATCAGCGGACACGCTTGCCTGCTGAGCCTCTTGTCGGATTCGAACCAACGACCCCGAGATTACAAATCACGTGCTCTGGCCAACTGAGCTAAAGAGGCGAAATACAGCCGTATTGACATGCGAACACGTCTAATCGGCTGCAAAATTACAAATTATTTCTGAACTGACAAAGCGTTTGGTCGTTTTTTTAACGATTTTTTTGCTTTTCTTTATATTTAGTGGCTTGCCGCAGCAAAGATTCCACAGTTTTATCGATTGCTTCTTCGAATGTGTTGCATGTTTCCTGAGCGAACAATTCGGTGCCTGGCAGTATGACTCTCAGGGCGGCTTCCTTGTTCAGAGCGGTCTCAGGCTTTACAACCTTCAGTGACACCTCTACCCTTCCTATTTCATCGTTGAACTTAGCGAGCTTGGAGAGTTTCTTCTCGATGAACTGCTCCAACTTCTCTGTTGCTTCAAAGTGGATTGCCTGAATTTTGATTTCCATAGTTACCTCCTTTTGTTTTAGCCCGAGGATGGGCTTGGTTATACATTTCTTTCAACTGTTCGAAAGTGGTGTGAGTATAGATTTCAGTAGTTGACAGACTTTCGTGTCCGAGCAGTTCCTTGACGGACTGCAGGTCGGCATTATGGTTGAGCATTGCCGTTGCAAACGTATGCCGCAACACGTGCGGGCTGTTGCGTCGTTGAGTGGTGACCATCGAGAGATACTTCTTGACGATGTCGCGTACCTTTTGTGGAGTCATCTGCTGTCCGCTTCTCTCGTCAAGAAAGAGGCTTTTGTCTGCAGACTGCTTCTGCTGTGCAAAGGTACTGCGTTCCGCAAGATAGTGTCTCAGGTTGTCGCCGAATTCATCGCCATACGGGATGATGCGTTGCTTGTTGCGCTTTCCTGTGACCTTGAGCTGCATTTGGTCCAAGTCAACATCTCTCTCTGCCAGGCCTACCAACTCTGAGAGTCGGATGCCTGTGGAGTAGAATGTGAGCAGGATCATGCGGTTGCGGAAGCCTTGATAGTCTTCGCTGAAGAAGTCGCCGTCGAAGAGTCTGTCCATTTCTGCCTCGCGAATGTAGGCAGGCAGTTTCTTCTCGACCTTTGGACTTGGCAGATTGTGCACGGGGTCCCGTGTGACCAAGCCACGTCGCAAGAGGAACTTGTAGAAGGAGCGTAGGGAGCTGAGACGTCGGCGAACGCTTGTGGCGGCATTGCCTTTGTCCATCATCTCCACCACCCACTGCCGGATGACGTCGGCTGGCATTTCTTCCCAGGTGAGACTACTGTCAACTGCTTCATAGAACTGCTTGAACGCTTCCAAGTCAGCTTGATATACCTCTGTTGTCTTGCGGGAGTAATTCCGCTCATATTGGAGGTAATCTATGAAGTCTTTAATCCAATTCACGCACTTCGCTTACTGTTTCTTCTGCGAAGGTAGCTATTTTTTTTGACAATCCAATGGGATGCGTCAAAAAATTAAGGACTTTTAATCTTCTACGCGGTGAAGCTTCTGTACATAGACAGCATGTTCCATAGCGAGACGCTTCAGGACAGAGGGCTTGTCGAACTGCTGACGTGCACGGAGTTCCTTCACGACACCAGTCTTCTCAAACTTACGCTTGAACTTCTTCAGAGCCTTCTCGATGTTCTCGCCTTCTTTTACAGATACTACAATCATAGTTTCTTTTTTGTTGTTTTTAATTAGTTAATTGAATCAAATAGTGAAAATGCGGCGCAAAATTACACAAACTTTACGAATTGGCAAAGCTTTTTAGCGAAAAATTGCATTAACTTCTTGCTTAAGGCACTCGTTCCCTTGAAAAATGCAACGTGGAGGGTTTGAAAAGGCTCAACGTTGCATTGGTTAAACAGGAGAACGTAGTTGAGCAATTAGGTCAACGTAGTTTTGCAATTAGGTTAGCCTACTTCTTCATCGCTTCATGCCTTGCGTTATCATTTTCTTGCCTGAAACGATATTGATGCTGTTCTCACGCGGTCTAGCGAGTCTGCGGCCGGAAAGGTCGTAGCATTCACCACTTAGCCTTGTACCATTTTCCATTTCTTCGTCGGAAGCGGGATGGATGGTGCCGATGCTGGTGGGATTCTCGTCTATACCATTATATATATATACGGACGAGGCGGCGAGGCGGAGGGTCAAAGGCGTGTCGATGCCGATTGGCGTGTCCGTGGTTAGTCCGCTGAGAGGGCTTTGGCTGAAAGCATCGCTTAGGGTGATGCTTGTGTGGATGTATGCAGGAATGTCGAGTGCTTCGCGGAGGGTTGTCGTGAAGGTCTGTGCCGAAGCCGAGGGATTGCGGAGGGCGAGGGTTGCGCGTTCGCCGTTCCAGGCTGCCCAGCCATAGACGTTGGCCTTGCTGCCGTCCCAGGGATTGCCGCCCACCCAATGCACGTCGGGCAGAACGTCCTCCTGCGCCTTCTGCCAGCGGATGCACTCGGCGAGGTCGCCCCAGAGCTTGCCGGCATTGATGCTGTTCATCAGCGAGAAGTCGGCATAGACCTCCACCATGCCGCTGCCACAGGCAAAGGCACAACGCAGCTCGCGCACGATGTCGGCATAGTTGCGGCTCATGTTGGCAACACCCCCGCCGTACTTCGAGAGCATGAAGCCGTGGGTCATCAGGGTGTTAATGGGACAGAGGGGCGAGTTCTGCACGAAGTTCTGATAGACGAGGCGGTCGCGGTAGGTAATCCATTGTTCGCGGCTGTTGCCCTGGTTGCCCACTGTGCCCCAGTCGTTCTCCTGCCGCCAGACGGCATCGGTCACTTGGAACCAGAAGGGCGACGCCCACGTGCCGACGCTCGTGTTGAAGAACACGTCGGGCTTCACCGGCATTCTCTTCGCCCGTCGCGCCGGCATCCGGTCCGACTGCGCTGAACTGGCCGCTGATGCCGTCGAACTTGAAGTAGTTGAAGTGGTAGTTGTTGAGCATGAAGCTCGTGCGGTCGAGGAAGACGTTGTAGTAGGCCGGATTGGAAAGCTGCATACCGCCCTTGCCGCTCCAGTAGCTGCGACGGTAGTTGCCGCTCTGTCCGTAGCCGCCCACCGGGCCGAGCCATGCACCAATCTGTGAGTCCATGCTCCACGCCTTGTCGCTGAGTTTCTGGAAGCCGTTGGGGAAGTTCGGATTGAACTGCCAGGTGCCGTACTCGTCCCAGCCGTCGTCCCACATGAAGGTGCTGATGCCTACGCCGTACTTGTCGAAGAGGTGCAGCTTCCATTGGTCGAGGACCTCAAGGCACTGGGCCTCGTTGAAGTTCGTGGTGTAGTTCGGGTCGTTGTTGCGGTCGATGTTCAGCTCGAACCATGAGTTGTACATCGGGAAAGCACGCCAAGGCACTGCCCTTTCGCGCTCGCTGTAGCAGAGGAAGGAACGGCGTGCCTGACCGGGAGCTATGAGGCCGACCACGGCGCCCACCTTCCATGTCTTGCCTTTAGCCAGCGTGGTCTGCCTGCTCCATTCGCCAAGGATTTCCGTCTCTGTAGGCGCGGCGAGGTGCAGGTACTCGTTCTTGACGTAGCTGAGGTTGATGTTGCCGGACGATGTATTGTCGCTGCCGTCGGGATTGAGCACGACATAATAGCGGAGGTCGTAGGAGCCTGCTGCCGGAACGGTGAAGCTATAGACGTTGTCTGTCTTGGCCGAGCCGGAGAAGCCCTTGTGGTAGTCGGAAGCCGCCACGTTGCCATCGGCATCAGCCAACTCTACGCCGGCGATGGTCAGACCGTGATAGCCGGAAGCATACATGAACTGCGCGGAGAAGAGGCCGCCGCTTCGGGCAAAGCTGACGGGCTTCGTCATCATCTTTATCCTGTCGGACGTGTAGCCAAGCTCATTGATGCGGGCAGGAACAAGGGATGGAGTACTCCACGAAGAGGTGTTCCACGAGTCGGTACGCGTGCCGCCAACAGCGAGCAACGAGGGCAGGGACGAGGACGAGCCGCTGCTCTCTGGCAGGACGTTGGCTTCGGTGTGACCGTCGAAGACCAGTTCCGGAGCGATGACTTCGCAACTCCACGTGATGCTGCCATTGCTGTTCCACGTGCCGCTGATGGCATCTGTCTGCGTGTCGCGGAAGTAGCGGACGAGGTAGTAGCCTGCGGCAGGGATGGTGAGTGTATAGACGTTTCTCGACTTCGCCCCTCCCGTATAGCCTTTATGGTAGTCGTGAGCCACGACGTTCCCCTCGAGGTCGATGATGTCAACGCCAGCGATGTCGAGGCGATGACTGCCGCTGGTGTACTGGAAGGTGACGGTCTGCTTGCCGCTCTCCAAGAGGCCGAGATAGCCCTGCGTGCCGCAGACGGCGCTTGCAGCCAAGCCAAGGTTGAGGATGCCCTGCGGCGTCTCTGAACCGGGCAGCCAGCTGAAGGTCGTGCCGGACCATCGGTCATAGACAAAAGGAGCTGCATTCATGGCTCCCACGACGCTGTTCTTGCCCATCGGAGTCTCAAGGCCTGCGAAAATCTTGTCGCTGGCTATGACGGCTCCCCGCGTGTTGCCGACGACGACAGGAGCCTGCTCGCTGCTGCTGTTATCGACGGTGTAGTGCATGGGGATGACGGCATTCATGGCCACATCCCTCACGGCTGTCAGCTCCAGCTCGGTGCGCAGGTAGTGGGAGCCGTCGCGCAGCACGGCCCGCCACGTCAGCGAGAGGTCGCCGCTGGTGTAGGTTGCCTTGATGCTCTTGCCGGGGAGCTTCAGCGCCCCCTTCGCGGCGGAGGCGTCGGCTGAAAGCTCTTCTGCCTCAACGTCTTTCAGGGTCATTGCCGATGAAGCCACTTCTGTGCCGCTCCCAAGGCGGATGCTGAAGAGGTCGTCGCTTGGCTTCAAGCCCATCGCCTTGCAACCGCCGAAGGTTAGCTTGCCGTCGTTCAACACAAACGAAGCCGAAAGCAAGTCGTTGCTCAGCGTGTAAGTATCGCCCACAACCGCCGAGGTTGCTTCGCCTGCCTGCTGCTCCTGCGGAAAGATAACCTTTTGTGCCGAGACGTGCAGCGACAAAGCCACGGCAAACAAGAAAAGCAAAGTCTGCTGCTTCATGGTGATAGGGAAATTAAAGAAGATAGAAGAAGATAGATGAAGATAAAAGGAGATAGATGACGTTAGTTATGGCTTCTGCCAAAGGTATTGTCCTCTATCTTCGCCGCTGGAAGCGGCATATCTTCCTCTAACTTCCTCTATCTCCTTCTTATATTATATAATAATGTTCGCGCGTGAGGCTTAGAGGTTAGGATTGTCGTCCTTCCAGTTTGCTACGGGCGGAATGATGCCGAGGCCAATGATTTCGTCGCGCATCTTCTGCAGGTGCTCGTAGGAAGCCTGGAGAGCTGCCATTTCCTCTGCCGTACCTTCGGGAGCGGTGAAGTGTACGCCGTCCTTGTCGATAACAGAAGGCATAGCCATCATCACGTTCTTGTAGCCGCACTTGTCGCAGTTCACGTAGCAGCCGGCAGGCCACTTGAAGGGTTCGCCGCCCATGGCACCCTCAATCATCTTGACTGCCTGATAAGCGGGGCTCTGGAATGAAGAACGGCCGCGCAGCTTAATGATGTTGCTGCCGCCCTGAGTGGTCATGTGCTTGATTTCAGCCCAGCGCTCTGCAGAGAGAGGAAGTTCGCAGAGGGGCTTGCCGTCGATCTTTGCCTTCGATGCGAAGACTGCCATCTGTTCGCCGTGACCGCCGTAGGTGTAAGCGTCCGTCACCTTGTCCTGCTGTACGCCGAACTCCTGAGCGAGCTGCTGCTGGAGACGGGTTGAGTCGAGGGCTGCAAGAGAGGTGAGCTGATTGGGCTTCAGGCCAGAGTGGATGAGCGCTGTGAGGGCTGTCACGTCGGCAGGGTTGAAGATAACGACCACGTGCTTCACGTCGGGGCAGTACTTCTTGATGTTCTCGCCGAAGTCGGCTGCAATCTGGCAGTTGCCCTTCAGCAGGTCCTCGCGGGTCATGCCTTCCTTACGGGGAGCACCGCCGCTGGAGATGATGTACTTGGCACCGGTGAAAGCTTCCTTTGCATCGACGGTGTAAGAGAGGTTAGCGCCGGGGAAAGCGCAGTGGCACATCTCGTCATAGACGCCGTGTACGCCGGGCTCATAGATATCATACAGACAAATGTTGGGGGTAAGGCCGAGCATCAGGACGCTCTGCACCATGTTGGAACCGATCATGCCACCGGCACCAACGATAACGAGTTTCTCGTCAGTCAGAAATTTCATGTTTTTTGTTATTTTGGTTGTTAAACGTAATTCTGAATGCAAAGTTACGAATTAGTATGCACAATACAAAATAAAAAGGACTTTATTTTTATTTAAGTTTCGACATAAGCGGTCTGCTATTTTGAAAGCAATCGGCACAGGAATGTGACATTCTGTAAGAAATTGCACACTTCAAAAAACGGCTCAAAAAGACCAAAAACACGCTTTTCCGGCTGATGACGCACGAAGCGTTGGCCATAAGTACGTGTACCGTTGGCCATAAGTACACGTACTTATGAGATTTTCAGCATGGAGTTTTTACTGATCCGCTTGGGAAAAAAGTGTGCAAAAACAGGCAAAAACGGCCTCTTTTGCTAAGCAGGGTTTACAAAGTGGCGTTTTATAATGAAAAACCAAAAGTGAAGTGAAAGAAATATACAACTGAGCCTCAACGGGTTGCGGTACGCGCCGCGATTTGAGCGCGTTTCTCGGTCTGGGGGTCAAAAAGTGCCGCCGAGAGGATTTGAAGCGATTCTGGGAGGTCTCCCTCAAAAGGGCGTGTCAGCAAAAACGCTATCTTGCTTACATTTTGTCAACATGATTTTAGGACTCAAAAAGGGACTCGGAAAAAACAAAATGCCACTTTAACGGCACTTTTTACGTCATAGACTTGCACGAAACGGCAGAAAGACGTAATTTTGCACTATAAAAAGATTGTAAAGGGATAACAGTTAAACATTTTTACAAACATTCAAAACACATTAAAGCTATGAGAGTAATCATCGAACCTGACTATGAGAACCTGAGCCGCTGGGCTGCTGAGTACGTCGCTGCTAAAATCAACGCCGCCAATCCAACTCCCGAGAAGCCCTTCAAACTGGGCTGTCCCACCGGCTCCTCTCCCCTGGGCCTCTACAAGCACCTCATTGAGATGTACAAGGCCGGCAAGGTTTCATTCAAGAACGTCATCACATTCAATATGGATGAATACGTGGGTCTGCCCGAAGAGCACCCCGAGAGCTACCACAGCTTCATGTGGACCAACTTCTTCTCCCACATCGACATCAAGAAGGAGAACGTACACATCCTGAACGGCAACGCTAAGGACCTCGCCGCTGAGTGCGCTCAGTACGAGGCTGCCATTCAGGCTGCCGGCGGCATCGACCTCTTCATGGGCGGCATCGGCCCCGACGGGCACATCGCCTTCAACGAGCCTTTCAGCTCCCTCCAGAGCCGCACTCGCGTCAAGAGCCTCACCACAGACACCATCATCGCCAACAGCCGCTTCTTCGATAACGACGTCAACAAGGTGCCCAAGACAGCCCTGACCGTCGGCGTAGGCACCGTGATGGATGCCAAAGAGGTGCTCATCGTCTGCAACGGCCACAACAAGGCCCGTGCCTTGCAGCACGCCGTAGAGTGCGCCGTCAGCCAGGAATGGACCATCAGCGCCCTGCAGATGCACCCGCATGCCATCATCGTCTGCGACGAAGCTGCCACCGACGAGCTGAAGCACGGCACATACAAGTACTTCAAGGACATCGAAAAGAATAATCTGTAATAATATGGTAACAACTCTTATTGGCATTATCACCGGCATATTGGCCGGCTTCATTGCAAGCAAACTGCAGAGCGGTTCGGGCAGGGGATTGCTCGTCAACCTCTTCCTTGGCATCATCGGCAGCGTCATCGGTAGCTGGCTCTTTGCCTTGATCGGCATCGAAGCCAACGGCTTCATCGGCTCACTGGTCTGCGCCGTCATCGGTGCACTCATCCTGCTGTGGTTTGTGTCAAAGATTAAGTAAGCACAACCCACATAGAGCGTAACAACGCACAACCAATAGCCTTTAACCACGGATTGCACGTATTACACGAACATCCCTTTGCCAACGACAAGGGAGTAGCCAATTCGTGTAACGCGTGCAATTCGTGGTTTTATGTTTAGCCCTCCTTTTGGATATGAAGACACATCTTTTCCTTATTATATCCCTCCTGTCCCTCTGTTCCCTGCCCCTTGCTTCCAAAGGAAAACTGACGATGAGCCGCACCCAACTGCTCGACAAGATCAAGGGCGGCTGGGCAGGGCAGACAATAGGTTGTGCTTACGGCGGACCGACGGAGTTTTGCTATCGCGGCGTCACGATACCCGACGAAACGGAGATAGCCTATCCCGAACATCACCTGCAGTTCCATTACGACCGCTTCCTAGGCCTCTTCGACGACGTCTATATGGACCTGACATTCGTCAAGGTGTTCACCGAGGAAGGCCTGGACGCTTCGGCTGAATCGATGGCCAAGGCTTTTGCCTACGCCCCCTACCCGCTCTGGCACGCAAACCAACAGGCACGCTACAACATCCAGCACGGCTTGATGCCCCCCAAGTCGGGCTACTGGAAGAACAACCCCCATGCCGACTGCATCGACTACCAGATAGAGAGCGACTTCGCCGGCCTCATGTCGCCCGGAATGCCCAATGCTGCATCGCGCATCTCGGACAAGGTGGGACACCTTATGAACTACGGCGACGGCTGGTACGGCGGCGTCTATATGGGAGCCATGTACGCCCTGGCATTCGTCGAGAACGATGTCTTGACCATTGTCGAGCAAGGACTCAAGACCATCCCGCAGAAAAGCAAGTTCCACCGGTGCATCGCCGACGTCATACAATGGTACAAGGAAGACCCGACAGACTGGAAGCGCACTTGGACTCTCTACAACGAGCGCTACAGCGAAGACGTAGGCTGCCCCGAACTCATCCTCGCCCCCGGCAACATCGACGCTACCATGAACTCTGCCTACGTCGTCATGGGACTGCTCTTCGGTCAAGGCGACTTTGGCAAGACGATGGAAATATCAACCCGCTGCGGACAGGACTCTGACTGCAACCCCGCTTCTGCGGCTGGCATCCTGGCCACAATGATGGGCTACAGCAACATACCCGAGAAGTGGATGCCCAACCTCCGCGAAGTGGAGGACCGCCAGTTCTCCTACACCACAATGTCGCTCCGCGATGTCTATCAGCAAAGCCTCGACCTCGCGCTGAAGAACATCGAGCGGAACGGAGGCAAGGTTCTCGAAGACAAGGTCCTCATCAAGGTACAGGAACCAAAGGCCGTCCGATTGGAACAAGGCTTCGTAGGCATGACGCCTCAACCGCTGGCAGAGGGCATTGAGCACCTCGGCAATCCCGACAACGGACAGAATGTCATCGAGTTCAACGGCATCGGCATCACCATTTACGGCAACATCGACTGCCCCGACAAGACCTACGAGGCACAGCTCGAAGTAACTGTTGACGGCAAACGGGACCGCGTGATGACGTTCACCTCCGACTTCCATAACCGCACAGCCGACTGCCTCTACTGGAACTACGACCTCCGCGACGGCAAGCACAAAGTCGAGTTCCGCCTGCTCAATCCCCGAGAGGACGCCAACATCAAAGCCTGGCGCGTTATACGTTATGAAAAGGTGAAAAAGTAAAAAGGGGGAAAGGTAAAAAAGGGAAAGGCAAAAGAATTAAAGGGATGGCAAGAGCCTTTGTCTGTAAACAAATGTTAAATTGCAGGCATTAGGAAATAATTTTTCACTTTTCACTTTTCACTTTTCACTTTTTATCGTACCTTTGCACCGCCAAAGGAAAATGTGGGAATAAGAGATCAAGATAATAAGAAAAGGACGCAATCCTGCACTTCTACATTTCTTCATTTCATATTTTCTTATTTTCCTAACACGGTGCCTATAGTTCAGTTGGTTAGAGCGTCAGATTGTGGTTCTGAATGTCGTCGGTTCGAGTCCGACTAGGCACCCTCGGAAGTCCCCGTAAGTCAAGCAGCTTGCGGGGATTGTTGTTTTTCAGAGGGAAAAATCCACCTCAGAGGTTTACAAATAGAATGGCTCACCATATATATATGGTAGCAGGAGGACTCTTTCCTATCGCTGCGGGATAAAGCAAAAGCAGCGAACCCGGTAACAAGACCAAGCTCGCTGCTTTATTTCTACTTCAACAGTCTTACTTCGTGCTGAACTTGTAGATAGTGGTGGTCAGGTACTCTTCGCCTGGGCGGAGGGTTGTGCTGGGCCACTCAGGATGGTTGGGGCTGTCGGGATAGTGCTGCGTCTCGAAGCAGAAGGCGCTGCGACGGGGATAGCGTACGCCCTTCTTGCCGACGAAGCTGCCGTCGAGGAAGTTGCCTGCATAGAACTGCACGCCGGGCTGGTCGGTGAACATCTCCATCTGGATGCCGGTGTTCGGGTCGTAGAGTGTAGCGAAAGCCTTTGTGAGGTCGCCGGGGTTGTTGAGTATCCAGTTGTGGTCGTAGCCATGACCATTCACAATCTGCTGATTGCTTTCGTCGTCGATGCGGTCGCCAATGGCTGTGGGTGTGCGGAAGTCGAAGGGCGTGCCTTCTACGTCGAGCACTTCGCCTGTAACAGCGACGTCTGCGTCAACAGCAGTGAACTTGTCGGCATCAATCCAGAGCACTTCGTCGAGGCAGTCCTTCGAACCATCGCCACTGAGGTTGAAGTAGCAGTGGTTGGTAAGGTTCAGGACAGTTGCCTTGTCTGTCTTGGCGAAATAGGTAATCTGCAAGGAATTGTCGTCGGTAACAACGTATGTCACAACAACATTGATGTTGCCGGGATAGCCGTCCTCTCCATCAGCGCTGCTGGTGCTGAATCCTATGCTGCGGTCGTCGAGAACCTCTGCTGTCCAGATGCGGTTGTGGAAGGCAATCGGGCCACCGCCATGCAAGCTGTTGGGGCCGTTGTTGATGGGAAGCTGGTACGTCTCGCCGTCGAGGGTGAACTGACCTTTGGCAATGCGGTTGCCATAGCGACCGATGAGGGCACCGAAGTTGCAGCCTTGTGCACCATACTCCTCATAGTCGGCGATGTTGTCGTGTCCGAGGCAGACGTCTGTCATGTTGCCGTCCTTGTCGGGCACCATGATGCTGACGATGCGTCCGCCAAAGTTGGTGAGGCACACTTCCATGCCGTTCTTGTTGGTAATCCTGTAGAGGGCTGTAGAGTCGCTGGCGAAGTCAGCGGCATTGAGTCCCGAAAGTGTGAGGCTGTCTGCAACCTCGGCGTTGCTGGCTGTCTTGCCGTTGCAAGAAGTCAGACACAATCCAGCAGCTACTGCTGCAAGACCAAGGAAAATGTTTTTCTTCATGTTTTTACACCTTTATTAATATAATAAGTTGACTGTTTCCTTTGCAAAGTTACGATTATGCAAAGAAAATACAAAAGAAAAGGGACGAAATGTTGCGATGTATTGAAAAAACTGCTATCTTTGTAGAGATTTTGACCAATAATGACATGAGACTGCTCTCGAAAACAATCAAGCTATGCCTTTTGGCAGCCACCCTTTGGGGTTGTAAGGAAAGTATTGACACCTCTGCACGCTATGTCTTCAGCGAGGAAACCGTCATGAGCTATCTGGAGAAGCATCCAGCCTACTCCAGCTACGTCGATCTCCTGCGTCAGGTGAACATCAGCGACATCAGCGGCTCAAAGGTAAGCCAGCTACTTAGCGCTCGTGGTGTCTATACCGTCTTTGCCCCTACCAACGACGCTATCCAAGCCTATCTCGAAGACCTCGTCAAGGAAGGACTCATCTCGGAGCCTTCATGGGATGCCTTCACCAACAAGAACAAGCTCGACTCCATCCGCAAGGTCATTGTCTATAGCAGCATCATCGACGGAGGAGACGAGACCAACGCCTTCTACTATACATCGGACTTCCCCAGCGACGAATTCGTCCTTGGCAACCTCTTCGACAAGAAGCTCTCCGTCAAGAAGCCAGAGAAGGCACCGGACAGCATCTACATCAACGGAGACTGCCCCGTCAACATCAAGGAACGCGACATCCTCTCCATCAACGGCATCATCCACCAGATGGAGAAAGTCATTGCTCCAAAAGACATCACCGCCGCCAGCTACATACAGCAGTACCTCGATGACAAGAAGGAAGGCTTTATGACTTGCTTCCGCATCATACAGGCATGTGGACTGCTCGACACACTGAACAAGGTGCGCGACGAGAAGTACGAAGAGCTCTACCAGACTGGCAGAATCAAGGACATGGACGACATGACAGGCAAAGGCTTTGCAGAGGGCAATACCGCGTATGCTCCCAAACACCGTCTCTATGGTTTTACCATCTTTGCCGAGACCGATGACTTCTGGCGCAGCCAAGGCATCGACCCACGAAGCTCTAATCTCCTGGAGGAAGTCACCCAGTGGATTCTCGACAAGCATCAATACAGCGACGACGACAAGTTCGTCACCGACAAGAACTACAAAAGCGAGAATCACCTGCTCAACCAGTGGATTACCTACCACCTGCTCCCCATGCGTATCTCCAAGAGCAGGCTCGTCTTCCACATCAACGAGTTCCGCTACAACCTCAGCAAGCCGTACACGTACACCATTCCCGTCTATGAATACTATGTCTCCATGGGCAAGCGCCGCCTCTTCAAGCTCATCGAGTCAGCGGCAAGCAATGGCGTTTACATCAACCGCTTCCCCATCATCGACAATGAACGCCACGGAACAGGAGAAGAGATTGGCTGCGCCCCCGACAAAGTGGGAAGCCTCGTTGAAACGGAGTCGCCCATGGCAATCCTGACCGACATGGGCAACTGCTGCGTCTATCCCATCGATGCACCCATCTCCTACAACGACGAGGTGCGCAACAACCTGCAGAAGGAGCGCATTCGCTTTGACGGCATGAGTCTCTTCCCTGAAGCCATGAACAACGACATACGCCTCAAGAAGGCAAGCGACGAACGCTACAAGCATGTCTATATCCCCAACACCATCCGGGAGTACAACTACTTCGAGAATATGCAGCAGAACGCCGACATGAACTTCGTCTATTAC
Source organism: uncultured Prevotellaceae bacterium (assembly GCA_900313705.1). Lineage (GTDB taxonomy): Bacteria > Bacteroidota > Bacteroidia > Bacteroidales > Bacteroidaceae > Physcousia. The sequence goes on from OMSJ01000006.1 coordinate 13,218, forward strand.
AATGCATGGAACGACGACTGGTGCAACCTGCAGCGCGACGAAATGAAAGCCGTGGGACGCTTCGAGATTATGTTTAAGCTGCCACCTGTTCCGCGTCGCGGCACATACGAGGTGCGCTACAAGGTGCTGGCTAACGGCAACCGTGGTGTAGCACAGATCTACTTCGGCTCCAACCCAGAGAAGCTTGCTGCAGCAGGCATCCCCATGGACCTGACCATGGACTGCCGAAACGACCTTGACGCAAAGAGAGTGGGTTGGGAAGACGACAATCCCGACGATGACGACTACTCTGCCGAGATCGACAAGCGTATGCGCAACAATGGCTACATGAAAGGGCCGCAGTCCATCGACTCCAACAACGGCACAGAGCGTGGGTCTAACGACCGCGAGAACATCCGCCACATCTTCGTGCGCCAGACGCTCGACCCCAACGAGACGTACTACATCAAGCTCAAGTCCGTGCTTGCATCCGACCGCAAGGAATTCTACATGGACTTCATCGAGTACTGCGCAAAGGAAATCTACGACAACCCCGAAAAGCCGGAAGACATCTGGTAAAAGGGGAAAAGGTAAAAAAGGGAAAAGGTGAAAAAGCCGCCATTTGTTCGTTATCCCGTCATAACGAAATAACGTCATAACGAAATATCCTTTTCACCCTTTCACCTTTTTAACTTTTTAACTTTTGCTGTCGGCTCTGCCTCTAAAGGATTGTCCGGCCAATAATGCTTAGGGTAGCGACGGCGCAGTTCGCTCCGCACCTCGAAGTATGTGCTTTGCCAAAAGCTGCTGAGGTCGCTGGTAAGCTGGACCGGCTTATAGCCTGGCGAGAGCAGTTCCATGAGCACAGGTACCTTCCCGTCGTTCACGCGCGGCGTCTCCTTCATGCCAAAGCATTCCTGCAGGCGGACGCTCAGCACAGGAGCCTCAGCCCCAACACGGTAATCTAAGCGGATGTGGCTGCCCGTCGGAACGACGATATGCGACGGGGCAAGGCGGTCAATGTGCTGTTGCAGGTCGTAAGGGATGAGTGACCACAGAGCAGCACACAGGTCAATCTTCCGTAAGGCAGCTCCCGTCGTACGCAATCGCTCGCCATCATATATATAATAAGGTAGCCAGTCGTGAGCCGTAACCAGAAGATGCGAAGTAGAGAGGTCGGGAAGGTTCAGCTCGGGATGCCATGCAGCCACCAGTGCCACACGTCGCTGCAAGGCGCTGACCTCGTCGCTCCACGACAGCAGACTGAGTCCGTTCTTCGTCACGGCATCGCAGATGACCTGTTCCTGCTGGTCGCGCGGTGCATCGTGGATGGGTTTGGAGCGAAGCAAGAGCCGTCCGATGCGCCACTCCCGCTGCATAAGCAGGCAGTCTTGTCCCGTGTCCCAAGCCACAAGGTCGCGTTGCGAAGCCAGTTCTTCCAGGTCGGAAGGCTCGACGGAAGACCCTACCAAGCCTCCTCTCAAAGGGGAGGCTTCTTTGTTTGCAACGCCAACAGACTGGGTTTTCGCAAAGACGAGCCAGGGATAAGACGACAGAGGGTCGCTGCGGTCGAGGCGTACCTCGTCGCCACTGGCAAGCCTGTAGCGCCCAGCACGGTCCATTTGCATGGCAATGCGTTCAGGGTAGGCGTAGGCCAAGAGGCAACCGACAGCTTCGGATGAGACATCTGTGTCATCCACCTTCGACTTCATCATGTTTCTGTATGCTTCAGCCACTATTGCTACACGCTGCCATAGCCCGAAGCTCTTGTGCCGTCGGGCTTTACGAAGCATAGAGAGACGTTCTGTCATGTCGGCAGTCGTCTCCATCCCAGCGAGCGGGTCTTTCTCTTCGAGCAAAGCTGCGATGTCGCAGGCGAGGCTTGTCTTGCCGAGGGAGGCCGCACGGAGTATCATGCGGGCTATGCGGGGATGGCAAGGCAGTTCTGCCATTCTTTTGCCCAACGGCGTGATGCCTTTCTCGTCGATTGCCCCGAGGGAGAGGAGGAGCTGACGCGCTTCGGCAAGACCCTTCACCGGCGGCTTCGTGAGCCAAGGCAGGGCATCTGCATCAGGTTCACCAAAGGCAGCGACGTCGAGAAGCAGCGGCGCCAGGTCAGCATACTCAATCTCCGGCTTGCGCTGCTCTGCCATGCGATGCTCCGCAGCCTTCGTCCACAGCCGATAACAAGTGCCGGGTGCCAAGCGTCCGGCGCGTCCAGCACGTTGCTTCGCCATGTCCATGCTGATGGTCACCGTCTCGAGGTGGCTCAAGCCCGTGCGTCCGTCGAAGACAAGGGTGCGGCACAGTCCGCTATCGATGACGGTGCGGACACCTTCGATGGTCAGCGACGTCTCGGCAATGGGCGTGGCAATCACGACTTTCCGCTCGCCGTCCCTCGATGGCAAGATGGCTCTTCGCTGTTCCGCAGGCGAGAGGTTGCCATAGAGAGGCAGGATGTTTGCCGCACTCCCTTGCAGCATCTCGGCACACTTCGTGATGTCTGCCTGTCCGGGAAGGAAGACGAGGATGTCGCCTTCCTGTTCCTTCAAGGCTTGACGGACAGCATGTGCTGCCACTTGCGGCATGTCGCGTCGGTCGGAATCTTCTTTTGCATAACGAACCTCGACGGGAAACATCCGCCCTTGGCTCTCGATGAGCGGAGCCTGCAACGCTTGGCAGATGACCGACGTGTCGATGGTGGCGGACATGATGACAAGGCGGAGGTCGGGGCGAAGGAGTTGCTGTGCCTGTCGGGAGAGAGCAAGGGCGAGGTCGGAATGCAGGCTACGCTCGTGGAATTCGTCAAAGATGACGATGCCCACGCCGTCGAGCGTCGGATCGCTCTGTAGCATTCGTGTCAGGATGCCTTCCGTGAGGACTTCTATCCTAGTGTCTTTGCCGACGCACGTGTCAAAGCGGATGCGGTAGCCGACCGTCTTTCCGACGGGTTCGCCGAGCAGTTCCGCCATGCGCTCCGCTATCTGTCGTGCAGCCAGCCGACGCGGTTCGAGCATCAGAATCTTGCCCTCGACGGGCGCATCAATCATGAGCGTCAGGGGCAAGAGGGTCGATTTGCCGGCTCCCGGAGGCGCAGTAATGACCACAGCCTGCTGCTCCCGAAGCGTCTGGCTCACCTCATCGGCAATCGACCAAGCAGGTAATTCACCAGAGCGGTCAAGGAGAAGTTTCTTGTCCATTGCCTTGTTTTCTCCCCATTAAGGGGGAGTCAGAGGGTGTCTTCCTATCCTACTATCCACTTGCTTCCGGGCAGCAGGGAGACAATCTTCGTGGTGATGGCGCAGCAGATGAAGCTCAGGATGGCTATCACGGGGATGGCTGCCCAGACGGGAATCAGGGGTTGTGCCTGACTGCCGTTCACGAAATAGACGGCGATGGGAGCGAGGAAGAACAGATGCATCAGGTACATGCCGAAGCTGAGCTTAGCCAAAGAGGTGACAACTTTAGGCGCTGGCCGGTGAATCGTCGAGAAGAGGAGAAAGAGTCCGTAGGTTGCGACGAGCACATTGAGCGTGCAGAACTCCCAACTCCACTCGAGCATCGGGGTCTCGATGGCTACGCCGGGGACGCCTTTCAGCCAGAAGCTCCAGCCGGTAAATGCTGCTCCGATAATGAAGCAGGCAAGGCCGACGCTGGTGCGCTTGCTGTCCGTCCACTTGAGGTGGTAGCGGATGTAGTGCGCCAGGACAAGGTAGCCGAGGTAGCCGGAGCAGTACCAAAGCATGTGGAAGCCGTTCCAGAAGCACTCGCCCCACAGTTCGTCGCTCACGAAACGGTGCAGCCAGGGCATGGTCGTCGAGAAGACGAAGATGTAGAGGAACAGACGTTCATCCTTTGCGGAGGCCTTCTCGAGCCAGGGCGACACGACGGGGATGATGAGATAGAGGCTGATGAGGGGGTACATGAACCAGAGGTGTCCGGCCATCGACGGGAAGTTCCAGGGCAGTCGGCACAGGTCGTTCATCGACGTCTCCCACGTCATACCACCCCAAGCCAGCGGCAGGAAGCAGTAGAGGAGCATGAAGACAATCATCGGCGGCAGGATGCGGAGGAAGCGCCGACGGTAGAAGTCGGTCATGCTCATGCCCGTCTTCATCGGCACAAGCAGGAAAGCGCTGATGGTCATAAAGAGAGGTACGGAGACGCGGCCAAGTGCACCGTCGTAGAAGGCTACCCAGAAGCGGTTGCTCTCGTTGGCGAGCATGGACACATTGCCTGCCAACCCGCTGTCGTCGGCACCATAGAAGTTCTCGCTGGCATGGACAAGCATCACCAGAAAGCACGCGATGACGCGTATCCAATCGACGAAGGCGATGCGGTCGTTCAGTTCATTTTTCATTGCTGTTCACTCAAAGAAGGGTTATTGGGAGTGCTAGTTGAACTAGTAGAACTAGTATTACTAGCATTACTAGCACTATTCGTAGGCTGGGGCTTCTTGATGGAAGCGCAGATAATCTTGCGCACCTTCATCGGTTGCTCGATGCAATGCACCTGATGCGACGTGCCGCCGCTGCCCACCATCTCGACGCAACCGGTGCCGAGGAGCCTTTGCCAGAGGGACTGATAGAAGTTCACGGTCTCGATGCGAGCCAGTGGTATCTCGGTCATCTTGATGTTGAAGATGCCATCCTTCTGCACGAAGCGGGTGTCTGTGACAGCAAACTCGCTGCGCGTACGAATGATGCGGCCCACGATCCATATAAAGAAAGCCAGCACAAGCAAAGCGATGCCTGCGTAGAAGAGCTCGGTCTGGTGCTCAGGATAACGGTAGTAAGCCAGCCAGATGACGAAGATTCCGCCCACAGCAAACAGCAGGCTGAAGAACAGATACTTGAAGATGTACGACCAGTGGAGCCGGCCCTTGAAGATGATAGTTTCGCCTTCTTCGAGGCTTTGCTTGATGTAATTTGCCATATCAATATCGGTTAATGCTCTGCAAAGTTAGTGAAAATATCCGAATAAACAGCCAGTCCGACTAAGTTTTTCACGTTGATGCACGCATTTCTCTACATGACGACGCTCATCCCTACACGGATAGTAGTTTGATTGTTCATGTACTTGCAATTGCATGTTCATGTATATGCAATTGCAAGTACATGAACAATCAAACTACGGAACCTGCCATGTTTGGCAATGGGATGTACCTAATGAGCCCACACACTTGCAAAAAATTGGCATCGGAACAGCTTTCGTATTCAAAAAAACGCTATCTTTGCAGGTGAATCTACATACTTTTCAAAATTCGGGAGTTAAAGAAGTTAATGAAGTTAAAGGAGATAAAGGACAATACCTTTTGGATGTGGTTCGCATTCCTTCATGGATTTGGCTGCAAAAGCTATTGTCCTTTAACTTCCCCAAGCGAACGAAGTGAGCTAACTCCTTTAACTTCTTTAACTCCCCCTAAAATTACATCATCCGAATACTAAATTATTATAATATGTACAGAACCATTCATCTCATCCTCTTCTGCCTGTTTTGGACGTTGCAGACGCAGGCCGCGCTCTACATCGTGGGCTCGGCCATCACGACGGGCTGGACGCGTCAGCCCATGAAGGAACAGGCTGCGGGCATCTACACATGGGAGGGGTTCCTCTTCCACGGCGGGGAGCTGAAGTTCATGACGAGTGCCTCGGACTGGGGCGACCACTGGGGACCGTCCGTTGCCTACGCTTCGCTTAGCATGGGCAGGCAGGCCATCAGCCTTCACACAAGCGGCGACTACAAGTTCCGCATCGACAACATCGGACGCTGCCGGGTGCAGGTTGATACAAACACGAAGCAGATAGAGATAGCCGACAGCGAGGGGAACTTGCCGCCGGAGCGAAGCTATCCCCCCTGCCTCTACCCCATCGGGACAGCCGTCAGCACGGCTCTCTCCGAGGGCAACGACTTTGCCCTACACGAAGATGCACCCGATGCAGGCACCTACAGCGGCACGCTCTCGCTCTCGTCCGGCACAATGGCGCTCCACGCGAAGCCTTACAAGAAGACGGTCGAAGCACGTCCCATCGCTCCTGTGCTGGCTTCGGGAGCTTCCGTCAAGTTGCCCAAGTTGCGCTATCAGATTGAGACCGACAAGTGCAGCTACAGCCCGGGCGATACGATTACGCTGACCTTCTCGTCCACCGTGCCGTCGGGTACGAGGGTGCGCTACCGTTACATGGGCGACATCATTGCGGATACCTTACTCTCTTCGCGCACCTGGACTTGGACAGCACCCACGGAGGACTTCCGAGGATACATGGCCGAAGTGTATCGTCCGACGGAGGGAAACAACGAGATCCTTGCGACCATCGCCATCGACGTCAGCAGCGACTGGACGCACTTCCCACGCTACGGCTTCGTGGCTACCTTCGGTAGTGACAAGACGCTCAGCAAGACAAAGGCCGAGATGAAGTGGCTCAACCGCTGCCACATCAATGGTGTGCAGTTCCAGGACTGGCACTACCGTCACGACTGGCCGCTGGGCGGCACACGCGACGGCGGGCTCTGGACCTCGTACAAGGACGTCGCAAACCGCACCATCTACACCTCCGCCATCAAGAACTACATCCGTGCCGGGCACGACCGCGGCATGAAGAGCATCTTCTACAACCTCTGCTTCGGCGCCCTCGATGGGTGGCAGGAGCGCGGCGTGCAGCCCGAGTGGTTTATCTATAAACCCATTGACCATTCATCATTGACCATTGACCATATGGCTACGCCCGAAGACACGGCCATTAATAATGGCTCCGATAGCCAACCCCCAACGGTCAATGGTCAACGGTCAATGGTCAATGGTCAATGGTCAATCGACCGACATGACCTGCCAGACAGTTGGAAGAGCGACATCCTGCTGCTCAATCCTGCTAACGAGGGCTGGCTGTCATACCTGGCAGAGCGTAACGACGAGGTCTATTCGATGCTCGACTTCGACGGCTATCAGATAGACCAACTCGGCTCGCGAGGCAACGTCTATGACTACGACGGCAACCCTGTCAACCTCCGCGACGGATTCGCCACCTTCATCAATCACATGAAGAACCGTCACCCCGACAAGCGGCTCGTGATGAATGCCGTCTCGCAATGGGGCGCATCGCAGATTGCTGGAACTGGAAAGGTGGACTTCCTCTACTCGGAAGTCTGGGGCAATCAGGCCGGCAGCAGTCTTGCGAGCGGCGAAGGACGCTTTGCGAACATCAAGAACGTCATCGATGAGAACCTCAGCCTCAACCCTGCCCTGCGCTCCGTCCTTGCCGCCTACATGAACTACGCCACGGACGGCAAGAACTTCAACACGCCCGGCATCGTGATGGCAGATGCCGTCATGTTCGCCCTCGGCGGGTCGCACCTCGAACTTGGGGGCGACCACATGCTCTGCCGCGAGTACTTCCCCTACGCAGGCATGAAGTGGCACAGCCAACTGGAAGACTGGATGACGCGCTACTACGACTTCCTCACGGCCTATGAGAACCTGCTGCGCGACCCATGGAAGGAGAAGACAAACGTCAAGGCAACATGCTCCAACGTCACCATCAACACGTGGGAGCCGGTAGCGAACCAAGTGACGCTACTCGCCAGGGAAGTGAACGGCAGGCAAGTTGTCCACCTGCTTAATTTCACACAAGAACAGACCCCCTCTAACTCCCCCTTAAAGGGGGAGAAAGACCTACCCCGCCCCTCCCTTAAAGGGAGGGAGATTTCAGCCAAGGAAGTCTCCACTTTAAGGGGAGATTTAGAGGGGTCCGACTACCTCCTCTGCTGGCACGACAATCAGGCCACACGACCTTGGCCGAAACGCTTCGAAGCACTCTCCATCAAGCTGACCGGCTTGTCGGGCATGGGCAAGGTGCGTCGCATCTGGGTCGCTTCGCCCGACTATTGCGGCGGCGCCATGCAGGAGCTGACGGACTACAAGTACGCGTCTGCCTCCGGCACGATTACCCTCACCTTGCCCTCCCTGCAGTTTTGGACAATGATTGTCATCGAGCCGGAGACTGCTACGACGAAGGACAACGCCTATTTCGCCCCGTCAACCAACGGCGAGTCGCTTGTCCCAGACATCCCTTCGTCGCTCGCCTCCACCACTTCCGCCACTCGTTCCTGGACACTCCAGCTCGACGAAGGCGTTTATCAAGCCCATGCCGACATCCCAGCCGGAACGCTAACGCTCAAAAGAGACAACGACGACGCCATCAAGGAAGTGAAGAACGAGGAAGGCCAAATGGTAAATGGTCAATGGTCAAATGGTCAATGGTATGACCTCAGCGGCAGGAAATGGTCAATGGTCAATGGTCAATGGTCAATGCCGAAGGGCATCCTCATCAGCAAGGACAAGAAGGTCCTCCGCTAAACTATAGAAACTATTATTGCTGTCTGGGGAAAAGCGCCGAAGGCGCGATAGACCACAGACGGGGGTGTTAACCCCCGGAACAAGCGCGAAGAACAATAATAAGCCCTAAAGGGGCGACAGAATACATAACCTGTTTAATATCAAATTGCTTATATCTCTGTCGTCCCTTCGGGACTTTTCATGTTGTAGTAAGCCCCCATGAGCTGCTTTTGTCAAGAAAGCCGAATTATAGGCGCATAAGTAGAGGTGATCTTGATTTTCCCCGGACAACAATAAGAAACTATAGTAGCTATAGAAGCATCATCATGCTTTATAAACCTCCTCGCCGTCAACGATGGTGGCGATGATTTTGGCCCGTCCTACCTTCTCGATGTCGTCGTGCAGGAAATCGCAATCGAACACGGTCATATTGGCTATCTTCCCAAACTCGATGGAGCCAAGACGATGCTCCTGATGCCACTGGCGCGCCACGTTGATGGTCATGGCACGCAGCGACTGCTCGCGGGTGATGGCTTCCTTCATGTTGCGCGGGGAAGTTACGCCGCCGGTCACTTCCTTCGGATAGTCGCGCTTCTCTGCCGTATAGATGCTGAGTTTGATGTCCATCATCGGCGAAACAGGAAAGTCGGAGTGGAACACCACGTTTGCTCCTGCATCATAGAACGACTTGATGGGATATGCCTGGTCAGCCAGTTCCTTACCCATATATGCCACTTCCTGCTCATATAAGCCAGGAGCCTTCGTCGTCCAAAGTGGCGGGACAGCGGGAACGGAACCCGTCTCTGCCATGCGACGGACATCTTCGTCGGTCACGAAGTGCAGGTGTGCCAGCACGTTGCGCTGGTCCTTGTTGCCGGTAATCTTCTCGGCATCCTCGATACATCCCAGCATGAAGTGCGTAGCGCCGCCGCCTTCCGAATGGACGTGTACCGCCATTCCTTCCTTGTTGGCCTCGACTATCAGTTGCACCATCTTGTCGTGGTCGTTGAAACGCTCTGCTCCGTGATAGCCAGGCTGGTCGAGATAGTCCTGGTTCTGCCAACCCGTATGTGCCTCTGTCACGCCGTCGAGGAATGCTTTGGCACCGATGATATGGAAATACTCGCCGCTCATCTCTGCACGCTCTGCTGCGATGCGGGCTATCTCTGCCTTCGGGTCGGGGATGTTGTCGGTGACATACATATAGGCGTAAGTGCGCAGCTTCAGCTTGCCTTCCTGCTCCAACTCGTAGTATGCCTTGGGAGCAAGGCGGTGTACTATCTCAGTACCTGCATCGGACACGGCGGTAAAGCCACCCCTGAAGGCGATGTCCTGCCAGGCAAGCAAATACTCTTTGATTTCCTCAAGGGAAGTAGGAAGCTTTTGGGCAATCTCGAACACAGGACCTTCGCAGACGTAGCCGTCGGGTTCTCCGTCCTTATCGACATGCACCAGGTCGTAGCCCCACTTCTTAGCGTATGCAGCGTCGATGCCTGCCCACTCCATCGCCTTGGTGTTGAGCAGCATGGAGTGTCCGCCACCCGTCTGCATGATGAGCGGCTTGTCGGAACAAATCTCGTCGAGGTACGACTTGTTGACATATTCATCATTCTCTACCCAACCGGAAGCCATATAGAGCTCGCGCTTAGGGTTCTTCGCGATGAACTCCTTGATAATCTCGCGGTACTTTGGGTAGTTGGTGAAGCCTGCCTGCATCAGGTCTGCCTGACCAATGGCACGGTAGCCAGCCAGATGTCCGTGGCAGTGTGACTCCAGGAAGCCCGGGTAGATATAGTTCTCACCGTAGTCCAGCACCTCAGCATCGGCGCCAGCGAGCCTTTTGGCTTCCTCCGGGCTGCCAATATAGGCAAATAGACCATTCTTCACTATGATAGCCTTGGCAAAAGGCCGCTTTTCATCCATTGTGATGATGTTGCCGAGAATAACAGTTTGTTTCATGGCTTTGATTATATTTCAATTCATAATTCGTAATTCATAATTCATAATTATGGCTACGCCCCAAGCTTCGCGAGGAATTTCTTGGGGTTAGAGGTTGGTGGTTAGAGGTTAGGGGTTAGGGGTTAGAGAATACTTTTGGCCCCGAAGCCAGCATCCCAAGGTACCCTCTAACCACTAACCTCTAACCTCTAACCCCTAACTACTAACCTCTAACCACCGTTTTCACTTTTCTGCATCCTTTCGCGTGCAGAGAGATTCTCTTTGAAGTTATGCACCAGCCTGTCGCTTTGCTTCCTCAGGGTAGTTGAGTAATAGATACCGAAGAGGATAGCCACGAGTCCGAACATGCCAATCGGACTGGTCCAGGGCACAGCATAATCTATGAAGCAACTGACAAAGAAGACCGTGACAAGGAGGCGCAGCACTCCGTATGCCGTCATCCTCATACGCCAGCGAGAACCACTCCGCCATAACTTCTCCACTTCTGGACCATCAGCACCGCCGCGCAACAGCATCCACAGGAAAGGAGAGCATAAGACCAGTCCGACCAGAGCCGTAACGGGATGAACCCATGACTCTGGAACCATATTGGCTATCATCGGCTGGCCAAAATAAAGCATGAGGGACATAATAGCGATGCAGAGCACACTATTGATGAGCATAATGACAAAGTAATGCTTGACACAGCCCTTGTACATCACTCGCAACTCGTCCGTAGCCTTTTCTTCACCCTCATTCTCGTGACGCTCCAGCCTGGCTATCAACTTGGCTGGCAGCATACGTGCCACTACATTATACGCTGGTTCGGCAAAGCGAATCATATAAGGTGTGGTGAAGGTGGTGAACACCGAAACGGCCACGACGATGGGATACAGGAAGTCGCTGGTGACATGCAACGACGTGCCCAGCGTGGCGAGGATAAAGGCGAACTCACCAATCTGCGTCAGCGAGAAGGAACATTGCATGGAGGTCTTCAGCGACTGGCCTGCCAGCAGGAAGCCGCAAGTGCTCAGTATAGTCTGACCCAGCATGACGGCAATGATGATGCTGACAATAGGTACAATGTATTCAACGATGAGGTTCACATCGACCATCATGCCGACCGACACGAAGAAGATGGCACCGAAGAGGTTCTTGACGGGAGCCACAAGGTGTTCTATCTGCTGGGCTTCCACCGTCTCGGCAAGGATGCTGCCCATGACGAAGGCACCAAAGGCAGCAGAGAAACCTGCTGCAGAAGCTGCCACCACCATGCCGAAGCAGAGCGCGAGGGCAACGATGAGAAGGGTCTCATCGTTCATCAGAGGCTTCAGCTTGCGCAGAGCCATAGGGATGAAATAGAGTCCCACCGTGAACCAAAGCACAAGGTAAAGGCCAAGCGTCAGGATAGAGTTGACCATCTGAGAACCTTCAAACTCCTTGCTGACAGCCAGGGTGGAAAGCATCACCATCAGCACGATGGCAAGAATATCTTCGATGATGAGCACACTCAGCACAAGGCCGCTGAAGCGCTCATTTCGAAGTCCCATGTCATCAAACGCCTTGAAGATGATAGTGGTCGATGACATAGCAAGCATACCGCCAAGATAGATGCAGTCCATCTTGCCCCAGCCGAACAGTTCGCCCGTGCAGGCACCGACGTACATCATGCAAAAGATGATGGCAAGAGCTGCAATAATCGGGGCAGCACCCATCTTCAGTATCTTCTTAAACGAGAACTCCAGCCCAAGCGAGAAGAGGAGGAAGATAACACCAATCTCGCTCCAGACATGGACGCTGTGACCATCCGTCACGCTGGGCATGTAAGGCATGTTTGGCGAGGCAAGGAATCCGGCTACGATGTAACCGAGCACGATAGGTTGTTTAAGGGCTTTGAAAATCAAAGTCATTACGCCTGCGAAGATGAGAATCAGCGCAAGGTCGGCAATAAGTGGTTCTAATTGTGACATCTGATTGTATTTATAATGTTTTTTATGGTTTGATTAAGGCCTCTCCACTCAGGTGGGGATTTAGTAAAGGTTGACACAAAGTTACGAATTATATTTGGAATACAGAGCAGATTTAACCATGAAAGTGACGGAAACGCGTGAAAGAAGACGAACTTCGCCTAAATAGTCGTACCTTTGCAGAGCTTTTCCTTTTCAACTTTTTAACTTTTCAACTTTTTAATTATCTTCTGGCGTGACATTTCGTCCATTTACGTCTATATAGGGTATAATGACAAACGACGACAACATCAACATAGAGCGCATACGAAGCGGCGAGACAAGTGAGTTCGCACAGCTGGTAAAGCGTTACGGCCCATCGCTCATGGTGTTCGTCGGACGCATTGTGGGGGTGCAGGAGGACACGGAGGACGTGGTGCAGAACACTTTCGTCGCTGCCTATCAACACTTGAAGGACTACGACCCGCAGAAGGCATCGCTGCCGACTTGGCTCCAACGCATTGCCTATCACGAAGCGCTCTACCATCTGCGGAAGCGAAAACGGCAAGTCGTGTTGCCGCTTAACATAAGTGATGACGTTCCCGACGAGCTGCCTGAAGACACGACAGCACAGCAACTGGACGAAGCCATACAGCAGCTCTCACCCGAGGACCAGATGCTCCAGATTGCCTACATCATCAACCAGGCGGGCGAAGCCACAGCTCGCGAGGTGTCGCGCCTCACCAGCCAACTTCACCGCATACGACAAAGACTCAGAATCATCTTAACACACAAGAACCATGAATAACGACAACCGCCTGCGCCTGAGCGAAGCGAAGAACCTTTTCCGCCAAGCCCTGCAGCGACAGAACGACCGAGCAGCAGGCATGAAGATGCCCGACGACATGGAGCAAAGGGTGATGGGAAGCCTCACCCCTAACCCCTCTCCGAGGAGAAGGGAACCTTCCTCCCAGCCGCTTCGACGTTCTCCCCTCCTTTGGAGGGGGATAGGGGGAGGCTGCATTGCTGTCGCAGCCAGCGTGCTCTTGCTCATCATGCTTAATATAGAAAAGCCGAAGCCTGATCAACAGCCTCCTGTTATAGCAGAAGTAGTGACGGAGCCGCAGCCTATTATCCCTGACGAACCTGTTGAACACGCCAATCCTACTAAGCCTATTATACCCGTTAAGGTTGCCAAAACAGCTGCACCTAAGAAGCAACTTGCCGAGGCAGAACTTCCCGATACGCTCGGGCAAGGCATCTTCGAGTCGGAAGAAAACGTTCGGCTCGCCGTGCAGATGCTTAGCGAATGCGAAGCCACCATACGCCACGAGGAGCAACAAGTGAATAACAGAATCATAGAAGCAACGTTCAATGCCTTGCCACAAGCTGAGAATGCCTTGCTTGTCACCAACGAGAACGGCGACTTTGAAGTGATAGAAGTCAGCGAACAAACTGCCATCGAAATATAAACCCCTAAACTAAATAGAAAATGAAAACTACAGCAAAACTCGTGACGCTCTTCTTGCTCGTCCTCACTTCAAGTCTCAAGGCGCAGGAAGAATACATCAGTCAGGAAGCACGAATTCAGCAAGCATTCGAGCAAATTGCGAATGCGAAGGGCATCGAGCACTCCGTGAACAAATACATTGAACGCGACGAAAAGGCATTCGATAAGGTGCTGGAGGAAACGGAAATCCACAACTTCCGCATCGGACGTGCCAACTTCAAGCTCCTTGACAAGCTACAGGAAGTCTTCACATCGCTCGAAAGCAACAACCGCCTGTTGTCTATTTACACAGACTTCAACCCGATAGAGTACAGCACTCGGCAGAAGTGGAACATCAAGACCAACAAAGATGCCATCATCATCGGCGCACGGCCACGTTCGAGCTATGCCATAGCAGGCTATCAAGACTCTGGAAACAAGGACTTCCGCACCGTCTATGCCGTCGAATGGTGGGACACGGACGACAAGGACATACGCCAAGGCATACTTGTCCGCACCTATGGCGAGAAAGTGCAGAAGCGAGATGGAGACATTAATATGGGGGCTTTGCCCTACAATGAAGAGGCATGGAAAAGGTACGAGGCATGGAGACAGAAACTGCAAAATGTGCAGAGAATCGTTTCAGGAATGACTGACTCAACCAACATTCCCTTCGATGGCACGAGCCTGAAAGAGTGGATGAATAATGGCATCGGACACCTGGAGAGTGACGACTGGCTGCGCATCTTCGGACTGCTCACCCAACAGATAGAAGATGCTACCGGAAGCAATCTGAAGTCTATGACAAAGGAGGAGTTGGTGGTGGCTTCTAACTTGGTACTGCAGCTTTGCAAGGATGCGCCTATCGATGACGACGAGATTGAGATGTGCTGCAAACGCCTAAACTTCGTAGCAGCCAAGGTCTCTGCACATAGCATGTACGTCGGCGACACACTCCGACTCGCCATGAAAAGGCTGAGGAGAGAATAAGTTAGCCGCAACAAGAAGACCTACTTCAAGGCATAGAGCCGAAGTCAGGACAAGTAACTAAAGGACATAGTAATGTTTTACTTCATAAATTGGTGCGCCACCCTGCTCCTGCGTCGCGAGATGCGGGAGCTGTTTATATAACCCTCATGTGTGTCGTTGGCAAACATCATATGGGTCATTAAGAAAGTAGGCGTGTCTAATCTGCGAATTAGGCGTGCCGTGTTGATAAACAAAGCGTGCCGTGTTGTTGAACACGGCACGCTTGCTTATTAGGAATCTTCTTACTTCCAGTAGATGTCGGTGAACTCTTTCTTGATGTTCACCTCTTCGAGCTTGAAGTACTTGCGGAAGAGGCTCCACGTCACGTCGAGCATCTCCTCGGTATTGAGATTGACGTCGATGGCAAGGAGTTTGCTCGAATAGTCCTTCGCGAAGTCGAGACAACGGTTGTCGTAGTCGGTGAGGTCGAAGCCGTTCTCCAGCTTTGTCTTGGCATTGGCTGCGTCGGCATAGAGTCGGATGGCTGCGTTCATCACTTGGCTGTGGTCTTTACGTGTCTTCTTACCAGCGACGAGTTGCTTCAGACGGCTGAGCGAGCGGAACGGATCGACGATGACTTTGCCCACATCACTATCGCGACGCAGATAGAGCTGACCCTCCGTGATGTAACCCGTGTTATCGGGCACGGCGTGCGTAATATCGCCGCCGGACAGGGTTGTCACGGCGATGATGGTAATGGAGCCGCCGCCTGCGCTCTCGGGGAACTGAACGGCCTTCTCGTAGATCTTCGCCAAGTCGGAATAGAGCGAGCCAGGCATGGAGTCCTTCGATGGGATTTGGTCCATACGGTTGCTCACGATGGAGAGTGAGTCGGCATAGCTGGTCATGTCGGTCAGCAGGACGAGTACCGTCTCATGCTTCTCGACAGCAAAGTACTCGGCAGCCGTCAACGCCATGTCGGGAATGAGGAGTCGCTCGACGGCAGGGTCTTCGGTGGTGTTGATGAAACTAATGATGCGGTCGAGCGCACCGGCACCAGCGAAGGTGTTGCGGAAGAAGTAGTAGTCGTCGTTAGTCATACCCATGCCACCCAGGATAATCTTGTCAGCCTTGGCACGCATGGCAACGAGGGCCATTACTTCGTTGAACGGCTGGTCGGGGTCGGCGAAGAAAGGAATCTTCTGGCCCGATACGAGCGTATTGTTGAGGTCGATGCCGGCAATACCCGTGGCGATGAGTTCGCTGGGCTGCTTACGGCGAACAGGGTTCACAGAGGGGCCGCCAATCTCCACCTCCTTGCCTTCAACTTCTGGCCCGCCGTCGATGGGCTGACCATAAGCGTTGAAGAAGCGTCCTGCCAGCTGGTCGCTGACCTTGAGGGAAGGACTCTTGCCGAGGAACACGACCTCTGCATTGGTGGGAATGCCGCCTGTGCCTTCGAAGACCTGCAGCGTCACGTCGTCGCCTATTATCTTTACCACCTGGGCAAGCTTGCCGTTGATGGTTGCCAGCTCATTATAACCTACACCCTTCGCCTTGAGCGAACAGGTAGCCTTCGTTATCTGGCTTATCTTTGTATATACTTTCTGAAATGCTGTACTCATAACTTGAAAGGTTTTAAGGTTTCAGGTTTTGAGGTCGCTTCACTTTCAGGTTCTGAAGTAGTAAAACCTCATAACCTTATAACCTCATAACCTTATAACCTATTATAACATTGCTTCGATTTGCTTGATGTAGTCATAGTACTGCTCGCTCTTGTAGAGGGAGTAGTTCATCTGCTTGCAGAGGTTGATCATCTTCTTGAAGTAGTCGATGACGTCGAGGAAGGTGTCGAACTTGTAGTCGTCCTTGTCGCAGATTCTTGTAACAAGGTTCAGAATCTCTTCCTGACGTGCAAGGGGCGTCACGGCGTCCACTTCGTCGAAGGCATCCTGCTGGAGGATGACGTAGTCAATCACTTCGGACTTCCAGAAGACGATGTGGTAATCAACGGGTACGCCATCGTCGCCGAGGATGTTAATCTGCTCGGCAATCTCCTTACCGCGCTGCATACGCGTCTTGAGCTTCATAATCTTCGGTATCCACTCCTCGTTGATGTGCTCCTTGATATATTCTGCGAACTCGGGATACTCGAGGTACTTCGAGTAGGAGTCGATGGGATTGACGGCAGGGTAACGCTTCTTGTCGGCACGGTCCTGCTCGAGTGCATAGAAGCAACGGGCAACCTTCTTGGTGTTCTCCGTCACGGGTTCCTTCAAGTTACCGCCTGCGGGTGACACAGTTCCCAAGAAGGTGACGGAACCTACCTCGCCGTTGTTGAGATAGACATAACCGGCACGTCCGTAGAAGTTGCTTATGAGGGCGCCGAGGTCCATTGGGAAGGCATCGGGACCAGGCAACTCTTCCATACGGTTGGACATCTCGCGGAGAGCCTGTGCCCAACGGGATGTGGAGTCGGCCATCAAGAGGACGCGGAGTCCCATCGAACGGTAATACTCTGCCATCGTCATGGCTGTATAGACGGAAGCCTCGCGAGCTGCAACAGGCATGTTGGAGGTGTTGGCGATGATGATGGTGCGCTCCATCAGCTTGCGACCTGTATGCGGGTCAACCAGTTCGGGGAACTCGGTGAAGATTTCCACGACCTCGTTGGCACGTTCACCGCAGGCAGCGATGATGACGATGTCGGCCTCGGCCTGCTTCGAAATGGCGTGCTGGAGCACGGTCTTACCCGTACCGAAGGGACCAGGGATGAAGCCTGTACCGCCTTCCACGATGGGGTTGAACGTGTCGATGGTGCGGACGCCAGTCTCCAAGAGTTTGAATGGACGGGGCTTCTCCTTGTAGTTGGTCATGGCGAACTTCACGGGCCAGTGCTGCACCATATCGACCTGGATGTCGTTGCCTTGCTCGTCGGTCAGGACGGCAATGGTGTCGTGAATCTTGTACTGACCTTTTGCCACGATGCTCTTGACCGTCGCTGTGCCTTTCATCTGGAAGGGGACCATTATCTTCAGGGGCTGGTGGTTCTCCTCGACCTTGCCAAGCCAGTCGCTGGCCTGCACCTTATCGCCCACCTTTGCAAGGGGTTCAAATTCCCAAAGGCGTTCGCCGTCAAGGGCTTCTGTGTATTCACCGCGCTTCAGGAAGACGCCTTCCATCTTGTCGAGGTCGTTCTGAAGTCCGTCGTAGTTGTGGCTGAGCATACCAGGGCCGAGCTGAATCTCGAGCATGTGTCCTGTGAACTCAGCTTCGGCACCGACCTTCAGGCCGCGTGTGCTTTCGAAGACCTGCACATATACATCTTGACCGAGGATCTTGATGACCTCTGCCATCAGTCGGTCGCCGCCAGTTGTGATGTAGCATATCTCGCCCTGGAGCACGGGACCGTCCACTCGGAGCGTGACCATGTTGGCGACAACGCCACTTACAATTCCTTTTGTCATGTTTATATTAATTCATAATTTTTAATTCATAATTCATAATTAAGCTACGCACCCAGCCTCATTCAACTTTGGCGAATGTCGTCTTGACGATGCTCGTCAGCAGCTTAATTAACTCTCGACAGTCTTTGAGCAGATTGTCTCCCTGCTCTGGGGTTAAGTATTCAGTCGCTTGCAGCAATTCTATCCAGTATTCACTTTCACTTGCCTCCTTCAGCGAGATATTCATCTTTGTTCCGAAATCCGGTCGCGTCTGCCCTCGCAATGCTTCCTTTATATTGGCTCCGATGCTTGTGCCGCACCGTAGCAATTGTTTCGACATATCATATTCACCTTTTTCCTTAATGAGGTATTTCCTGAGATTCACACAGCGGACGGCAAAAGCAAAGCTCTTCATCAGTACTGCATTAGTCTCAGCATCCCTCATAATTATGAATTGTGAATTATGAATTGTGAATTATATTGAGAATTGTGAATTATGAATTGTGAATTATATTGAGAATTCTTCGGGGACTTTTGCCTCGCCTCTCAGGTCGTCGATTATCTTCCGGAAGGTTTCCTTGCCTTGTTCGACGTCGAGCTTTGCCCAGCGCTCAAGCATCTGTAGTTTGCAGAGGTAGGCAAAGACGGCTTCCATGCTGAAGGGTTCGAAGAAGGTTCTATCGTCGAGCCAGACCCACTTGAAGGCGTCAATCATCTTCTCCTTGCGGACGGGGTCCTCCTCATCGACTATCTTCATAAGCTGCGGGATGTAGTCGAACTCCAGCCCGAGATTGAAGTCTTTGGTCTTGTTCTCTCGTATCATTTCCTGCACCTCGCCTTCTCCCTTGATGAAGTCGCCGACGCTCCAGCCTTGGCTGCGTGCGAGCATGGCTGTGAGAATGTTGGTGATGTCGAGGTTGAGCTTGTACCAGCGTCGCATCATGCGGTTGGGGCAGGTGCGGATAGCGTAGTCGAGGAACTGGAAGGCCATCTCGTCCTCGGGGAAGTAGCCTGCCTTGTCCTTGTTGAAGGCGTACTCGCGGGCGAAGATGCTCATGAAGGCCGGATAGCGATGCACGTTGAAGTTGATTTCTCTGGCACTGGTAATGAGGTCACGCAGTTGTTCGAGCGAGAAGTTGCCCATCTGCGTAATCTCGGCCTCGGGGTCTTTGAGCAGCTTGACGAGGTTGACACAATCGAAGTGGAGGAAGAAGTAGAACAGCAACTTCTTGTCTTGCTCCGAGAGAACCTCCTCGCACTGCTCCCGCATGTCCTCGATGCCCACTCCCGGCTTTGTGTCCTGCAGGTCAATGTCCGGCAAGCCGGCTATCATGCAATAGTAATTGGCCATCTCCTCAGAAGAGCATTTCAATGAGTTGTGGACGCAGGAAGTTCTTGAAGTAGGTTTCGAACTCTTCCTTGCCGAAGTTCACCTTGTAGCTGCCGTCGGCTGGAGCGATGGTCAGAAGGGTATCCTTTCCATTTACCTTATTGATAGTCACACCCTTATCGAGAAGAGCCTTTGCCTTGGCTGCGAAGTATGCCTTGAGGCTGTCTGCTTCGCTACTGGAAATGACGACTGGCTCATTGGCAGACCACTTCTCAGCGAGGGCTACGGCAAACTGCCCCAGGAAGTCGGGATTTGCGGCAAGCCCGGCAACGGCTTCCTTGACCACGCCGTCTGTCAGGACGTTTGTCACCTCGCTCTTGAGGGCACTGAGTGCCTGACCGGTGTACATCTTCAGTTCGTTACGCGTGTTGGCATCGGTCTCGGCGGCCTTCTTCTGTGCCTGAGCCGCTATGTCCTGTGCCTGCTGACGAGCTTCCTGCAGAATCTTCTCTGCCTGCTGCTTTGCTTCCTGGATGATGCGGTCGGCCTCAGCCTGTCCCTTTTCCACGCCTTCGCGAAGGATTTTCTCAGTGAGTTCTTGTATCTTTTCCATTACTCTTTTTTATGTGTTTTTACAATTTACGGCACGAAGGTACAAAATTCCTTTGGGATTTCAATGCTTCCGCCTAAAAAAAATGCCCTATCTGCTGTTATATGCAACAGATAGGACATCGTCGCGGCATTATTAATATGATAATCCGCAAAAATAACCTATAGAAAGAAGTACGTGTACTTGTCGCCATAAGTACGTGTACTTATCCGAATAACTACGTGGACTTATCCCCATAAGTACGGGTACTTATCTGACCCTCTCCCAGAGAGGGTAGCAAGGGATGGGATTATCATTTATTTAACGTGAGTTCTTCGGCAAGCCTCAGGCGCAGGCGGAGCGACGAAAATGGAAACTTACAGCCTATCATGTGTTAAACAAACACAAAGTCACAAAGACACTAAGAAACTTCCCATGGTGTAAAGACACAAAGGTTATGGCCGGGGAATCTTTGTGTCTTCAGTTCAGCGGCGTAGATCTTCGTGTCTTTGTGTCTTTGTGTTTGATTATCCTTTGGCTTTTCGTCGCTCCGCCTGCGCCTGAGGCTTGCCGAAGAACTCACGTTATTTAATATATGATATCGCGATTGACGGTCTCTTGACTTAATAAACGCCGACTTCAGAAAGAGCGAGCTTGCCTTGATGTCGGGTGATGGTGATGCGCACCTTCTCGGCCTTGACGGGAGCAAATCGATGCTGCTTGAGGCGGCACTCGGGAGCCGGGCCTTCGAAGAGCGTATGCCAACGACCTGCCTGCTTGTACTCCAGCCGGTAAGCCTGCATACTGCCTTTCGTCTCCTCCAAGATGGTGACCAGCGAGATGGTCTTCTTCCCCTTCAGGTCCACCTCCCACCAGGGTTCAGCGACAGTGGGATGGGAAGTCCAAGCTGAACCGAAATCATCGTCGTTGGCGAAATCGCCGATGCCGTAGTCATAGCTCCAGCTATACTCGGTGGGGCAGCCCTTGGCAATGTTTCGCTGCGTAATGGGTGGTTCGCACGCAGGGATGGGCTGCGTGGGACCTTCGTTGCGCCACATCTGTCCTATCTGTCGAAGTGCCTCCACGGCATTGTCGTCCATCAGGCCTGCACGGTTCGGAGCGACATTGAGGATGAAGTTGCAGTAGGCATTGTTGTAGGGACGGATGTTCTCCTCGACAAGCCAGCGCACGTCCTTGAGCTGGTCGGTAGGCATGGATGCCTTCCAGAACCAGGTGCGCTGTATGCTCAAGCAGGCCAGAGCCGGCAGGCGGTTCTCGCTGGTGCTGATCTTCTGGCCGGCGCCCTGCTCATACGATTTGATGTCGGTGTAGAAGAGTGCCTCGCGGGGGTACTTGGCGGCATTGAGGTCCATGACGAGGCAGTTGGGCTGCAGGCTCTTGATATAGTTGTATATCTCAGGAAAAGAGATTTCGTCGTAGGAGATACGCGACCAGGGAGCATCCCAACCGTCGATGATGAGGGCCGTGATGTCGCCATAATTGGTGAGAAGCTCACGGAGCTGCGACTTGATGAAGTCGGTATGCTTCTTTGGTTTGATTTGCCCGGGGCGTATGCGGTGATGCGTGTCGAGGATGCTGAAGTAGAGCATCACGCCCAGTCCTTCCTGACGAAAGGCATCGACATACTGACGGACGACATCTACATGGGCTGGCGACTGCATGGAGTTGTAGTCGGTCGACTTCGTATCCCAAATGCAGAAGCCGCTATGGTGCTTCGTCGTGAGGCAACCGTAGCTCATGCCGGCAGCCTTAGCCGCGCGAGCCCACTGATGGCAGTCGAGCTGCGTCGGAGCAAAGGCAGAGACAGGCATATCGGGGTCTGGCCAGTCCTCGATGGAATAGGTGGGCATGTTGTAGTGGATGAACATGCCAAAACGCAAATCGACAAAGGCTTGCTGCAGTTCGCGCAAAGGCTTTTGCTGAGCCGACGACAGCAATGCCGTCAGCAAGAAGGGAAGAAGTAAGGTTTTTCTCATAAGGCTCATGGGGCTCATAAGGCTCATAGCTCCTTACCAGATGTCTTCTGGCTTTTCGGGGCTGTCGTAGATTTCCTTCGGACAGTACTCGAAGTAGTCGAGGTAGAGCTCCGGCCTCTCGAGGTCGAGTACCGACTTGAAGCGGACATAATAAGTCTCGGAGGGGTCCAACGTCTGACGCACAATGATGTGACGGCTGCAATTGGACTTGGCACGGGAGGTCGTGGTGCTCAGCTCGCATTCGTGCTTGGCAGCCTTCATCAGTCCGTGGTTACGGAGCTTATGGTCGATGTCGATAATCTCATCTTCCTCCTTGTTAGTGTCGTTCAAGTCTCCCCAGGTAGCTCCTTCGCCAAAGAACTCCTGCACCTCCTTCGTCATGTCAATGGGAATGCCGGCAACAGGAAGCTTCTCAGGGTCGCTGCCGAAATAGACCTGCACGACACCACGGGCAGCCGTGGCAAGAAGCTTGTAGCGGAACTCGTAGGTATTGCGCTTTGGCACGGGAGGTAACTTGAAGCGGATATCGAAATGTCCCCAAGCCTTGTCCTCGTCACCGCTATAGTTGGCCCAAGGAGTCTTATATCCATTGTAATGAATGAAGTGGGTCTCCTCGTTCATGATCTTCATGTTGTTGAAGTAATCATACTTATTATACAGGGAGACAAAGACATGCTGCCACCTGCCCTGCGGACTGTCGGCACGGCGGATGCCATTCGTAATGGCTTCGGGGAAGAGGGCAAAGAGGTCGAAGCGGATGCGCTCCTTGCTCAGGTCGTCTCGCGTGACATCGGTATAAGCCAAAGGCTTGTCGATAGGATAAATGCAGGCATTGGCAATGTTGGTAACCTCCGCCATGTCGTCGGTCGTGAGGATATGGACACCTCGCTTTGCAGGATCACAATAGCCCTCATGTCCGTCCTGGAGGATGCCGTTGTTCCTTTCTGGGAACGAATTGAGATAGATGCCATTGCTCTCTGCACTCTCGTAAATCTTTATCAGACGGTCGCCGCCATAAACAGGATACCACTCCATGACAGGGATAGAGTAGCTCTTGTTTGACCCAGGATTATAGCCATTATATCCCAGCTCATTGCAATGATAGACAAGCTTGTTAGCAGGAATCTTCATGGGCAGGATGTGATAGGCCAACCACTGGTAAAGCATGTTCTTGGGCGACGTATAGTTGGTATCGTCCACGTAGCCACCTTCGCTGAGATACATGTTGTTAGCGACAATCCACTTCTGCAACTTCTCCACAGCATCCGAAGCTGTGGGGTCGATGCCTTGAGATCTCCAGAACTCATCGGTCTCGCAGAAGAACGTGAAGCCATACTTACGGTGTTCGGGGGCATAGGCATTGGGGTCACCACTGATAGCTGACATGTCGCCGCCACCCTTCTTCTCGTAGTCTTCCATGTCCTTGATGACACCTGCCTGGTACAAAGACTCGTACACTTCGTCGCGGACTACGCTCAACGTGTCAAGCAGCCCGCAGACCTGCAACGCCTTCGAGAACATCAGATAGCCTTCGCGCTTCTCGTTCAGGATATTCTGTATGTAACGTGCACAGGACTCGTCCAAGGGCGCAATGACCTTGTGCAACTGGTGCAACACGCCATTGATAAGAGGGATGTCGCGATTCTTGGGGTCGATGGGACAATCCTTGTCCAAAAGGATGGTGTCATTCTTACCTTTGCTGTAGGTCAGCTTATGGTCGTAGATGGTGGGCAAAGGAAACTGAGCGTTCTCATTTCCCCCGCCAAAAGACGTGATAAGGTCTGTGGTATATCGTTCAGTCTCTGTATCGTGACCGTCGATAACCGTGTTCAGCACGACGACCTTCCGTACAGAGTCAAGTTTTCTCTCGTCAGTAAAAGCGTCCCACGAGGGTTCGCTGATCAAGCCCTGGGCTACCAGGTCTTGCAAGTAGTTGTCAATCGCCTTGTTGGTAAGGGCGAAGCACGTGTAGTTGCCACGTGCCGTCAGAAGTTGATAGACGGAAGACTTACTCTTTCCACTCACAGGCACCAACTTCGTCAGTTCGAGGTACTGAGAGTATTCCGGATGTGCTTCAAGGTAACTGGCAACAGTATACTCCGTGAAGACATAACGCGCAGACGTGTCAATCTCCTCTGAGCAGGAATAGATTAAGAACAGCAGGGTGGCAAGTGAAAGGATAGACTTCCTCATTGTTGTAAATTGAATAGATGTTAATTAAAGATATTCTCTTGGTCAGGCACGAGGCCTGACCAAGAGAATTAAGAGAGTTTATCTGATTGCTTATTGAGCAGCCATGATGTTAAGAACTGATACGAAGTCGGCGATGTCAACCTTGCCGTCATTGTTGATGTCGGCAGCCTTGTTGTACTCGCCAGCAGCCATGATGTTCAGAACAGTTACTGCATCGGCAATGTCAACCTTGCTGTCGCCGTTCAGGTCACCCTTAGTGCCATTGAGAGGCTTACCGCCTTCAGCATTCATCTGAGCTTCAGTGATGAAGCGGAAGTTGCGAGCACCAAGCTTCAGGATTTGTTCAGCACCAGCATTGTAGTTGAAATACCAGCGGATACCGTGGTCGGTAGCTGAACCAAGCTGGAGAGCACTTACGCCATTAGCAACATTGACATAAACGGTAGTCCATTCAGCCGTTGCAGGAATAGTGCTAAGCTGTTCAGCAGGATCAGTCATCAGGCTGGGAGTGTTGTACAGGATTCTGCCATTCTCGAGGTCCTGTTCAGCAGTATAGTCAAAGGCAAGAATTGTCTCGTCTTCAGCCAGAGCCTCATAGATATTCTTCATATCAATATAAGCTCTGCCACCTTCGGTCACGAATTCGAATGTGAAACCTTCCTGATCAGCAGCAACCTTTGAGCTTGCTGTAAGTTCAAGGTAAGAGGGGAATGCAGCGTAGAGCTCAGCCTTGGCAGCCTTGGCAGCCTCAGCGTCATCATATTTGCCTTCTGCCAGGTTTTCGTATCTGATATCGAAGATTGCGTCTTCTGCATCAGTAACACCTGCATACTCATACCACTTGTTGTAAACCTTAGTTGTAGCCTGCAGGAGATCAACATAAGCCTTCTTCGTAGCGTAGATAGACTCCATGATTTCACCGATAGCCTTTTCAGCCTCGAATGTAGCAACGCCACTGAGAGCAGCAAGAGCTTCCTTCTGAGCTGCGCCGAAGCCAGGAGCAGCAGGATAGTTCTCTTCGTCCTCGACGTCGGCCACATAGAGCTCTGTCAGAACATTAATGCGTTCAGCATTGCATTCAGCAACCTCCTGAAGAGCAGCGGCAGCAGTAGCCTCTTCCTCACCGAGGTAAACAAGACCGAAGTTACCAACTGCAGTCCACTCGTTGCCCATAGTGCCTTCGTTCTTGACACCGATGGTCAGAGTGCCGTCAGTTACCTGAGCAACCAGAGTGATTGCGAAGCGACCCTGAGCAAATGCGTTGGCAGCGCCTTCGCAGCCCCAGATGCCATAACCGTAAGTCTCAGTAGAGTCAGCGCTGTAGATTTGCTTGTCGGCATAAGTGCCTGTCCAAGCAGTCTCCTTATCTTCTGCGGGATATTCGCGGATGACAGGAACGTAGGTAGAAGCGTCGTTGGCGTATGCCATAGCAGCGTAGTTGTAGCTCAGCATCTTATCGTCGCCATTAGCACGATAGCCAGCGTTGAGAGTTACCTTGTAGAAGCCGTTCTTCAGGTCGGTGAGTGTCTGACTGATGTCGAAGATCTTGTTCTCGTTGCAGAACTCTGCAGCGTAGATGTCTTCACCAGCGGAAGCGCTGCGGTAGATGTAACCGTCCCAGCCTTCTGCCTCGCGACCGATGTTGTTACCCTTCTCGTCCTTCAGCATCTCGCCAGCCTTCTTGAAGGTGCGGTTGACGATGAGAGAGCTGATTTCCATGCCTGGGCCATAGCCAGCGGCAACGGCAGCAGCCTTAAGGGATTCCATGAAGTCCATTTCGACAGCGAGGATGCTGTCACCTACCTCATGCTCGAAGAGGATGCCCACTGCTGTACCATTGGGATAGAGAGTAGGATTGATAACGTCCTTATTCAGGTAGTTCTCGAAGATAGTCTTAGCCTCGCTGTCAGCCAGCTTGTTGGCCTTGAGGTAAGCCTTGTTGTCCTCAACGGCTTGCTGGAACTTAGCGTAAGAAGCGATACTTGAAGTAATAGCATCACGGAGAGTCTCGATCTGGTAGTTGACACGGAAGAGGGCCTCCATGTTCTCGCAGTCGTCGATATCAGGAATTACTTCGTCGTACTCGTCAAGAAGTGACTGCTGAGCGAGCACATCGAATGTGTCGAACTCTTCGGCAGCTTCCTTGTACTGAGCCTTGATTTCTGCGAACTCTTCAGCCGTACCGAAGTGGAGTTCGTTCATCTGGATGGCAGTGCCATTGAATGCCTTTGTTACGACAACCTTATAGTAGGTGTACTTCTCAGTTGTCTCAGTGCTGAAGCCGAAGTAAGAAGGCTCAGCGTTAACGGGATGGAGACGGTCCTTGCCGATATTCTCCTTGGCATCAACGAGAACCCAGCCTTCAGCGTCCTTAGTAGCATCGCCGTCGCCTTCGAAGTTAGCGCCGTAGATGTACCATGTGCCCCAGTTACGATCCTGATATGTACCAGTGTCGTTACCTGTGGTCAGAGTGTAGAAGAAGGGATTAACGGGATCGAATGTACGGAAGATGATGTAGGTGTTGCCATTGGCATCGGCCATACCACCCCACTTGGTAGCCTTGACTTCCTTCTCTTCGCCAGTCTCTTCGTCAATTTCTGTTGTATTGAGGGCAATACCGTCGATGAGATTGCCATAGAAGCCGTCGCCCCATTCGCCTACGGTGTGACCATCGAGCAGGATGTAGAGACCTTCCTCGTAAGCTGTTACGATTCTCTGCAGGTACTCAGTCTCGGTCTTGATGCCATCATTGTCGAGAGAAAGGTTCTCCATGATGTAAGCATAGGTACCGCGCATGTACTTAGAGCAGGGAGCGATGTTCTCTGTGGTATAGCCTTCGTGCCATGCACCGAGGTTTTCAGCATCGATGTCGAGGACTTCCAACTCTGAGTAAACGTCCTCATAAGCCATGTACAGCTCATTGGACTCAGCAATCTGGTTCTGGAGGTCACCCAGCTCGTTCTTGATCTTCATCAGGTCAGGAGCGTTGACTGTGCTTACCAATTCCTGATACTTCTCCTTATACTCATCGATGTATCCCTTGTAAGCAGGCAGATAGTCGTCGGGATTGTAGTCCTCGAACTCTGTCAGGAAGTCTTGGCGATACTCCATGAAGTTGGCGGTGTTGTAGAATGTGAACTCATTCATCTGAATGAGGTCGCCGCTACCAGCCTGAGTTACCTCAATCTTGAAGTACTGATACTTCTCGGCGCAACCTTCAGAGAGGTAAATGTAGCTCTCGAACTTGTTGTCGGTCTTGAGGATGTCGGTGCCGATGTTGACCTTGTTGTCGATGAGCACCCACTTGTCGGAATTGCGGGTAGCTTCTTCGTCGCTGTCGAAGTTGGCAGCCCAAATCTTCCAAGTCTTCCAGTTACGGCCGGGATAGCTGTGGGTGTCACCACCGGTTACGAGACCATAGTAAGTAGGTTGAATGGGTGTATCGCTCTTGAAGACAGTCCATGCGGGCAGGGTGTTGGTACACCACTTGGTGCTTTCGCGGTCACCGTCATACAGCATGGAGTGGTCCTCACCGCCGAAGCCGCCGCTACCGCCGATAGCTTCGTAAGTAGCATAGATGGCGTCATCCATCTCCTTAGCATTCATGATGATGTATGCATTGATACGCTTTGCCTCGGTGACAGCTTGAGAGCTGGTCAACTGACGGTTAGCCTTGATATAAGCAAGGTTACCATAGGGATAGTCATCACTGGGAGTGATTGTTTCCTCTTCGCTAATCCAGTTTGTCAGATAGGCAATAGCCTCATCAGTCAGGTTGCCGCCGTTGATGGCCAGGACTGCCTGGTTGCGGGCGGTAAGCAGTTCTGCATAGTTTGCAGCTGACTGGTTGATAGCTTCAACCTGAGAATCGATAGAGGTTCTGAGGCTACCCAGCTGTGCGGGATCAGTGCAAGCCTTTACGTTTGCAATGATTTCTTCCATCTTGTCGAGCTGAGCCTTTTCTGCGAAGGTTTCGGGATCGAAGTTTTCTTCAGCCGATGCAACCAGAGTAGCAATGTCCAGAGCGAGTGTATACTGGTCACCCAGAGCGAACTCTGCCATCTGCATGTAGTCGCCGCTACTTACAATCTGGTCAAGCTCTACCTTGAAGTATCTGTACTCAGTATCATTAGCCTCGGAGAGGGTGAAGAATGCCTGAGTGTAGTTAGCAGCGGGAAGCTGGTCCGTACCGACATTGTACTTCTTGTCGAGGGCAACCCAGTTCTCTGAGCTACGTGTTACTTCTTCGTCGCTTGCAGCATTCATGCCATAGATTTGCCACTGCTTCCAGTTACGGCCAGAATACTGCTGTGTGTCGTTGGCAGTAGTCAGGGCATAGTATGTGGGCAGCATAGAGCGAGAAGCCTTAACGATGAAGTAAGCACCGTTTGTGGTCTCGCCTTCCTGTCTGTTGGTGAGGCCATTACCCCACTTTGTGGTCACGTCGCCATCGAAAAGCAAAGGCAGGTTCTCGCCGCCAGTCATCTTTGTACCTTCGAGTACATTGAGGCGCACGGGCTCGTCAATACTTGTACCGGCATCTGCAATGTCTTTGAGGTACTTCTGGAAGTCACCATAGGATCCTAAGCCCCACTCGCCCATCTGCTGATAGACGTCTGCATTTTCCACAGTCTTCTCGATTTCAATCCAGAAGTACTGGTAAGCAGTTGTCGTTGAAACGCTGAAGTCGAGTGTGATTTCCTTTGTATTGGCAGCGGGGAGGGGTTCATCCTCCTTCGAGTCGATGAGTGTCCAGCCTTCGTCACCGCGAACAGCCAGATCATCGCTTGCGAAGTTACCGCCATAGATTTTCCATGTTGCCCAGTTACGACCGGGGTTGCTACCCGTGTCATTACCGGTAACCAGGAAGTAGTACTCAGGAACTACAGCCTTCTCTGCCTTCACAATAATGTAGCACTTGTTGCTGGAGTTCTCGGTGTTCGTGGGCCAAGAGTCTTCGTCAGACAGGCTTGGGTCGAACCAGCAGCCCCACTTTGATCCTGGATTTGCGTCAACCAGACTCTTGTGGCTTTCACCGCCACCAGAAAAAGCATCAACGCCTTCCAATGCTGTGAGCTTCACGTACTCAGCCCACGCACTCTGAGATGCCATCATCATCACCAGGGCAATGATGCCTGACCAAAGAGCGCTTGAAGATGTAATTAGTTTCTTCATTTTGTTTTGGTTTTTAAGTTAATAAATTAGGTTAATTACTATGTTTATTTTACTTTTTTACTATTAAGTGACATGCATTTCATACCAAATAATGGACAAAGTTATAGTTTTTTGTTACTATTTTTGCTTTCCTTGACTTAAAATTTGGTCCGCTTAACAATTTTTAACGCCATAAGGGGGTTCCAATCTCCTTAAGATGGGCTTTTCTTCGCGACACTTGGCACTGGACGGTGCGGCATGAGGCATTGGACAGTCTATAGTTTCCGGATGATGAGCATCAAGTCTTGCGCATTGATTTTCCCATCTTCGTTGAGGTCGGCAGCAGCTGGCACGAAGCTTTCCACTGACTTTCCAACTATATAGTTCCTAAGCATTTCGTAGTCGATGGCGTTCACCTCGCCGTCGCCATTCACGTCCCCAGGGACGATGGGTTGCGGAGCAGCGATGAGGAAGTCATAGGACTGATAGTTAGCTGCGCCGAGGGTCTGGTCGTTCTCGCGGTGGTCGATGAGCGTCCAGACGGCATCGTCGGGCACTTCGCTCTTGGTGTTACTGCCGAGCAGGGACCACGACACAGGATTGCGTCCGGGGTAGGTCCGCGTATCGGCTGCCGTGGTGATGCGATAGCCAGAGACCTCAACGGGCTTGCCTGTATCCATATATATATATAATGTAGTGCCGGAGGTGAAGTTGCCGCAGTACTTGGTGGTGACGTCGTCGTCGAAGAGCCTTTCCTGTGAATGCGTCTTGACATAAGTACCGGTGCAGGCGTAGAGAGTGAGCGGCTTTACCTCATCGCCGTCCTTGTCGAGGAGGTCGAACTCGGAGAACTGGATGGTATTGCCGCTGGCGATGGCCTCGATTGCGAGTTGGTAGTAGCGGTGGCCTGGGAGGGTCTCGACGACGGAGACAGTGCAGGTGTCGCGCAGGGTGCTGACGTTGGGCGCAGAGATAATGATGTCGGCAGTACCGAGGCCAACGGCCACGACGTGGCCTGCCTGATCGACTGTGGCAACGTCCTCGTCGGAAGTGGTCCATTGCAGCTTAAGGTTCTGCATGGTGATGGGCTTGAAGCTGGCTTGGAGCAGGAGCTCGTCGCCGGGCAGGAGCGTAGCGGAATGCTGGTTCAGCGTCAGCGACTCGAGGGCACGGGGGATGTAGAAATCATAGGGCGTATAGTTGGTGGCTTCCAGTGTCCAGTCATTGTTGCGCTCGTCGATGAGCGTCCACCCCGAATCATCCGGGTCGGTCAACATGACATTGCTGGCGAAGAGCTTCCATGAGCTGGGGTTACGCTCGGGGACATTTCCCGTGTCGTTGGCGGTGTAGATGCGATAGCCATAGGCATCGACGTCGCGACCGGCATCAAAGAGGAAGTAGGAGTAGCCCGAGAAGGGGCCGCAGTACTTGGTATAGACATCGTTGTCGGCGGCATTGTCCCACCCTTCGTTGGAGTAAGAGTCTTCTATGCCAGCATAAACATAGAGGTCGGTCACTTCGTTGAGCGACTCGTCCAGGATGTCGAACTCGGAGAACTGCAGAGAGCCCCTGCTTCCCCCTTGCACGCCAGTGACGACGAGGTTGAAGTAGCGGTACTTCGAGGCGTCGGCATTGATGTTGGTGTAGCGTCCGCCGTTCTCATAGACCATGCCTGCATTCTTGCGGAGCACGGGCCAGGGGTCGTGTTCGCGACCATTGTCGAGGTTCTGGCGCCACTTGTCGCCACCGGCATTGTAGTTGAGTTGGTAGCAGAGGTAGCCGTTATCGACCTGGCCGGGAGTCATGCTGTTAGTCTGCGTGGAGGTGTAGTCCCAACAGTTTTCGATGATGGTGCTCTTGTTGGCAAAGGCGAATTCCTTGCCTTCGACGGCACCGACGATGGTTCCTGTGTTGTAGCTGTGCGCCACGTCGAGCTTTCCTGCAGAGGGTCCGATAAAGGCAGCCGCATTGCTTGGGGCTGAGATGGTGCCGGTGTTGCAGCAATAGGAAACATGGGCGGTTGCCAGCACTCTGCCTGAGCCGAGGAGCGCTCCGGCATAGCCCTCAGTGGCAGTCACGCTGCCGTGGTTCTCGATGCCTGAGATGGTGACGCCGCCGTTGCGTGCATAGCCGGCAAGCATACCGACATTGTTCTTGCCTTCGGCGGAGCACGTCTTGTCGAAGATGATGTTGCTGAGCGTACAAGTGCCCGGGTATGCGAAGAGCCCGACGGCATCGCCGCCGCTGAGGTGGAGGTTGCGGATGACGTGTCCCTTTCCGTCGAAGCTTCCGGCAAAGGGAGCCGTAGAGAGGCCGATGGGCTGGAAGTCGGTATTGTAGTCTGCCATGTCGATGTCAGCCACAAGGACGGCCTTTGCATTCGTCTCGCCTCCTTCGTTGACCATCTGGCTGAAGGTGCAGAGGTCCAGGCCTGAGGCTATCTGGTAGATGCCGTTCTCCTGCCGCACCTTGCCGTAGGAGAGCATGTTGTCCATCCATGCGACGCGGTCGTGGACGAAGTCGCGCACGCGGTCAACCTCTGCTTCCCACGAGCCGGGGACGGCTGGGTTGAGCGAGAGCCACTGGTTGAGATAAGGCCAGCGATAGAAGTTGAGGGTGGCGGAGGCACGTACTTCATTGCGCAGCGAATCGACGTCTGCCGCCACATCCTCGGGTTCGAAGGCCCCGGAGCGACGAAGTCTGCCCCACAGTTCCTGCAGACGCACCATGACTGACGGGTCGGAAAGGACGCGGCTGACGAACTGTCCCCAGTTGCCGGTGTCGCGCACCTTGTAGGTCCAGTCCATGCGCTCGTTGGCGGGATAAGTGGTCTCGTCGTTCTCGAGGGCAAGGTCCGCATCCCAGACGGGACCGGTGTAGAAATGGTCGTCGCCACGGTCCTTGTACATGAAGACCTGGCAAATCATATCGGTGTTGCCGTTGAACTCGCTCACGAGGAACCACCTGAGGTAAGTCTCCAGGTCGAGTACGGAGCGGAGGCCTTTCTCTGGGTCGGTATAATCTGAGCCGAAGACGATGTCCTCCATCTCGTTGAAGGTGTTTTGGATGTACCTGAACTGCTGCGTCTGCATGACGTCGTCGTCGGGCTCGTGAATGCTGATGGGGTTGCCGTGCGTCGAATAGAAGTAGTACGGCTCACGGGAGGCATTGTTGTCCACCTCGACGTAATAGCCGCCGGTAATGGTCTCGGGGTCGGTGTCAGTCTCCGTCATCTCGGTGATTTCTATGCGTCCCTCATGGACATCTACATGGTCGGCAATGGTGTAGGTGCCACGATAGTCGCCATTGACCACGAGGTCAACGACCTGGCTCCACGGCGTCCACTTCATGTTGCCACGCTTGGCCATGGCCCACGCTATGGGATTGCGCAGCAGGGTCTTGTCGCGGTAACTGTTGATAAGCACCCACTTCTTGGCCTTGACTGGCGACTCGTTCTTTCCGCCCCTCATCACGTGGTGGCTCTTGCCGTCGTTGTACTTGAGGCGGAAAGCTTTGTTCTCGTGCGTAGCGGAATAGTTGCCGCGGACGCGGAAGAGGATGGGATATTCCTGCAGGCGCGTTCCGCCGTCGTAGATTAGCACCGACTGCGACTCGAAGTCCTCGCCGCGGTTCTGGGGCATGATGTTGTCCTGCACATGGATGCTGAGCGTAGGCAGGTTGGTGATCTGGTAGAATTGGCTGTCGTCGCCTTCTCCGGCATGGCCATAGAACTGCAGCTCAGCCACGTTGCAGTACGAGCCGGTGCTGCCCACATAGCGGACATAGCGGAAGCCACGGCTGACATCGACGTTGGCCCTCGTGCTAACGCCATTGCTGGGCTTTGTGCTGATGAGGTGGAGGGGCACGGCATCCATGAAGTCCGGACTGTTGGCACCTTCGAAAAGGCTGAGCAACATACGGTCTGACCCAAGGCTGCCAGGGGCAGGCATATAGTCTATACGCGTAATGACACAGGGTTCGCCCAAGTCCAGTCCCACCCATTGGAGCGCATCAGACGAGGTGCTGAAGAAGGTAGAGGCATCGCCATCGAAAGCTAAAGGAGCCTTGGCAGCAGAAGCCGAGGAGATGACTGTTCCTTCGAGAAGGTGGTCCTGAGTGGCATCGTAAGCACGAGCGAAGGACGAGACAAGCAGGACAAAGAGCAGGAAAGGAAGCCTGCGGTATGGTTGACTAAGCATATTCATATACATTATCTATATATACGCACGCGCACACATGCGCGCATAAAGCGTTGCAAAGTTACACAATTTTTTCTTAACAATGCCATTTATAAACGATTTTTTTTGTAAAAGAAAGTCCTACCATAAACATCTGCCGGCTACTGTCTCCTTACCGTTGGCCCGCAGCACACATACTTATCAGGGAAAGTACGCGTACTTATGTGGATAAGTACACGTACTTATGACGACAAGTACACGTACTTATGGCAATAAGTACACGTACTTATGGCAATAAGTACACGTACTTATTCACCGAAGTACCTGTACCTAATTCACAAACTAGCTGTACCTGTCTCTGTACTCCCCTACTGCTACGGTTGTCGGGCCCCGATATAGAGATATTGCTGTCCGGGGAAAAGCACCGAACCAAAGGTCGACGAAGTCAAGGTGCGAAAGAACACAGACGGGGGTGTTAACCCCCGGGACATGATAGCCTAACAATAGTAAGCCCCGAAGGGGCGACAGAATATATAACTTGTTTAATAACAACTTGTTTATGTCTCTGTCGCCCCTTCGGGGCTTTCTCTGTTGTTGCAATATTACCGGGGGTTACCACCCCCGTCTGTGGTCTGTCGTCTCTTCGAGACTTTTGGCAAGCCGCCATGAGCTGCTATTCGTCAGAAAGACCGATAGAAATGGACCTAAAAGGAAGAAAGAAATTTTCCCCGGACAGCAATAATACAGGAAGAGCCGCTGAGGCATTACCCCAGCGGCTCTTCCTGTATAAGATGCTTTCACTTTCTGGCTTAATTCTCAGGGATGGGAAGGAACCAGTTAGTCTTGTCATTGAGTCGGATGCGAAGTGCTTCATTGACCTCACCCGTATGACGCTTGGCTACACGCTCTGCCAGATAGTTGGCACCACGACGCTGAGCGGCACGATAGAGGTCGCTGAAGCGCGTGCCCTCGAAGGCAAGCTCCAGACCCATCTCGTCGATGATAAGGTCCTCGACGGCATCTTCCACAGCAGACAGATTTGCATCGTTGTAGATATACTTCTTCACGTCTGCCTCGGTAGCGCTCTTAGCAAGTTCATTATTCTCCTTGAGTCTCTTACCCACCTGATCGACATAGTTATAACTCGAGCGGCAGTGCTTGGGGTCGTCAAATACGATGAAGCCGCAACCACGCTGGTGTACGCCAATCGTATAGCGTGCCGTCGGGTACTCGGAATCGGAATAAGTCACCGCGTTTCTCCTTGGCACTTGCTCTGTACCCTGCTCCTTGACATAGATAAGCTGAGCGTAATCCTGACCTGTCAGGTTATTGAGATTCAGGAACTCTGCATTTGCTGCACGCTGACGCTCGGAAAGGGAAATGTAGTAGCAAGCCTTGTGACAATCCTCACTGGGCTGATTCTCGAATGATTCGGCGCTGACTGGCCTCCAGTAAACTTTATTCTTGATGGCCTCGAACAAAGCCTCGTCGGTCAAGGCACTCTGTTCTTCGGTTGCCATATTGTCCCTGAACCACTGAGTCAGAGCCTGAGTAGTCTTCAACTTGTTGGTCGTAGCCCAGTCTGACGGAACGTATTTTCCCGTAACATCATCCAGATAGCACAACAGGGAGTCGCCTGCCTTGACGGGATAGTCGTAGGCTGAGGTCAACAGACGGGGTGCACCATTCTCTGTCT
The DNA here is from genome assembly GCA_900313705.1 of uncultured Prevotellaceae bacterium. Taxonomy (GTDB): domain Bacteria; phylum Bacteroidota; class Bacteroidia; order Bacteroidales; family Bacteroidaceae; genus Physcousia. The sequence goes on from OMSJ01000006.1 coordinate 48,454, forward strand.
CAAACTCTGCCTTGGGATCCTTCGGCACCCAGTTGGGGTGGCTGCAGAGACCACTCTTGAGGATGGCAAAGGCATAGCCAGGGAAGCCGGCACGGTTCAGAGCCTCGGCAAAACGAAGCCATACGGTACTCTTGCGATAGATGAGGGGATAGACGGTAGAGAAGCGACGGTCAGGGTTCTGCTTAGTTACCATCTTACCGAAAAGGCGATCCTCGCCTACCCTGAAGGTAAACTGCTCACCTCCCGTGTCATAAATCCAAGCACGGCGGGCATCGCCTACCGGACGACCGTCGAGTGCAAGCTCCTTCAGCTCGCAGGTATTCCAGTCGAAAGTAGCAGTACCAGCCATTGTGCCCACATACATCTCATACTTCTGACTGTCGCACAATGCCTCGTAGCCTCTGCTGGGTATCAGCTCGCGCTCGTAGTTCATGCTCAAACCAACGCTTGCACCAGCGCCCTCTGTATTGGATGTACGCAGCTGAGCTTCGAAGCCAAACAGACGGTTGATGTCCGTCATAACCTTACCCTCCAGCTTACCCTTGTTGCTGGGGATGCAAGTAATGGACTCCGTTCCGCGGCTGACTGCTTCTGTCTCGTTGTATGGGATGTTAATTTCATCGTAGTAATAGATGTGATTGGGTTGCGACACATCCACGAGGCCCGTGCTGTAGTACTTGCTGACGGGCAATGGGCCGCACACGTCGGAGCTGATGTAGTAGTAATAGTGACGCGCTGCCTTTGCATAGTCGCCGCTCAGCAGATAGAGGTCACCCAAAACGATGGGAACGGGGAACATGCACTTGCTGCTGTGGCAAACGAAATGGGAGTTCTTGGGATCGACGTCGCCATAGTTGTTGTACCCCGGCATTCCCTGATACATGTCCTGATACTGAGGATCGTTCATCTTAACCTCGACAGGCTCTACTGACTCGAGTTCCGGACCGAGCTTCTCGGCAAGAATCTGGGCATTCAGCAACGTGTGGTTCTTGTCGGCAATGAAGTTGTTGATATTGTCCGTGGTAAGCATCGGCTCCGTGTAGAAGGGAACACGATTCTCGCCATAGGCATAAAGCAACTGCATATACACCCAAGCACGGATGGCCTGAACCTGAGCATACTCCTTGACCATATACTTCTGGCTCGTACCCGTGGTGCGCTCCAAGTCACATTCGGCAATGTAGGCATTGCAACTGTTGATGATGTGGTAGTAGTCGCTTATCCTCAGATACGCGCAAGCTCCGTCCTTCCACTTCTCCGGGTCTTTGACTTCGCCGAAGTTGACAATGGCACCGATGGTGTCGCTGACGAAGGAAGAATTCTCATCGACAAGGTCGCCGCGGCACTCGTTCAGGATGACATAACGCTCTGCAATGTTCTGCAGAGACTTGAGGATGCCCCAGTAGGAATAGAGGGTATCCTCTGCTACTGTGTATGAGTGACGCTCGCTATCAGGAGAGAGCATATCCTGACAGGATGTGGAGAACATTCCAAACATCATACCCAGCAACAGCAGGCATATAATTGATTTACTTTTCATCTTATTCATTTTACTTATGAATTATGAATTGTGTATAATGATATATTAGAGGTTAATCGAGACACCGAAGTTGATACTGCGGCAACTGGGCAGAAGACCTGTGTCAATTCCCTGATAGAGCGAGCTGTTGCGGCAGCTCATCTCGGGATCCGTGCCCAAGTACCTGGTAACGGTGAACACGTTGTTTGCCTCGCCCCAAACCTTCAGGCCAAGCAGCCAACTGTTGGAATAAGGAATCTTATAGGTAAGGCGGATGTTCTTCAGCTTGAGGTAGCTACCGTCCTCAATCCAGCGGTCGCTCATGCGCTCGTTGTTGCGCCATTCCTCACTGTCGGTGTAGCAAGCCTTTGGCATGTCGGTTTCCTGGGTTTCATAGGTCCAGCGACGCAGAGCTGCGGTTGTCTGGTTGTAGGTCGTGTTGAGACCCTCAATCTCGCTGCGCTGATAGTTATAGACGTCGTTGCCGAGAGAGTACTTGAAGTTGACATCGAGACGAAGGTTCTTCCATGACAGGCTGGTGTAGAGGTTACCATAGATGTCGGGGTTGGGGTTACCGATGACATACTTGTCGGCATCGTTGATGACACCGTCGCCGTTCTTGTCCACGAAGTGAACGTCACCTGCCTTGAAGTCATAGTACTGCCTGTTCTCGTCCTTCAGGCCAGTAGGATACTTGAGGTACCCGAGCTTGCCAGCACTCTTGGCCTCTTCGTCGGAGGCAAACACTCCGGCTGTGCGCCAGCCGTAGAAGGAACCAACGGGGCAACCGACGGCCGTAAGGACATTCTCCTGACCATAGACATTGGAGGTGAAGCCATGGATGATTTCCTCATTTCCGCCATTGACATCTCTCAGAGTAATCCAGTTGCTGGGGCTGTCGGGAAGGTCGGTAATCTTATTGGTGTAGTGAGCAACACTCAGACCCACTTCCCACTTCCAGTTCTTCTTGTTAATCATGGCTGCATTGACATTGAAGTCGAAGCCACGGTTGGTGAGGGCACCTTCGTTGGTCCAGTACTTCTTCATACCAGACATGTAGTGGAGCTCCTTGAGGGTAAGAAGGTCGCTGGTCCTATTCCAGAAGAGCTCGATACCTGCAGAGAGGCGATTGTTCAGGAATACACCCTGCAAGCCCAAGTTAAGCCTTCTGGTGGTCTCCCACTGGATGGTACTGTTCTCAATGTTGTTGAGGTAAAGGCCTACGGTATTGTTGGTGACCTTCATGCTCTCCCAGTAAGTACGGGCTGCGTAGTAGTCAAGGTCGTCATTACCGCTCAATTCAACACCTGCTGTCATCTTGAGGTAGTTGACAGATCCGTTGGTATAGGGGAACCACTTCTCGTTTGTAATGACCCAACCCAACTGCAAGGAGGGGAAGACACCCCAGCTGACGCCTGCCATCTTGATGCCGGACTTGGTGTTCTTACCGAAGCGGCTGCTGGACTGCATACTCAAGGCGAAATCGGCAAAGTAGCGGTTGGAGTAGTTGTAGTTGGCATCGAGATAAAGAGCCATATCAATCCAGTTGTCATTGGTACCTCCATAGTTGAGGTAAGCCATGTTCTTGTTCATGATAGGCAGCTTATCGTTCTCATTGTTGTAACCACGCATGTAGTTGTAGCTATATGAATAGTTGTTGTAGCGCCATCCGCCGAAGACATTGACGGTGTGAGCACCATAGATGTTGCGCCAGTCAAGACGAAGGTCGTTCTGCAAGGTTGTCTCCTTGGAGAAGAGGGTCTTCTGGACAGCATTGATGTAGCCCAAGTCCTGGAGGAAGTAATTGGTCGTACCATTGACGGGCAGGAAATACTTCTCGCTGTTACGCGTCATCAGGAAGTTGAAGCGGTCGCTGATGCTGAAGGTCCTGGTCACCTGATACTTGGGGCTGACATTCAGGTCAATCTGCGTGCACTGAGCATAGTTCTTGCTCTCGCCAGGAGCATTCTCAAGAATCCAGTAGGGATTGCGGAGAGCTTCATTGATACCCTTACTGCCAAGGACAAGCGGGAAGCGGAAGGGATTGGTCACCCAACTATTGCTGGAACCGCTGGCATACTTACCGGCATAATCACTTGACAACTCAAGGCGCTCGCTGGAATACTGAGCCTTCGAGTGCTCGTCATAATAATATGAATAAGGGCTGATGAAAGGAGCCTGAATGATGCCAAGCACATTGGGCGAACCGATGTTCTGCATGGAATAATCCTCGCTCCATCCATTGTCAAGGATGTTGTAGCTGACCTGATTGTAGGCAATATCCAGTCCTGTATGCAGCTTGCTGAACACCTGAATGTCGGTATTGAAGCGAAGGTTCAGACGGTCGAAGTCTGTTCCCTTAGCAGAAGACTTACCCTTGGTGTAACCCAGAGAAAGAGCATACATGCCGACATCATCACCACCTTCAACGTTTATCTTGTAGTTCTGAGTCATTGCACTCCTGTACATGTCCTTCTGCCAGTCAGTATCGTTGTTGAAGACCTTACGGTAGTAGTTGGACGGACTCTTGTCCAAGAAAGGATAACTGTTGAGGCTGCTTGCCGACATGTTCTTGATGGTGCTGACCATATCGCTCAGGTAGTTGCTGTACTGGTCACCACTGAGCATATCGATTTTCTTCGGAGTAAGCTCAACACCACCATAGATGCGGACGCCAATCTTCGTAGCCATGCTCTTACCGCGCTTGGTAGTAATCTTGATGACACCATTACCACCCTTGGCACCATAGAGCGCAGTACCATTCTTGATGACCTGCACACTCTCGATGTTCTCAGGGTCGATGCCGGCAAGGAGGTTGTTGTAGAAACCCTCATGCATGGTCACACGGTCATACTGGGGGTCTATCATGTTACCGTCCAGAATAATCAGGGGCTGTGCATTGGCATTGATGGAGTTTACACCATGAATGGTCATATAAGACCCGATGCCCGGAACACCATTTCGCACCACAGTACGAACATCGCCGGACAACAGACGGTCAATGTCCTGATCGACACTGATGCTGCTGCTTTCGTTGATGTATGCCGTCTTTTGTGAGATGATAGGTGTTTCATCTGTGAAGGAACTGTTGAATGCGGTGGGGATCAGATTAGCATCTGCCATATTGTCCTTGACCGAAACCTGCAGGGGGTTGTAGCCTTCGGCATAGACATAGACTGCATCTGAGAAGACAGGGATGGAGAGAGAGTAGTAGCCATCTTCCTCTGTCAGGGTGGAGTACTTCTCCAAGCCTAAAGCCTGGACACGGACACCGCCCATGGGTTCACCCGTGGCATCGTCGGTGACCAAACCCGTCACCGTCTTCATCCTATACGTCTTTTCTTTCTTCACCTTGGCTGGCTTCTTGACAACAGCCACCTCTTCTTCTTCGTACTCACCCTGAGCATAGACATTCGTCATGCAGAGACAGGAAAGAGCCGTGAAGCATAGACTTATACCCAAAGTCCTATGCAAGAATGTTTTATCGAATATCTTTTTCATAATTCTGCTATCGTATTACTATGGGACAAGCTAATCTTTTCTCTTGAGAATAATCTTGTCGATGATAAGGTCATACACGCAATTTGCATGGTCCTTATTCGTGCTCTTCTTGATATTCTCTATATAAAGCGTCGGGTAAGAGTAAATCAGATTCTTGTAGGAATAGTCGAACTTGAAGTTCTCGGCTATGGTTAACGTATCAACCTTCTTCCCATCATAGAAGATACTCTTCGTCAATTCCTTGGATGCTTCCTTGCTGCCATTGGTGGTCGAAATAGAAGCCTTGATTACATACTGGTTGGCGTTGCTGATACTGTCTATAAGCTCATAGTTCAGTCCAACTGCATAAGGTTTCAATACCGTATCCGTCAGCAGCACCTCTTCGCCGTCTATGACATCCTTGTAGTCAACATACGTCGTATCGTACTTGAGTTCATAGTACTTAAACGTGCTGCCATAAGATAAATCCAAGTACCAGTAGGGAACAAACACAACCTGTATGTCGTAGGTACCACTCATAACGTCGGCTGTAGGAACATAAGCACTGGGGCTGTTGCCCTTGAGCTTAATCTCGAATTGCGGACCCTTATTCGCACTCTGCCTTTGCAGGAAGTAGAAGTTGTTGTTGCTAACCTCACCATAAACACTGGTGAACTCCTTGAAGGCCTCGTTAGAGAATGATACTCTACCTGTGCTAGAACCTACCTTGTAGTTCTTGCCCAAAGTATTATAGAATGTTCCGATATGTTCGAGCTCCACTTCCACATCAGGTGTATAGTATTCCTTGGGGTAGTTCAGGGAACTGACTTCATAAGCAAGGCCGTTACTCATCTCGACAGGCACTGCATCGAAGAGCTCAGTGGGCTTCCAGTTGCCAACCTGACGAAGCGTATCGCCATAAGTGTTGAGCAGATACTCAGCTCCTTCTCCCTTCAGCTGGGCAAACTTATCAAGTGTCCACATCTGGCCGCCAACCTTGGGCTGAACATTCACGTTGAAGACAAGCGGAGAAACCATGTCCATCTCAATGCTCACCTTCTGAAGGGAATCGGCATTCAGTCCCTTGATGCTGATACCAGAGGTAACATTCTCGTCACCCTTCGTCTTATCCTCATAAACGGGAGAATAGACGTAGGCACTCTTCAGCTTCTCGTAGGTAGCATCCCATGCGTTGTCTGTGGGCATGAGCATCACAAATGCTGAGTCTTCCGCATTGATGCGGGCAGCGAAGCCATTCCTCAACATCTGCCACTTCTCGCCAGATTTCTCGAGGTTCCAATGTTTCGCCTCGAACAACATGTTGCTCGTGAAATAGACACTGTCCACATAAGTGGGACGACCGTTCTCGTCGGGCAGACCTTCAATACTTAAATCTTGAGAGAAGTAGGTCGTATCCTGACCGACAACATAATCACTGAATTTCTTTGCCTTCGTATCACCATACTTGAGGTGCTCGTACAGATTGTAGCGGAACGGTGCAACGCCCTTGAGGATATGCAACACACCATTGGCAGTTGGTATGTTGTATTCTCCAAGAGAAACACCTTCCAGCGTACGAGCAGTCTTGTTGAAGATCAAGTTCTTGCCATTGACCATCTTCACCGTGTCAATACCCGGCTCAGAGATATTGTGACGCCAAAGGGCAATGTGGTTACCCAGGAACTGCTGCTGAACATTAAAGCCAGCATTACTGTTGGGATTAGCTTTGCTCTCAGCCAGCATCTTCATCCAGTAATCGAACTCTGCTTGCGACAATGCATTGTTATCAGGAACCCATACGGTGTTCACCTGACCACCGTTGAGGATGTCCTCAAAACTGTAGGTGGTCACAGGATGCTCATTGTCCTTATAGTAATAGGCATTACGTACAATTTCCGTGAACTTACTGAGCTCCTTGTTGGAACTAATCACATCCCACAACGTAGCAGTCGTTCCTGCGGCTGTTCCGTCAGAGTTGTAATGGTCATCCCATGTATCGGTACAACCTGACACTGTTGCCAAGAGTGTCCCAAATGCAATTGCACCGACGTATCTGTTTATTCTGTTATTAGCCATATCGTTTATATCTTATAAAACTGATATATTATTTCCATTCTCTTACTGCTCGTACTTAGACTTGTTCCAAACAGGGTTCTGCTCGATGGCACCTTCGCTGGCCTTCACTTCCATATAATATATAGGACAGTACAGACCATAGCGGTTCTTGAAACGGTTCATCAGAGTGGTGGCATAGCCTGAATTGGAGCCTGCGCCAAGGAACATCTCAACCATAGTCCTCATACCAGTATAGCCATTCTCGATGGGCCATTTGTCTGTTGACTCTCTGGGATCCTCGGGATCACCATTCTTGCCATCATTCTTTTTGCCGCCTGAGGAACGCTCTGCGAAGCGAACCAAGTCAAACCAACGCTTGCCCTCTCCTATCAACTCTATCTGACGTTCGTTCATAACACCGATGATGGCATCGACAGGGTTCACGCCAGTCTTATTCGCTCTGGCTGTAATGAAGATGTCACCATCACCAGCCGTTGTCACATTGAGTCCAGGAGTCTTATCGTTCCTGTAATTATAATAGGAACGACGATGGACAGCATTGCAAATTTGTGTTGCCTTCTTAGCATTAGCATCCGTCTTGTTCTTAGCAAGGCAAGCGTAAGCCTCAGCCTCGATGAGCATCACATCAGTCATACGATAGACAATCCAGTTATTATACTCCGTAGATGTATATCTCAGGCTCTTGATGTCACGGCTCGTGCCGGCACCCGTCATATTCAAGATTGGCAAGGAGGTTGAAGTAGGCAGATGGTACTTCATGCAGAAATATCCATTGCTGCCAGAACCAGAACCTGAACCAGATCCGACATTTATGGAATTACCGGTGGTCAACTTATCCTGGCAACATACCCAGATGCGTGAATCCCACATGCCGCCACCAGCCTTATCGCTCGTGACACCACCATCGTAAATGAGGTTGAGCGACTCATTGCTCACCTGAAAATGTGTACCATCGCCTGTGCCAAAGAGACTGTTCACAATAGTATTCTTCAAGCCGTCGGAAACGCTGTACTGCAGCTCGAAAATACTCTCGGAACTGTTCCCCTTCTGGAAAATAGCGGTCTGTGCTTCAAACTTAGGATAAGTGGACTGCGATACGCCAGTAAAGTCATTCTTTATCATATCACAGTTTGTGAGCCCATAGTTCTCTGTCTTCTTAGTCTCAGTAGAAAAACCAATGGCGGAAGTTTCCTCCAGGTTCTGCTCGGCAAGCTTTTGAAGGCTCAGCTCAGCATAGTCGGCTGCTTTCTGATAGTCTTCGCTGACATCGTGGTTCACTTCCTCACCGTTGACAAGGTCCTTGCCTTTCTTACCATGACGACCCTCGTGCAGGGAGCCACGCCACAAGTACATGTCGGCCAGCATAGCATAGATAGCGCTATTGGTTATCAAGCCTTTCGTATCACGTATGTCGCTGAAGCGGTTGCGTGCCTGGCCCTTGACACTTTCACAGTCATTGATGATAGAGTCGAGGACTGCAAGCTGGTTGGTAAGAGGGAAATGTTCAACTTCTGAGTCCTTGTTAATCACCTTAGTGGTATAGGGGACATCCTTGAAGGCACGAATCAGGTAGAAGTAATTCAGTGCACGAAGCGCTTTCATTTCCGCTCTCATCTGATACCATTCGCCTGAGGTGAACTGCTTATCCTTGGCAAGCACTTCTTCACCATGCTGCAAGACCTTATTGCAATAGTTGATGGTCGTATAAACGCCACTCCAGTCGAAGACATCCATACTGGAGTCCGGCATACCGCTGATAATCTCGATGTACATGTTATGGGTATCCATGTTATCTCGGTAAGCGCCATTCTCCTTGAAACTGTCAGAGCGAAGGTCGCCCCAGAGAACTAACTTTGAGACAGTAGAGGCCATTTGTCGGTATGCAGCATAGCGCACACCTTCCAAGTCGTTCTTGTCTTCCCAGAAATTCTCTTCTACGACACGGTCCTGAGGGTAGATGGTCAGCCAGTCCGTGCAGGAAGATGTACTGAGAGCCAGAAGTCCTGTGAGGCAGGCCGTGTAATATATGTTCTTTATACTTTTCATTGTCGTCAGATTTTTAGAAGCCAAGGGTTAAACTACACGTGAATGACTTTGTACGAGGTGTGCGGTTGTTGTCCTTCGACACAGCGAATCCCTGTGGAGAGACATCAGGATCGACACCGGTGTACTTGGTCCAGCACCAAAGGTTATTCAGAGATGCGAACAGCTTGAGCTGGTTGATACCGTACTTCTTGAGCTTCTTAGCATCGAAGTCATAGCTCAACTGGATGTACTGGAGACGCAGATAGTCACCATTCTCCACATAGCGGTCACTGGGCAGCGAGTTATAGCTGCTGAAGCCCTGTACTCTACTCAAGGCACGTGGTACGACTGTCTCGTCACCATTCTTACGCCAACGCCATGTTGTGGCATAACTCTGGTTGGTATTGTTCAGCATACTCTCCAAGTTCATACGTGCCATATTGACAATCTGGTTGCCGATACGGAAGTTGAAACCTGCATTGAGAGAAAGTCTGCCAAAGTAGAGATTGATACCGAAACCACCATTGCACTTGGGGTTAGAGTTGCCGAGGTAAACCATATCGTAGCGGTCAATCTGGCCGTCGTGGTTGATGTCCTCGTAGATGGCATCACCGCCTTGGAACTGATAACGATAAGTCTCGTTGTAGCAGTAGTACATGGGCAGAGGAATACCCTTGGCATCGGTCAGCATACGTCCTTCTGCATCATAAGCGATGGGGCAAAGAGGTGTTGCTCCGGATGCCAGTGTTTCCAACTGACCACCCTGACGGCGAGCATCAGCAGCGGCTGTGTTGATGGGTTCGTTGTAGTTGATGTTACCATTTGCATCGGCAGCATAGCCGCTGTTGTTTGCCTCGGCAAAGCCGTAGGCATTGACAGAGGATGTGGTGATGCCGTTGTGGTCGTAGTCATACTTATAGACGCCAAGATAGCGGAGACCATAGATAGAACCCAAGGCATTGCCTATCTGCACACGCTGATTGTAATTCAAGTTGCCTGGCTGATACCTTTCGCTACCATTTAACTTGTCGCTTTCCAGGATGAGGGGGTTCATCTCCTCAACCTCGTTGAAGTTCTGTGCGATGTTGCCACGGAGCTTCAGAGCGAACTTGCCTATCTTACATATCTTAGAGGTAGCGAAGTTCAACTCCCAACCTTTGTTACGGAGGACGCCAGCATTAACCTTAGCCAGGTACGAGAAGCCATTGGCACTCGGGATGCGGAGGTTATCCATCAGCAAGTCTGTTGTTCTGTGGTCATAAACTTCACCTTCCAAGGTAATCAGATCCTTGAAGAAACCGACGTTGAAGCCGAAGTTAATCTTACGGGTCTTCTCCCAACGGAGTTCACTGAGTGAGAGGTTTTCCGGTCTGATGACCTGGTGACCATTGTAGTAACCCCAGGTACCATACTTGTTATACTGGTTGTTGCCAGCACCGCCAAGACCGGTGACACCCCAAGAAGCACGAACAGCCAACATGCTCAGCCATTTGCTGCTCCACTTCATAAAGCCTTCGTCGATAATGTTCCAACGAGCACCGACAGAGGGGAAGAAGCCGTACTTGTTCTGACGTCCGAAGCTGGTGTTACCATCCCAGCGGGCAGAAGCGTCAAGAGAGTACTTACTCTTATAAGAATAGTGAATTTGTCCATAGAAGCTCTGGTTTCTCCATTCGTAGTTGCTGGAGCTTGCAGAGTTGAGCAATGCTACAACAGTCGGGTCTGTAATGCCACTGGGCACGTTCCAAAGGCCAAGCAACTGAGAGCTGCTGCTACCCACAGCCATATCAAAGCGTACCAATGCGCTTACGCTGTGGTCGCGATTCTTGAATGCTGAATAGTAACGCAGATCGTGACGCGTGGTAAATTCGAGTGACTTACTCTCGTCGTTGCTGACATAGTTACGCTCGTTGGGCATGGGGTCGTTTGGCGCATAATAGGCAGCATTGTCACCACCCCAAACCCAGTCCATGGGTCTGAGTTCACTGGGACAGTATTCGTCGTTGCTCGTGTTGTAGATGTTGAGCTGTACGTCACCCACATAGTTCAGGCGATGATGGTCATCATCCTTGCCAAGCAACTTATATTCGATGCTGAACTGCGGTGTCAGGTTATACTGCTTCTGGTTCCACCATGCCTTTTCTGCACGTGCAACGGGATTACCGTTTCTGAACATGTCCCTGAGGTCGTATGTCGTCATTCGGCCATTATTGCTCATTCTTGACATGGAGCCAGTAGCGTAGACGGCAGCCAGGGGGAGCATGTTGAAGTAGTTGTCCGTTTCGACGTAATTACCATCAGCATCCCTTCTGTACTCATAAACACTCATGTTGGGCATGGCATTGTATGCACGAGCCAGGATGTCGTTCTTGTAGTTCTTATGGTTGGTCGTGAAGGCCAGGTTGATGTTGCTTGAGAACTTGATACGGTCGCTGACCCAATAGTCCAATGCTGTAGAACTGGTAAAGCGGTCGAGCTTCTGCCCGATGATGGAGCCTGTACTCTTATCGTAGTTGGCACTGATACGGAATGTAGCTTTCTCACCACCACCAGAGAGGTTGATGGTGAACTTGTGTTCCTGACCGAACTGCTGAACTTGCTTTACCCAATCGGTATTCTTATTATAATGATTATATATATAAGGTATATCCTCTCTATAGTCCAGCTCCCACATTGAGGTGTTCTTGTGGTTGGGGTTGTAGTATGCTTCCTTGAGCATCATGGTATATCCGTCACCATTGAGCATCTCGTAGCCAGCAGGCTGCCATGTGCCACTAAACTTATAGGTAAAGTTGACGCGTGTCTTGCCGCGATGACCACGACGCGTCTTGATTTCGATGACACCGTTGGAGCCGTTGGCACCCCATTTAGCGGTACTGGCAGCATCCTTCAGGACGGTGATGCTCTCAATGTCCTCAGGGTTAACCTGAAGCAGCGTAGAGAACTGCTCCTCGTTGTCCATGTTGGCGAAGTCATATCTGTCCTTCTCGTCCTCGGGGATTTGGAAGATGTGGTCGTTGAGGACAATCAGAGGCTGTGCATTACCATTGATGGTGCTGGTACCACGCAGACGCATGGTCGTACCGGAACCAAGGTTACCGGAGTTAGGCACGATGTCCAGACCTGCAATCTGACCCTGCAGGGCCTGGTCCACAGACTCGAAGGCGAGACCTTCCATGTCGTCCATCTTGAAGTTCTGGACAGCACCGGCATACTCGCGTGCAGGAATCTCCAGACCCGTGGTAGGTGCATTCTTCTTACCTGTTACCGTGATCTCGGTGATGGTCTTAGTGTTGTCTTGCAGGGTTACCTTGAATACACTCTTGCTACTTCCTATCTTCTCGATGTGCTTTTTGTAGCCGATATAGGAAATCTCAAGCGTATTGTTGGGGTCCTTGATATTCATGGTGAAGTTACCATTCATATCGGTGATTGCCTGACTGACAATACGATTGTTCTTATCTTTCTCCACGACGTTGGCACCGATGATAACGTCAATGTCATCAGAAACGGTACCTGAGATACGCCGTTGCTGTGCGCTCAAGGGTAGTGCCATGAGTGCAACTACCCAAAGCAGTAAAAGCTTTGTTAATTTATTCATAGTAGGATGATTTTATCGGATAGCGTATCTCTATATTAATGAATATCTCTAATAGCATATCTCTTTAAGTACCTTCTGGAGGACTGAGGTGTCTTCCACGTGCCGTCATGTCGGCCATCTGAGTCCAGAGCAACGTGGTTCAGGCATCCGTCGATGGAGTGAATAACGGCGGCGCTGGATGCGTTGATGGTGATACCCGTCATGGACGTGCCAGTTGGAGCTGAGCTACAGGAGAGGTCACGTGCCAGGACATTCCTGACATCCTTTCCATCTATTTCAGTGACTGTGGTGTAGGCACCCGCCATGGTGTTGTTGTTCTTCTTCCAAGTCACATCGTCGCAGACGCGGAGGTCAGCTCCTGAGCCATTATTGACGCGGTCAACATGAATCTTGCAGAAGAGCTCCAGTTCCTTATCATAGCTGGATGTTACCATTTCGTTGGGCTTAAGCACGGTTCTGTCAGCAAATACAGAGTTATCGGCGAAGTGATAACGAACGAAGTTGGTCAGATAGGTAATCTTAGCTGCGATGCGGAGGCTGTCCTCGAGTGTGGCGAGCTCTTCGGTATATTTGGGCTCGTTATCATCGTCAAACACGGGATTGCCTTCATCATCCACTTCCTGCTTTAAGTGGCTATGATAGTCTTCATCTATTTCTTCCCATGTAGGCAGACCATTAGCGATAGCATTCAGGACAGCACTATTTGTCGGAACGAAGATGGTGTAGCGGTAGTTGTTGAAGAACTGTACGTTAAAGTCCAAGCCCTTGTCATCAATAAAGATCTTGAACTTCTTGAGTGCTGCGTCTTGCTGCTTCTTCGTGGTGAGGACACTCACGTCCACAAGTCCGCAACCCATAATCAGAGCTTCGTATGCATCGGCCTGGCAGAGCTTGTAGAATTCTGAGTATGGTGTATCACCACCTGTACCAGGTATGCCTTTCTCAACCTGATCGACATCGTTGGTGAAGATACTGTAAACGCTTCGGTAAGTGGGAACCAGCGGAGCATCGAGGACGAAGGTATAACCGTTATCAGCTTCATTCGGTTCAACAACCTTACAGTTGGTGACACCGGGAGTTGTGCTGACAATACCCATACGTTCGTTCTCAAGCTGGAAACCACCCTTGAACCCGATGATGTTATCCTCTGCATCGCGGACAGCCTTGACGGCGTTGCCATTCTTAGAGAGGTAGTATTCGGGAAGCGGGTCGGTAATTGACCATTGGTCACTATAGTATTCCTGTGTAGGCAGTTTCTTGTTGGAACTGATATGAGCCATTGGGTTTGTGCCGTCATGCACGATGGTATGGCTCTCCAGGATGTCCTTCAGACGGTTCTTAATCTCATTGTTGTCAACCTTTGTCGTACCGGGAAGGACAGCGCCGATTGTACCCGTCTCGCCACCAGTGCTGTAGGGGCTGTTATACTTATACAACTTCACCTTTACGGGGAAGCTACCGCCGATGAACTGGAACTCGATAACACGTGGAGTACGGCTCTTCATGCTGGCGGGGTCGTAGTAGTAACGCAAGGCATCATCCGTAGGCAGCAGGAAGGTGAAGCGGCTCTGCATGGCCTTGAGGTATGCGTAGTAGTTGAGCTGCATGTAGTCTGGGAAGCCAGTATAACCGGCATAGATGGCAGACTTCATGATTTTACTGATGTTACTGATGAACGCTGGCGTGGTAATAGAACGATAGTCGGCAGGCACACAGGTTCTGTTCATCACGTAAACTGCACCGTTGCTGGCCAGCAGGCAAGTGTCGAGATCGACGTCGCGTGCGATGTCAACATCCTCGAACAACGGCTCCTGGGCATCATCAATCAACTTGTTCCACTTGCTGGGGATAGAGTTGACAAATGAAATCTGCATGAAGTTATTGACGAGTGAGTTGATAGTACCCAAGGGGATGCAGTCTATTTGACGGAGGAGTCCCTCTGTGTCGCCTTCAGCAGGTGCAACCCAGGGGAAGGCGTCTGCGGTACCTTCCTTTGCGTAGTAAACCTTCAGGAGTCGCTGACCGCCGCCCTTTGTGAAGTAGTGCCACATCTGTTCGTCTGTAGGCACGAAGATGGCAGCCATGTCCTTGCGGACATCAAGCTCGTCATAGTAGCCATTCCATCCCGGGTCGTAGAGAAGACCACCAGGGCTATCCGTTCCAGAGACCGTATAAGGATTATATTCCTGATACAACTTCTTTGAGGGGTCCGGTCCGGGCTCGAAGGCGTTGAAGGTAACCTCCTGCGTAATGGGTCTTACCCATCCGCCCTTGACGGAGTAGTTGTTCTTGGAGACATACCTCTTTATAAAAATAGAGTCATTGAATCCGGGGTGAATGTCCTTGTATGCCTGCGTGATTTGTTCGCAATAGAACGGTGCGCTGAAACGGTCGAGGATGTGGCTGAAGATATTTGTCCTGCCATTGGTGCGAATCACCTCAGCCATGTTTGGAAGCGGACAAAGCGGCTTCTCTGTCACGTTGACATATCCGTTCTCGCAGACGGCATCCTTTTGCTTCAGGAGAGCATCATAGATATGTACGTCGCTCGCGTTACGCGGATAGCCCATAATCTTCTCGAAGTCGTTCGGCTCACGGTCCTTGAAGTTATTCCTTGACATGTGCTCAGCCGTGAAGTGGAGCATCATGGGAACAGTAGAGTCGGTAGCGAGCCAGATGCCCTTGCCACCTCTAATCTCACGGAAGCGTTCCCAGTAGTCCTTGTCGGTACCGCCGTCATAGTAGTAATTGTAACTCTGCGGGAGGTCCTGTGAGCTATAATGGGTAATGGAGTCGGTCACCAACACATCCGTGTATCGGCGCATGTATTCGCCACGAATAGGAGAGTTGTTGTCTTGTGATTCACTGCTCGCCAAGTTTTCCATCACGATGGCATTGTTGAGCATACTGGTGTGGACCAGCAGTTTCTTCTGAGACTGGCTCAGATTTTCATAACTTGTGGCATAGTGCCAAGGGTTGCCTTCGGGCAGCTTAGCATTGGCAGCGAAGAAGGCATCCCAAGCAGAGTCGTTCGCCACGAAGACGGTCTTTGAACCCGTTCGGTTCAGCACGTCGGTCAGCGGACGTTCTCCCTCGCGATTAACATCCTTATCTGCCAGCAACCTCAGATACGTTCTGTAGTTGCCTTCCAGCTCCAGGCGTTCATAGATGCTTGAGTTGAGCCAACTCGGCTTTTCATCATCCAAGATGAACTCATCCTTACAAGCATACATTAGCCCGCAAGCTGCCAGCAGGCATACCACTCGTGAGGAATGTCTGCTCCATTTGCTTAAACGGTTTGTCATACGCATTTGTATTATTTAGTTTTTTTGTTGTTTTTCACGTTTTTTGGCCTTGTTTTGTGGCTTAATGCGCACTCAACAGAGCAAATTTAGCCTTTTTTTAACGAAGCACAACACATAATCTAAGAAAAAGCACTCTGTTTAAGGTTATTTAACACAAGAAGGTTAAATTTATTCAATGGGAAGGGCTTTTTGCAAGGAAATTGTGTTGTTTGTCGCTCAAAAGGGATGGTTTGAAACGAGTGCATCAAAAAGTGCGTTTTCCAATGGTTTATTGCACCGTGTGGAATGGAATATCGGGAAGAGACCTGTCGGGCAGGGTTCTCTTCCCGATATTTCACGACATCGTTCTGTTTATCTTGCTATGTAGGTTTTACCTCCGCGAATATAAATTCCACGCTGGGGGACGCGCGAAAGACGATGCCCAGCCAGGTCGTAAATCTCATCATCCGGGGTTTTTGCCATAGGCGCGTCATTTATGGAAGACGCGATATCTACGGTCATCCACTCGCTCCATTCAGAACTTC
>OMSJ01000080.1 GCA_900313705.1 uncultured Prevotellaceae bacterium
AGGAAGCCCGGCACGATGGCGTTGACACGCAGGCCTGGGCTGAACTTCGTGGCAAGTTCGGTGGCCATGTACTTCGTGTAGTTGCCGATGGCAGCCTTCGCAGCACCATAGCCCACGACGCGCGTCAAGGGACGCAAGGCACTTTCGGAGCAGAAGTTCACGATGGCGCCCTTCTCGTTCTTGGCCATGACGGGCACGAACACTTGTGTGGGGATGACGGTGCCGAAGAGGTTCAGCTCCACGACCTTGCGGAAAGCGTCGAGGTCGAGGTCGAGGAAGGTCTTGTCGGGAGCAATGGTAGCGCCGGCCATGTTGCCTCCGGCTGCATTCAGCAGGACGTCGATGGTGCCGAAGCGTGCCACGATGGCGTCGCGGTTCTGCTCCAGAACCTCTTTCTTCAGCACGTCCGTGACGAGGAAGAGTGCCTCGCCCTTCTTGTTCAGCTCTGCTTCAAGCTCCTTGCCTTGGTCTTCGATGCGGTCGAGCACGACAACCTTTGCCCCTTGCTCTACCAGATAGTGGGCAATGTTCCTGCCCAAGATGCCGCAACCGCCAGTCAGCACGACAACTTTCCCTTTGATGTCGAATAGGTTTTTCATTGTGATTCTGTTTTTCGTTATAACGATATTACGTTATTACGTTATTACGATGTTATGAAGTTAATTATAGGAAACTGCTTTATACTTAGGCACGAATGCCTTGAGCACGAGCCAGCCGAGCAGATAGGCCACAGCGCAGTAGCAGAAGATGATGAAGTAGCCGGCTGGTTTGCCTGTGAAGCCGAGGAAGTGCATTTGTGTCTTGTCGGCATAGTCGAAGAGGTAGCCGCTTATCCAGTTGATG
Source organism: uncultured Prevotellaceae bacterium (assembly GCA_900313705.1). Lineage (GTDB taxonomy): Bacteria > Bacteroidota > Bacteroidia > Bacteroidales > Bacteroidaceae > Physcousia. Next base: position 844 of record OMSJ01000080.1, read on the forward strand.
AGGAATGAACTGATGCCGCCAGCCATTCCGTTGATGCCAGTCATCGTGCCGATGGCGTTCTTCGGGAAGAGGTCACTTCCCACAGAGAACAGGTTGGCCGACCAACTTTGATGTGCCGCACCGGCCAAACCAATCAGGATAATTGGGAACCAATAGCTGTATGCTCCGAGAGGTTGGGCAAACAAAGTGAGCAGCGGGAACAAGGTAAAGATGAACATAGCCTTGAGTCGTGCATCGTAGGGATGCAGTCCCGTCTTCTCGACAATAATGGTTGGTAACTTGCCACCATATATTGAAAGCATTGTGATGGCGTAGAGCACGAAGATGAGCATCATGGCTGTCGGGTTGTCACTCTTCAGTCCATAGACGTCGCTGATGTAGGCTGGCGTCCAGAACAGGAAGAACCACCACACGCCATCGGTAATGAACTTTGCCAGGAAGATGCCCCACTTCGATAGTCTCCTCATCTTGCTGTATATAAGCCAATTCTTCCTTGTTTACGTGCTTACACTCATCAGGCTTCTTATAGATGAATACCCAGAGTCCGAGCCAGATGAAGCCTAAGGCACCGATGATGATGAAGGCCATCTCCCAGCCATAGTACTTGGCAATGAGCGGGATACAAACAGGCGCGATGAGTGCGCCGATGGTGCTGCCGCTGTTGAAGATGCTGGTGGGGAAGGCGCGGTCCTTCTTTGGGAAGAACTCTGCCGTTACCTTGATGGCGCAGGGGAAGTTACCGCTCTCGCCCAGACCGAGCACGATGCGGCAGACGATGAAGAACCAAGTGCTGACGGAAGCAATGACTGCCGTGCTCGTTCCTACTGCATTGATGAGGTCTTCTTTGCCTTCCAGTCCCAACCACGCCACGGTTGCCGTGCCACAGAAGGCATGCATGCAGGCTCCAAGCGACCAGATGCCGATGGCCCACAGGTAGCCTTTCTTTGTGCCAATCCAGTCCATGAAGCGACCGCTGAAGAGGTTGCCGATGGCATAAACAATGGAGAAGATGGCGGCTATGCGGCCGTAGTCGGCGTCTGTCCAGTGAAATTCGGGTGCGATGAAGTCTTTCCATGTCAGGGAAAGCACCTGACGGTCCATGTAGTTGATGGTGGTAGCGAGGAAGAGCATACCGCAGATGACCCAACGGTAGTTAGTCATCTTGTTAGAGGGGTTGTTTTGCATGGTTATTATCTGTTTTTGTCATTCTTCGTGCAAAGGTACGTAAAAATACTTTATCATGCAATCTCTTTGCCTTAAAGTTATGCTTTTTGGTATTATCTTTGCTAATTAGTACCCTTTTACGTACTTTCACCCTTTATTCTTCACCCTTTATTCTTCAATTTTTCGTATCTTTGTGTCGTAAACAAGTAATAATACTATGAAACGACGTGACTTCCTTCGCGATGCAGCTATCGTAGCAGCAACGAGTGGCATCGGCAGCCTCTCACCAGCCCTTTCCCAAAACCTTTCCCCTGCAAGCTCTGAAGGAGAAGGTCTTCCTGTGCAACTGCTCACCTCTTCTGCAGAGGGGAAAGGGGAGACTTCTCTCATCGATAGCGAACCTGTCCTGCAGAACTATGCCGAGACGAGCATGGGCATTGCCTTCAGCGTGACTGACTGGGCGAATGGCTATGTTATCTTTGGCGAGAAGCCAGACCTGAGCGACGGCAAGAAGGTGTGGTGCGGAGGCTACCGCATGACGGCGCTGGACAACGAGGTCATTCAGGTACGGCTTACCGGACTCAAGCCTTATACATTATATTATTATAGGATAGGAGCAGACCGCATCGAGTACAAGGACGGCTACCACATCCGCATCGTGGGCAACGAAGAGAGCGAGCGCATCTACTCGTTCCGTACAGCAGGCAGGGAGGCACGTTCGCATTTCTGCGTCATCAACGACACGCACGCTTCGTGGAAGGCCGTCAATCCAACCATCAACAAAGTCCTGGAGCTGCAGCCTTCGTGTGTCATCTGGAACGGTGATGCCTGCAATACGGAGGAGACCGTTGAGGCACAGAAGCGTATCTTCTTCAAGCCAGAGATAGACCGCAAGGACTATGCTGCCAACATCCCTTATCTGTTTTGTCCTGGCAACCACGATGTGCGGGGCTTGGCAAACCAGCACCTGGAACGCATCTGGATGTATCGTCAGCCAGAGGAGCGTCTGTCGCGCGACTGGGACTTAGGGCGCAACTTTGCTGTCCGCATGGGCGACATCGCTTTCGTTGGCCTCGACACAGGCGAGGATAAACTGGACACCAACCCGAGGTTCTGCAACCTCTTTGTCAGCGAGCCGTACCGTGTGGCGCAGCAGACTTGGCTTCGCGATGCGCTGAAGCAGCCGGAGATAAAGAGTGCTCCCTATCTGATTGCCCTCTGCCACATCCCTCTCTATGACCCACGACCCGACATGAATCCCGGCGACCTCTATCCGGCTGATGTGGATGACAAGCATAAGGGCGACTTCGCGGAGTGGCAACGCACCTGTGCCAAGCTATGGGGACCGCTGCTCGAGAAGGCTAAATGTCAGCTTCTGCTTACTGCTCACCAGCACGTCTATCGGCTCGACCAACCTAACGAAGAGCATAAATGGATGCAGATTGTGGGCGGCGGACCTAACATGACCGGCAAGAACGAAGGGCATTACCCAACCGTGATTGACGGCGAGGTCAGGGACGGCAAGCTTGTCGTCACCATCCACAATATCTATAAGGGGACTGTGCAGGAAACCGTGACTATCAGTAAACGGAGATAACAAGTTCAATCCAAGACATAACGGCCTGCCACCAACCATAGCGAGGCACACGCATACTATGGATGACTCGTGTAGCATCGTCAGTACTTCCGTGGGAAAACTCCAGTACTACCACGGTGGTACTGGAGTTTTCCCATGGTGGTACTGGCAACGACCCACGGTTAGTTTGCCTGGTACGCTGGTAGAACCTGAAGTGAGTTCCTTATATCTTCTGATATGACAAATGATAAGAGAAAGCCTCCATGCTTCTCAATATGTCGCCATGACGCTGCTATGACGGTTGTCAGATGCGGTCGAGGACAAGCTTGATGAGGTTGTCGATGCTGCCTTTGTAGTTGGTATTCATCTCTTTAGCATAGCGGTTGGCGATGACCATGCAGCAGGTCAGCAGAGCTGCCAAACCAGCAAGGGCGGAGGATTCCATCTCGAAGTTGCATATCTTCAGCTCACCTTCGCTTGTCTGGTAACGGAAGGATTCCACCTTCTCGTTCTGGTCAGGGTCTTGTATGCCGAGACGAACCTGTCGTCCTTGTGGACCGTAGAAGCCGCCGCAAGCGATAGTTATGCCTCGCAGCATTTCTTTACCTGCCACTTGCTCTATGAGGGAGGGGTCTGCTGTAGCCACGTAAGGTGCTCCTTTCTGCGGACACCAGTTCATGTGGCTGACAAATGCCTTTTCCATGTCGAGGTCGCATACTTCGTTGCGTCCGGCATAGTAGTTGAGCAGGCCGTCGAAGCCGATGCTCTTGACGCTGGCGATGAAGGTGCCAAGCGGGGCATCGGGCTGCAAACCGCCGCAGGTACCGATGCGGACTATCGTGAGTGTGCGGTGCTCTGGCTTGTCCTGACGCTCCTTGAAGTCGATGTTGGCAAGGGCATCCAGCTCGTTCATCGTGATGTCGATGTTGTCGCAACCAATGCCTGTGCTGAGGACCGTAATGCGCTTGCCCTTGTAGAGGCCGGTGATGGTGTGGAACTCTCTGTTGCTGATGCTGCATTCCTGACTGTCGAAGTGCGAGGCAACGGTGTCAACGCGACCCGGGTCGCCGACCAGTATGATGCGGTCAGCCAGTTGTTCGGGCTTGATGTGAAGATGGAAGATGCTGTTGTCTTCGTTGATGATGAGTTCGGATGGTTCGTATCTTTTCATAGGTATTTCATTTGTCCCTTCGAGATTGGAAGGGTGTGGTGGCATTATTTGTTCAGTTCTAAGCGTCGTATCTCTTTCTCGAGGGCCAGCTTGTCTGCTGCAAGATGTTCGAAGGCGGTCTCTGTCAGACGTATCTGAGCGGCAATTTGTGTGCGCTGGGCTTCGTTCATGGCAGCATACTTGTTTCGAAGGGAATTCAGTTCTCCTGCTTTAGCATCATATTCCTTTTGCGTTTCGACCCATATCTTTGCCTTTTGCTTTGCCTGTGCGTTCTTGAAGTTCTCCAGGGTGTAGTACGTCTTGTTATCGTTGACGACGAAGATGAAGTCGCGGTTCTTCTTTTCATCCTTGAGCCCTTGACGTGCCTCAGCCAGACGTTTCCTTGCTGCCTCGACCGCTGCTTTGTCGGTCCATGTATCCTTGATGGACGTGATGCGGGCCAATGATGCAAGCTTCTTCTTTCCTATCTGCTCTTCGTTGTAGATGCGACGCGTCTCCGAGGGGATGAACGTGTAGAGGCAAACTGTGTCGCCACGTTGGTTGCGGTCGGTGACGAACCACCCCAACTGCAGGAAGTCGTCGATGACCATGAGGTAGTCGTTGGCGGGTGAGTTGAAGGGCATACCGATGTTTTCGGGAGTCAGGAACTGCTGGTTGTCGGCATCGTAGCGTGTCATGAAGATGTCGTAGCCACCGATGCTCTCCTCGCATTCTGCAGCATAATACATCGTGATGCCGTCGCTGAGCATGAACGGGTAGTTGAGGTTGTCGCTGTCTTTCTCTTCGAATCCAGTCAGTTGGCGTTCCATTGACCATTCCCCACCAATGAGTGATTTCTCCTTCAGGCGCAGGTGTCCTTTCTGGTTGGCTTCGGCATAGACGATGCGGTTCCCCAGTTCGTTGCGGAAGAGGGTGCAGTCGGAGCCTCTGTCTGTCTTGAAGAAGTCGGCACAGTTCAGAATGGTGCCGCACTCCTGGGAGAGCTTGAGGCGTTCGAGCACTTGCTTCTTTGGCATCAGGACGCTGTCGATGAACGTCACCTGTTCAGTGGCTTGCAGGCGGATTTGCGACTTGCGTACCGTCTCGAGCAACGCTTCCTCCTGTTCGGTAGGCTTTTTCTTCTTTGTCAGGTCAGCTATCTGTTGCTCCAGGATTTCTTCTGCCTGAGAGAAGTTGTATGCAGCCATTGCCTCTTGAGGCGTGACGGTCTTGACAGGTTGCTGCGCACGACGTCCCCTGCGTTGGGCAGAGGCAGGGAGGCTTAGTAAGAGGAGGACGAGCATCAGCATGCCTCCAATCCTGCTTCCCGAAAGGGTGACTATTCTATTTCCTTTGTGCTTCATGTGATGTTAGATACTTCAGTTTTTGTTGCTTCTCCCTCCTTCGAGAGGGACTATTGACGTTTACTTGAAGATAAAATAGACGGCAAGAACCAGACAGATGAGTGCTGCGAGGTGGTTCCAATGGAGCTGCTGCCCTTGGAAGATGATGTTGGCAATGATGCAGAAGACAACCAGGGAGATGACTTCCTGTATGACTTTGAGCTGCATCAGCGTGAACGGCCCGCCGTTGCCAATGAAACCGATGCGGTTGGCGGGCACCAGGAAACAGTACTCGATGCCGGCGATGCACCATGAGAAAATGATTACGGCATACAGCGGCCAGTTGGTCGAGATGCCGGCCTGATTGAGCTTCAGGTGTCCGTACCATGCAAGCGTCATAAAGACGTTGCTGCATATCAACAGTAAGATTGTATAAAGAGCACTCACGGGGTATTGTTTTTGGGTTAATTCGTCTATTGTTTGTTTGAGTCTTCGCCTGTCTCGTTATCTCATTTCTTGTGAACTTATCTCAGTACACCTGTGTTGGTACTCCAGTCCTCCCGTGGGAGGACTGGAGTCTTCCCACGGGAGGACTGAGCCAAGACTGTGTCATGCCATAGGGCAAGAAGTGCTATTTCGACAGATACTCGTGCATAGCTGCTGCTGCACGGCGTCCGTCGCCCATGGCCAGGATGACCGTTGCGCCGCCGCGCACGATGTCGCCACCGGCGAAGATGGTCGGGATGTTGGTCTGCATGCCTTCGTTCACGACGATGGTGTTCTTGCGACCCAGCTCCAGGCCCTCTATCGAAGTTGGCACGATGGGGTTGGGGCTGACACCGACAGCCACGATTGCCTGGTCGATGGCGATGGTCTCGGTGGCTCCGGGAATGGGTTGGGGCGAGCGACGTCCGCTGGCATCGGGCTCACCAAGCTCCATCTTCTGGAGCACTACTTCGCAGACGTTTCCCTTCTCGTCAGCATGATATTCGATGGGGTTGTGCAGGGTGAGGAACTCGATGCCCTCCTCCTTGGCGTGCTTCACCTCTTCCAGTCGGGCAGGCATCTCGGCCTCGCTCCTACGATAGGCGATGAACACACGCTCAGCACCCAAGCGCTTGGCCGTGCGGCAACTGTCCATGGCGGTGTTTCCGCCACCCACTACCATCACGCTCTTCGGTCTCTTGATGGGCGTAGCATACTCTGGGTTGCTGGCATCCATGAGGTTGACGCGCGTCAGGTACTCGTTGGATGACATGATGCCGTTGGAGTTCTCGCCCGGAATGCCCATGAAGTTGGGCAGACCTGCACCGCTTCCCACGAAGATGCCCTTGTAGTCTTGGGCTTCCAGCTCGGCTATCGTGATGGTCTTACCTACGACGCAATCCTTGACGAACTTCACGCCAATCTTCTCCAGATTCTGTATCTCGACATCGACAATCGCGTTGGGCAGACGGAATTCGGGAATGCCGTACTTCAGCACGCCACCGATTTCGTGCAAAGCCTCAAAGACAGTCACGTCGTAGCCAGCCTTTGCCATGTCGCCAGCAAAACTCAGTCCGGAAGGACCAGAGCCGATGACTGCAATCTTCTTGCCGTTCTTCTCGGCTACCTCGGGCAACGACATGTTGCCAGACTCGCGCTCGTAGTCGGCTGCGAAGCGTTCCAAGTTGCCGATGGCGACGGCAGGCTCGTTCATCTTCAGGTGGATACATTGTGATTCACATTGTTTCTCCTGCGGGCAGACACGACCGCAAACGGCAGGCAGAGCCGAAGTCATCTTCAGCACGCGGGCTGCTTCAAGGAACTTGCCGCGCTCGATGTTCTTGATGAACGACGGGATGTTGATGCCCACGGGACAGCCCTGCATACATGTCGGGTTAGCGCAGTCAAGGCAACGCTTTGCTTCCGTCAGAGCCTGCTCCACGGTCAAGCCTTGGTTCACCTCTTCGGTTCTCGTCGTAGCACGATAGACAGGATCGAGTTCAGGCATCTTGCAACGCTCGATGCCGGTACGCTCCTTGGCCTTCATGGACTTGCGAAGCTCGTCGCGCCAGGGAGCAGAACGGTCGGTCAATTCTGCTAGAGAAACCTCTTGGGGGGCAAGGGGCGAGGTGCAGGGGGCAGGAGAATTGCTGGGGCAGGATGTATTCTCTTGCTCCTTGCCCCTTGCTCCTTGCCCCTCTAATGCTGCCTGATAAGCAGCCATGGCCTCTGCCTCCTCGGCCTTGAACGCGCCGCCGCGTTGCATCATCTCGTTGAAATCGACTTGATGACCGTCGAACTCGGGGCCGTCCACGCAGACAAACTTCGTCTTGCCACCAACACTTACGCGGCAGGCACCGCACATGCCAGTACCATCCACCATGATGGTGTTGAGGCTGACGTCTGTGGGAATATCGTACTTCTTAGTCAGCAAGCAGCAGAACTTCATCATGATGGCAGGGCCGATAGCAAAGCACTTATCGACCTTCTCGCGCTGGATGACTTCTTCCATGCCGACGGTCACGACGCCTTGCTTGCCGTAGGAACCGTCGTCGGTCATAATGATGACCTCGTCGCTTGAGGCGCGAACCTCGTCCTCCAGTATGATGAGGTCCTTGCTACGACCTGCTATCACGCTGATGACGCGGTTGCCTGCAGCCTTCAGCGCCTGTATGATGGGCAGCATGGGAGCCGTACCTACACCACCGCCGGCGCAGAGCACGGTGCCGTAGTTCTCGATGTGCGTGGCGCGACCCAGCGGGCCGACCACGTCTGCTATATAGTCTCCTTCGCCAAGTGCGCAGAGCTGACTTGTGCTGGCACCAACTGTCTGAATGACAAGAGTAATGGTCCCTTTCTCTTTGTCGCTGCCGGCAATAGTCAAGGGCACGCGTTCGCCCTTCTCATCCACGCGGATGATAACGAAATGACCTGCCTTGCGAGCCTTAGCAATCAACGGAGCCTCAACGTCCAGACGGAATACCTTCTCGCTGAACTGAACTTTCTTAACAATCTTGAACATAGTTAATTTATTGAAAATTGAAGATTGAATAATGAAATTACTCTATATTATCTTTCTTTGTTTTTATTATCCTGATTAGTGTCGCTACTATTCTTCCACATTCTGGATAGATTGAATTAAACTGAGTTTCGCTTATGTAGTTAGACTCATATAGTAGTTCGAGCCAATACTGTGTTTCGTTTGCTTCTTTTAATGCTATTCCTAATTTATGAATGAAATCCTGAGGACTTTCTGCATTGATGCTTTCGCGAGCGTTTGCACCTATACTGGTACCACTTTTCAGAATCTGTTTTGATATGACAAATTCATGTTTCTCGTTTTGTAGATATTGATATAACTTAATTATCCGCAAGGCAAAAGCCTTGGATATAATTTGTATAGTATTATCTTCCCTCACCTTTTCAATTTTCAATTATCAATTTTCAATATTAATAATCTCGCAACCCATATAGGGCACGAGCACTTTGGGGACGCGGATGCCGTCGGGTGTCTGGTTGTTCTCCAGGATGGATGCCACGATGCGAGGCAGGGCGAGAGCTGAGCCGTTGAGGGTGTGGCAGAGTTCAGTCTTGCCTGTTGCGGTGCGACGGACGCGGCACTTTAGGCGGTTGGCCTGATAGGTGTCGAAGTTCGAGACGGAGCTGACTTCGAGCCAACGCTTCTGGGCTTCGCTATACACCTCGAAGTCGTAGCAGATGGCGCTGGTGAAGCTTTGGTCGCCGCCGCAAAGGCGAAGGATGCGGTAGGGGAGTTTGAGCTTCTGCAGCAGGCCTTCCACGTGGGCGAGCATCTCCTTGTGGCTCTCGGCACTATGCTCAGGAGTATCGATGCGTACAATCTCTATCTTGCTGAACTCGTGCAGACGGTTCAATCCGCGCACATCCTTGCCATAGCTACCTGCTTCGCGACGGAAACATTGGGTGTAGGCGCAGTTCTTGATGGGCAGGTCTTTCTCGTCGAGAATAACGTCGCGATAGATGTTCGTCACAGGCACTTCGGCTGTCGGAATGAGGTAGAGGTCATCCACTTCGCAATGGTACATCTGGCCTTCCTTGTCAGGCAACTGACCTGTGCCGTAGCCCGAAGCGGCATTCACAACTGTGGGAGGCATAATCTCCTCGTAGCCAGACTTCTGCGCTTCGTCCAAGAAGAAATCGATTAAGGCACGCTGCAGCCTTGCACCCTTGCCGCGATAGACAGGGAAGCCGGCTCCCGTTATCTTCACGCCAAGGTCGAAGTCGATGAGATTGTACTTCTTGGCAAGTTCCCAATGAGGAAGTTTGGCGGTCTCAACGACAGGGTTTGCGTCCCAATTCCCGACCGTATCTTGTCCAAGAACACATTCTTTGAGGTTGGACTTTACGACCCAGTTGCAATCGGCACAAGTACCTTCGGGAACTTCGTCGTAGGGTATATTGGGAATCTGGCAGAGGAGTCGGGTGAGTTCCTGTTCGGCGGTCTCCTTTTTGTTCTCCAGCTCCTTGCTGGTTTCCTTGAGGGCAGCTACCTTTGCCTTGACTTCTTCTGCCTCTTCGCGCTTGCCCTGCTTCATGAGCATACCAATTTCGGCAGCTAACTTCTTTGCATCGGAGAGGTTTTGGTCAAGCTCTTTCTGTGCTTGACGACGAGTCTTATCTACGGCAATGACTTCTTCTATTGCTTGATGAGCACCAGCGAAGTGCTTCTTTTCCAATCCCGCGATGACGCGTTCTGTTTCTTCTGTGATGAGTTTAAGTGTTAACATCGAGGTTATTTACTATTTAATGATTTACGATTTGAAGATTTACTATTTACAATTTATTGTTTCCCCTTTTCATTTTTTACCTTTTCAACTTTTTCCCTTTTCACCTTTTCTTTAGAACGGCAGCCACACAAACGCCGCTGCATCCCATAGGGCGTGGCTGACGATGATGGCTTTCAGTTGATGAGGCATAAGCCAGTAGAGACCGCCCCAGACGATGCCACAGACAAGTGCTGCCATGATGAGCATGAAGTTGCCTGACGGCAGATGGACTGCTGTATAACAGGCTGTTGTCAGCAGGAAGGCGACAAACGGCGAGCGATACTTGGTGAGTGTTCTTTGGACATAACCGCGCCAGAAGATTTCTTCGGCTGGCCCTATGACAAAGAGCAGAAGTAGTGCAAGCAGGGTGGGCGAGACGCTTCCTTTCATATTATATATAAGGTTTACCTGCGCGCGCGAAAAAGAAAAAAGGAGTTGCGACACCTTGTCGCCAACATAGAATACGCCCCAAAGCAGTGCAGCGATGGCAATGCCGAGGAGGAAAGTTGAGAGTCGTAAGTTAAAGACTGAGAGTTGAAGTTTGCTTCCGCTAAAAGCAGCGGCAAAACAGGAAAGTGTGCATGCCGAGGCTGTCATGCAGACCCAGAAGTTGATATGTTGAGAGGTCAAGGGCGAGAACATGATGAACCACAGCAGAGCCGCCACAAGCAAACTCAAGACAAGTAGGCTTTTGTCGCGTATCTTAGTGTGAAGGTTTGCTGTCGTGTCCATGAGTTCTTATGTTAGTGCTTCGACGATAAGACCTAAGGTAAGTGTCATGCTGAAGGCAAGCTGCAGCTTCGCCGTTGCTTCGTCGAGGGTTGCAATTGCTTTAATGCCTTTCGTCTTGCAGGAAAGCATCTGCTTGCTGTTGCTTATGGCTATGGGCAAGGTGATGAATGTGACGAGTGCCCATGGGCTTACGCATCCCAGGATAGCTGTTGTCAGAAGCCACAAGTAGGGGAGTATCATCTCGAACAGATATACGTTGATTGCGAAAGGCCTTCCTGTCAACAAAGCAAAAGTCTTGATGCCTGCTCTTCGGTCTGTTTCAATGTCGCGGGCATTGTTTGCATGAAGGATGGCAACCGTAATGCTTCCGACTGGGACAGCAAGCCAAAGCACTTCGGTGACGACATTGCCTGTGCAGATGAATGTGGTGCCGAGCATGGGCAGGAGTGCATAGCACGCCATAATGACGAGGTCGCCGAGAGCCGCATACTTCAGTGGTGGATAGAGCAAGGAGAGGGCAATGCCTGCCATGCCAAACCAGAGCAGAGTGATGTCTGTCAGATATACCATCAGCAGTCCCATCAGGACGGCCACGACTTGCAATGAAATGGAAAGCCCGAGCACTTCCTCAGGCGTGAACTTCTTGTCCGTGAGAATCCGCACGCCATAGGTGTCAAGAGCATCCACACCTTTACGATAGTCGTGATAGTCGCTCCAGACATTACCGGCAGCATGGACGAGAACGATGTTCACGAGTGCCATGATGCCAAGCCACCATGACACCTCAAGGCCCTTGCTCCAGAGGAACATCATCGCCACGAAGACTGGCATTGTGGAGGCAGGGAAAGACCAAGGTCTTGTTGCCAAAATCCACTCTTTTATTGTATGGCTGTTCATCATTTCTATCTTCAACTTTCAATAAAAAACATAGTCCCCTCGCTGCTTGAAGCATGAGGGGACCTTAATTTGAGTTGTGATTGTCTGTTTCAAATGAGCGAAGACGCCCTTATGCTTCAGCAGCTACAGGAACCACGCTGACAGTACTGCGGTCGAGGCGACCTTTCCTGAACTCTACGGTTCCATCTACGAGAGCATAGAGGGTGTTGTCCTTACCCATAGCAACATTAGTGCCTGGATAGTGACGTGTTCCGCGCTGGCGAACGATGATGTTGCCTGCTACGCACTTCTCACCTCCGAAAATCTTGACGCCCAGTCTTTGAGCGTGTGATTCGCGTCCGTTCTTAGAACTACCTACACCTTTTTTATGTGCCATTTTGTTTAGTCTTTAGAAGTTAAACATTAAGCGTTGATACCCTTGATGGTCAGTTCGGTGAACTGCTGGCGATGGCCGTTGAGCTTGCGATAGCCCTTGCGACGCTTCTTGTGGAAGACGAGCACCTTGTCGCCCTTTACCAGGGGTGATACAACTTCGGCCGTAACCTTTGCGCCCTCAACGGTGGGAGTGCCCACTGTAACGGTGCCGTTATCGACCAACAACACATTCTCAAATTCAACAGTCTTGCCGGCTTCTGCCTCAGGCATGTGGTGAACGAAGAGCTTCTGACCCTCTTCAACACGGAACTGCTGACCGTTAATCTCTACGATTGCGTACATTGTTTATTTATTTGTTTATAACGGGTTTGACCGCGGGGCGGAGCCAACTCGTGACCCTCTTTTCTGGCCTCTACGGCATAAATCGGCTGCAAAGGTACGGCTTTTCTTTCGAATAGCCAAATGTTTTCATGTTTTTTTGTAAGAACTATACATTAAATGTGGATTTGACATGTATTCAACTCAACTTTAGCATTTGGATAATTACAGCAAATCAATATGTTCTATGAGTTATTTGCATCTTCGAATCAAGAAATCTGATTTACATGCAGGAAAATTTCCTGTTTATATTGATTCACAATATTAGTATTACACATGTAAACAACAGAAACAAAGAGAGTCAATCTAAATGCTAAAGTTGAGTCATAATTAACGACGCTGTTTTACTATATTGACTGAAGTTTCTGAAGTAATGAAACCCATGCATAGAAACGGCCTGAAAGGCCATCAGCACATAGCCCAGGGCATCGCCCTGGGTAGGCGGACAATCGTA
>OMSJ01000082.1 GCA_900313705.1 uncultured Prevotellaceae bacterium
CCGGTAAATAAGCGCCGAAGGCGCGATAGACCACAGACGGGGGTGCTAACCCCCGGTACAGGAACATCAACAAAACTAAGCCCTGAAAGGGCGACAGAGCACATAACCTGTTTAATATCAAATTGCTTATATCTCTGTCGTCCCTTCGGGACTTTCCATGTTGTTGCGCAATTACCGGGGGTTACCACCCCCGTCTGTGGTCTCTCGTCCCTTTGGGACTTTAGAGTAAGCCCCCATGAGCTGCTTTTGTCAAGAAAGCCGAATTATAGGTACATAAGTAGAGGTTCTCTTGATTTTCCCCGGACAGCAATACTGACAAATCAACGTTGCGTTGCCAGTACTACCGTGGTGGTACTGGAGTTTTCCCATGGTGGTACTGGAGTTTTCCTGTGGAGGTACTGGAGTCCTACCACGGGGGGGGCTGTAGTCCTCCCACGGTGGGACTGGCGATGCCACACGGGTCGTTGCACAAAAGTTCACGTGTGGATTTGTACTTAGCGCGGCAAAGTGCTTCTGCTGCGACTACTGTTGCGAGTTTAGCATCTGCCTTGTCTGCTCAATGAAGGCAAAGACTTCCTCTTTCGTCTCTGCACGGAGCATGGCGATGCGTGTCTCGCGATAGTTGGGGATGCCCTTGAAGAGGGGCGTGGCTGCAAGGTGTCGGCGGACATGGAGGATGCCGCAGAGCTCCGGGTTCTTGCCGTTGGCGGCATTGGCGGGATTGCTTGCAGCACGGTCGATGCTTATCTCCACCTGACGTTTCAGGATGTCTATCTTCTCATCAAGCGAAAGGGGTTGCTCGGGATGGACTATCTCATGGAATATCCACGGGCGGCCAAAGGTGGCGCGACCTACCATCACGGCATCCACACCATAGCGCTCGAAAGCCTGACGTGCCTCTTCGGCAGAGGTGATGTCGCCGTTGCCGATGATGGGAATGGTCATGCGGGGATTGGCTTTGACCTGCCCGATGTAGGTCCAGTCCGCTGTGCCAGTGTACATCTGTGCCCTGGTGCGGCCATGAATGGTCAAGGCAGCAATGCCACAGTCCTGTAGGCGTTCGGCAAGGTCAACAATGAAGGGCGTGCCGTCGGGCAAGAGCAAGTGCTTCTCGTCCCAGGCCAGGCGTGTCTTGACAGTAACGGGCGTGTCGGGCACAGCCTCCACGACAGCCTTTGTGATGGCAAGCATCCCGGGCACGTTTTGCAGCATCCCGGCTCCAGCTCCTTTGCCTGCAACCTTCTTTACGGGGCAGCCGAAGTTGATGTCGAGCACGTCAGGGTGTGCCTGCTCCACCACGATGCGTGCCGCCTCGCGCATAGCTTCGACCTCCTTACCATATATCTGTATGGCAACGGGACGTTCCTCTTCGCAGACCTGCAGCTTGAGCAGGCTCTTGTTCACCAGGCGGATGAGGGCATCGCTCGACACGAACTCGGAATAGACCATAGCTGCTCCCATCTGCCGACACAGCAGACGGAACCCGATGTCGGTCACGTCTTCCATCGGTGCAAGCAGAGCGGACCCCCTAACCCCCTTTAGGGGGAATTCCTTATGATGCCTGGCCTCAGTCGTCATATCATTTGCCAATTGTCCCCCCTAAAGGGGGTTAGGGGGTCTTTACTTTGAAGGCCAGAGCGTACATCTTCATCTGCTTGAGCATAGCGCCGAGGCCGTTGCTGCGGGTAGGGGAGAGGTGTTCGCGGAGGCCGATGCGGTCGATGAAGTAGAGGTCGGCATCGAGTATCTCCTGCGGAGTATGTCCTGAGAGGACACGCACCAGCAAGGCCACGATGCCTTTCACAATAAGCGCATCGCTCTCGGCACGGAACAGCAGCTTGCCATCTACCATGTCGGCCTGCAGCCAGACGCGGCTCTGGCAACCGTCGATGAGGTTCTGCTCGGTCTTGTATTTCTCTTCCAGGGGTGGCTGCTCGCTGCCCATGTCGATGAGCAACTGGTAGCGGTCCATCCAGTCGTCGAAGTCACTGAACTCAGAAATGATTTCGTCTTGTATATCGTTAATGTTCATCTTGTCATTTACCATTTAATCATTTACCCATTTACCATTTAATCATTTGCTCATTTGCCATTTAGTTGTTCATTCATTTACAAGTCTCGTTGTAGATGAGTTGCGTGAGGGTCTGCCCGACGGCTTCGAGGACATTGGGGTCGATGTTCTCTGGCGTATCCTTGACGGTGTGCCAAGTCGGTCCGAAGCTGCTGGGACCTTCGCGATAGTAGGGAATGATGTCGATACAGGGTATGCCTGCAATCTCGTTTACGTTGATGTGGTCGTCGGTGATGTAGCTGCCATCGTTGAGGGGGAAGAACTGGCGGTAGCCGAGCTGACCTGCCAGTTGCCAGACGCGGTTCACGATGGCTTGTGCGAACTGCATACTGATGCCTTCACGCGAGAAGGTGGCACCGCGACCGCCCACCATGTCGAGCAGGATGCCATAGCGTGCTTTGTAGCCGTCGGCTTTGGCTTGCCTTGCCCAGAACTCGGAACCAAGACACCATGTGTCGGCTGAGCCCAGACGGTCCTCGGCCCACTGCGGAGTGCCCAGGTCCTCGGCATCGAAGCAAATCATGTCAACGCCTACCTGTGCCGGCTTGCCCTGCAGGAGGCGGCATACCTCGAGCATGACAGCTACGCCGCTGGCAGCATCGTTGGCAGCAAGGATGGGCGTGTGGTGGTTGGCTTCGTCGGGGTCGTTGTCTGCCCAGGGACGGCAATCCCAATGGGCACACAAGAGGATGCGGTCGGGGCAGGAGGGATTGGTGCGGGCGATGATGTTGCGGGCAGGGAGCTTAGTGCCGTCCCAGATGGTGACGTTGGCCGTCTGCTCCTCCACCTCAGCTCCGAATGCCTTGAAACGCTCCACGAGGAAGTCGCCGCAGCGACGTGCTGCATCGCTGCCAGTGACACGCGGTCCGAAGCCGCATTGCTCGTTGATGTATTGCAAGGCGCTGTCGGCGGAGAAGTGTGGACAGGAAGCCAAGGCGATGGTGTCGGCCTTGGATGTGCTCCCTTTCGTCTGTCCCGTGCAAGAGGCAAGCACGAGGAGTATTATGGTGGGAAACCAGAAGATAACTCTTTTCATCTTTTCTTCGTTATTACGTTATAACGTGATATCGTCATAACGGGATTTTGGCTGATGCCATGACGCGTAGGAAGTTGCCGCCCATGATGAGGCGGATGTCCTGCTCAGAGAACTGTCGCTTGAGGAGGTGGCGAGTGAAGTTGATGATTTCGGAGGCATCGGCAAGGCCTGGCACGCCGCCGTCGCCATCGAAGTCTGTGCCGAGACCGACGTGCTCCACGCCCATTATCCTTGCTGCATGGCAGAGGTGTTCCACGGCATCGACGATGGTGGCTTGCCCTTCCTTGCGGAGGAAGCCGTTATAGACGGTTGTCTGTGCCACACCATCGCGCTTGGCAAGGGCTCTCATCTGTTCGTCGGTGAGGTTGCGGGGATGGTCACAAAGGGCGCGTGCCGAACTGTGGCTGCACACGATAGGCACTTTGCTCAGCTCCAGTGCATCGTAGAAGCTCGACTCAGCGGCATGGCTCATATCGACGAGGATGCCCAGGCGGTTCATCTCCTCGACGACTTCGCGACCGAATGCACTCAGCCCGCCATGTTCAGCATTGCCGCGTGCCGAGTCGCAGATGTCGTTGTCGCCGTTGTGACAGAGTGTCATATAGACGATGCCGCGTCTCTTGAAGTGCTCCAGCAGGCTGAGGTCCTTGCCGATGGCATAGCCGTTCTCGATGCCGCGCAGGATGGCTTTCTTCCCCTGTGCTTTGAGACGCAGGATGTCCTCCGCTGTCTCTGCCAGGCCGACGCGGTCTTTGTTGGCCTGCACGATTTCCTCTATCTGTGTGAGCAGCCGGTTGGTCTTTGCCGTGACGGCTTTATAGGCTTCCGGTGTACGCTCGCCTTGCGGCAGGTATGCCACCATGATGGAGGCGTCGAGGCGTCCCTCTGTCATCTTGGGCAGGTTGACGAGCACGCGGTCGGAGCGGGTGCCGAACATCGTGATGTTCTCCTTGCTGTCGTCTGTGAAGAACATCGGCGTGTCGCAGTGACTGTCTAATATAATAGATGTATCGTGTATGTGTTTTGCCTGTGCGAAGGTATGGGCTTCGCCGACGAGCCAGTGGAAGATGGGCATCATCGTCTCGTTGCCACCCAGGATGAAGCACTCCGGATGCCATTGCACACCGAGCAGTGCCTTGTGTTCACTGCTTTCGACGGCCTCTATGATGCCATCGGGACTCAGTGCCGAGACGCAGAGGTGCGGCCCTGCCTCACGCACAGCCTGATGGTGGAAGGAGTTGACGGCCAGGGTCGTCTTCTCGTCGAAGATGCCTTGCAGCAGGCTTCCCTCCTTGATGCTGACAGTGTGCGAAGCATAGTCCCTGGGCATGTCCTGGGAGTGCTTGATGAGGGGGCAGGGGGCAGCACATTTCTCTTGCTCCTTGCTCCTTGCTCCTTGCCCCTTATATTGGCTATAGATGTCCTGCCAGACTTTGCCGCCAAGAGCTGCCGCCATCACTTGTATGCCGCGACAGATGCCCAGCATGGGTATCTGGCGGTGGAAGGCTTCCCGGACGAGGAAGAGTTCAGGCTCGTCGCGCTGCGGGCAGACGTCATGCAGTTGTGGCAGGGGTTCTTCTCCGAGGAGCAGCGGGTTGATGTCGCTACCGCCAGAGAAGACGATGCCGTCGAGTGTGTCGAGCAGCGCAAGCAGTGCCGCCTTGTTGTTATGAGGGGGAATGACTACCGGTGTGCCGCCAGCCTTGACGACTGAGAGGTAATAGCCTTGTGCCAACTCGCAGCCTTTGTCGCCGAAGTTGCCTGTGATGCCAATAATAGGATTTACCATCTTATCATTTACCATTGGTTCTCCCCAAGGGAGGGGAGTAAGAAGGTCTTTTATGCCTCTTCGAGAGATATGGGTTTGGTCTCAGCGTGCTGTGCACCGATGGGCACTTCTTTCTTGATGCTCTGCTTGAGCGAGATGAGTGTCTCGGTCGAGACCACGCCATCTATCTCCTGCAAGTAGTCGTTGAGCAGGGTCATCAGGTGCGCGTTGTCTTTAGCATAGAGTTTGATGAGCATGGTGTAGGGGCCGGTTGTGAAGTGGCATTCCACAATCTCGGGAATCTTTTCGAACTCAGCCACGACGCTCTTGTACATGGAGCCCTTCTCGAGGGTGATGCCCACGTAGGTGCAAGTGCTGTAGCCGAGGCTGGCGGGATTAACGTGGAAGCCGGAACCGATGATGACACCTGCATCGACAAGGTGCTGCACGCGCTGATGCACGGCTGCGCGGCTCACTCCGCATTCTGCGGCAACGTCCTTGAAAGGCATACGTGCATTGCAGGAAATCATTTCCAGAATCTTTTTGTCTAATTCATCTACTTTTAGCATAGTAAGAGTTGTTATCAGTTAATAAATTGATAGCAAAGTTACACATTATTTTTCAAAGTGCAATGAAAAAAGCAAGGAAAATGCATTCAAGGATGCTTTTTTCTTGCAAAATGCAATTTCGCGGTGCGTTGTGAGGCAAAAAGCGACGTTTCGTGGTGACAGAGACCCTTAAGCTCTATGACTTGATGTTCCTCGGATGATGCTCCAGTATCTCCTGCCGGAGGTGCGTCTTGTCAATGTGCATGTAGATTTCGGTTGTGCCGATGTCCTCGTGACCGAGCATGGCCTGGATGGCTCGCAGGTTGGCTCCGCCCTCGAGGAGCTGGGTGGCAAAGCTGTGGCGGAAGGTGTGTGGGCTGATGTTCTTTCTTATTCCGGCCTTCTCAGCATAGCCTTTGATATAAACGAAGAGCGAGATGCGGCTCAGACGCTTGCCGCGACGCAGGGAGACGAAGACAAAGTCCTCTTCGCCAGGCTTGATGGTGAAGCTCTGACGGACGACAAACCATTGCCTAAGCTTCTCTATGGCGTTCTCGCCGATTGGCACCAACCGTTCCTTCCTCCCTTTGCCGTGGACGCGGATGTAGCCTTCCTCCAGATAGAGCTCGCTCAGCTTCAGGCCAACCAGTTCGCTGATGCGCAACCCGCAACTGAACAGCACTTCGATGATGGCAAGGTCCCGTATGCCTTCTGGCTTGCTCAGGTCTATGGCGGCTTCTATGGCATCAATCTCCGGCAGGCTCAGCACTTCGGGCAGGTGCTTGCCTATCTTCGGACTCTCCAGCAGTTCCGTGGGGTCGGTCTCCACCTCTTTCTCGAGGGTAAGGAAGCGGTAGAAGGAGCGTACGCCGCTCAGGATGCGTGCCACGGACCGTGGCTGTACACCCAGGCTCTGCAGGGAGCAGGCAAAGTGGTCCAACTGCTCCAGGGTGACCTTGCGGAAGTCGATTCCCTCGTCGGAATAGTAGTTGAGCAGCTTCTGCAAGTCCTTCAGGTACGCATCCAGCGTGTTTGGCGTGTAGGAACGCTCCAGCCGCAGGTATTGGAAGTAACGCCGCAGGATGGCATTGCCCACAACATTGGTATTTGTCAGTTCGTAGTGCATAAAGTCAGTTCATAGTCTATGGTCCATAGTCCATAGTTGCTATTTTGTTGCAAAAATATAAAATAATTCTCAATTCTTCTTTCTTAATTCTTATTTTATTTGTATCTTTGTTGCAAGAAATCCATAATTGTGAAGCTTTTGCTCCACATAACGATGAACTTTGGACTCTGAACGATGAACTAACAAACCTCTTTTTATTATGAGAATTCAAATTATCAATGGCCCAAATCTTAATCTTTTGGGCGTTCGCGAGCCTGAGATTTACGGCAAGCGTGCATGGGAGGACTACTTGAAGGAACTGCGCGCACGTTTCCCCAAGGTACGTATCGACTACTACCAGAGCAATCTGGAGGGTGAGATCATTAACAAGATTCACGAGGTCGGCTTCGACCGCGACGGCATCGTCCTCAATGCCGGTGCCTACACGCACACCAGCATTGCCATCCTCGATGCCCTGAGGAGCGTGAGCACTCCCACCGTGGAGGTGCACATCAGCAACGTCTATCAGCGCGAAGAATTCCGTCGCCGCTCCATCATCAGTCCGGGCTGCATGGGCTTCATCGGCGGCTTCGGCCTGGACAGCTACCGCCTGGCCATCGAGGCATTGATAGACAATGCCAAGCACAACCAGGAAGGATGACGCTCGACGAGTACATCCTCGGACACATAGATGCCGAGGGTGACTACCTGCACAGCCTTTGGCGCGACACTCAGCTCCGCCTCTCTTATGGGCAGATGGCAAGCGGTCATCTGCAAGGGCGTGTGCTGAAGATGCTGATTGAAATGGTACAGCCGCTGAAGGTACTCGAACTGGGTACCTTCAGCGGCTATGCTGCTTTATGTATGGCAGAAGGACTTCGCGACGGGGCCGAACTGCATACCTTTGAAATCTTCGATGAGAACGAGGACTTCCTCCGAAAGTGGATTGGCGGAAGTCCGTACCATGATAAGATACACCTTCACATCGGCGATGCCCTTGAGCTCGTGCCTCGGATGGGAGAGCAGTGGGACTTCGCCTATGTCGATGCCGACAAGCGCGAGTACGTGGCATACTACGAGATGCTTCTGCCCATGATGCGGCCAGGAGGCTTCATCGTGGCAGACAATACTTTGTGGTACGGACACGTCCTGAAGGAAGCCCGCGAGAGCGACCTGCAGACGCGTGGTGTGCAAGCCTTCAACGACCTGGTTGCCACTGACCCGCGTGTGGAGAAGGTCATCCTGCCTCTTCGCGACGGCCTCACCATCATCAGGGTGAAGTAAAGGCCCCGTCGTTGTCTCGGCATCTCGTCATCCTGATTTGTCGATTTTCTCGACTTCTCGTTATAACGTTATGACGTCATTACGATATTACGACATTACGACATTTCGTGATAACGATATAACGATATAACGTGATAACGAAATAACGTCATAAAGACATTTTCCTGTAGCGTCATTTCGGCGGCCTTACTTCTTCTTCTCCCTTTCTACCTTGATGGGCGGCGCGCCATAGAGCAGCCGCATCTCGTCAACGGCTTTTTGTCTCTCAACGACAGATGGAGGCGGTGGGCCGTAGAGCACCAGAGTCTCCTTTTCTTGCGGTGCCTGCTTTGCTGTCTTGCATGAGCCAAAGCCCAGCATGGTGATGAACGACCCCAGCAACAGCCGCCAGACGGAATTGAAACGTTTCGACATCTTTAGATTTATTATTTTCCTTTTACTATTTATTCCTTCCTTCCCCCTCTTTTGTGAAGGGCGAGGAAGGTGCTCATTTGTTTCTGTTTCCTCCTTCCCCTCTTTAGTGCAGGGCGGGGAAGGTGCTCACTTGTTTCTCCCTTCTCTCTCGGGTGAGGGGTCGGGGAAGAGGCTTTTCTTCAGGTGGCACAGCAACAGCCTTCCTTCGTCGTCTCTGAGATGAAGCCCGCCGCCTTCGCAGTAGCGCCAGTAGCGGCACTCCTTGCAGTCGCCTGTCTTCATCCAGTCGTGGTTGCGATGCGGCTGGAAGCGATGCTCCCAGACATCCATGAAGTCGTCCTCGTAGATGTTGCCCTGCTTGTAGTTAGAACGGATGCTGGTGCAGGCACTGATGCTGCCATCGACCAGGACCGAAGCCACCGTCACGCCTGCCGAGCAGCGGAACATCCAGTCGCGCACGTCGCCTTCGTAAGGTCCGAGGAATCCTTCGCAGCCGTAGGAAGCGTGAATCTTTCCCTCGCGGCGTGTCTGACGGATGAAGTCGAGGAGCCCTTTCAATTGCTCACCTGTCAGTTGCAAGTCCTTGTCCTGAGCACCTCGGCCCACGGGGAAGATGGTTGCGAGCCTCCAATCAGTCACGCCTTTCTCTATGAGGTAGTCGCGTAGTTGCGGCAAGGTGTCGTAGTTGTGCTGGTGCACGACGGTCATCACGTCGTAGACGAGTGTGCCGTCGCGCACTATCATGTCGATGGCTTGGCTTGCCATGCGGAAGCAGTCAGGATGTCGTCGCAGCCAGGTGTGCTGCTCTTCCAGTCCGTCGAGGCTGACTGTAATTGAGCAAAGGCCAGCTCGCCTCAAATCCCTGAACATTTCAGGCGTGAGGTAGAGTCCATTCGTCACCATGCCCCAGGGGAAGCCTCGCTCGGAGATGCCTTTGGCGCACTCCACCACATCTTCCCTGACCAGCGGCTCTCCGCCTCCGAGGATGATGAAGACCTCGCCCGGGTTCTGCTTCTTTGCGATGCCGTCGAGCACGCGGAAGAAGTCCTCCCGGGGCATGTCAAAGACCCTCTCTAACTCCCCCTTAAAGGGGGAGGACTCCCTCCCTTTAAGGGAGGGTAGGGGTGGGTCTTTCCTGCAGTCGCTCCCGCAGTGGCGGCAATAGATGTTGCAGCGCACGGTACTCTCCCAGAACACCTGCCTGAGCGGATGTTCCTTCCTTAGGCTCTTGTTCAGCAACCGTGCTGCCTCGAGCGCCAGCGTGCGCCGTATGCCAAGCTGTTCTTTTCCCACGTTCCTCTTATTTAACTACGACCTTCTGCCCGTCCATGATGTTCACGCCTTACTTCGGCACGTTTCCCGTGCCCGTGGTCGGAACGATGAGGCCGATTGTGGCCTTTCGGCTACAAAGTTAGGAATTTATTCAACACGTGTCAAGTAATCGGCAAATTATTTAATCGAAACGGGTGCTGACCTTAGGAGAAATTGACGCCCC
>OMSJ01000176.1 GCA_900313705.1 uncultured Prevotellaceae bacterium
AAGCAGAAAGTCCCGAATGACTTCCCCACAGCCGACAAAGTCTCGCTTCGCCTAAGCTACCAACAGGAGAAGTGAGTGATTCAAGCTCGGAAGTCAAATCAATCGGAAACGAAATTCCCTGACAAGAGAAACAGGATTTTCGGCAAAACTTCATGCTGTTTCTGCCAAAAGTCCCAGTACTTATATCGATAACTCCACGTACTTGTCGCAATAAGTACGTGGAGTTTTCATCATCGCGATACGTCTAATTTGTGTCGAAATCATGCTTCATTTGATGCAATATGAGCTTATTTGCGTATTTTCTTGATTTTATTGTACAAGATACGATTCCGTAACATCTTCATTTCCAATGCCGATTCGTTTTGAGGGCGTTTCTTGCGTTTTGTAGCACAGAAGCCCACGACAACAAAAACAAGCTCTCAGAAGAGACCAAAATGTGAATTATCTTGACAATACATCAAACTTATTCTACCCATCCGCGGATTAAACTATGGAAACCTCTTTGATTGCCTTCTGCTTCCTCAGCTCAGACGGTTGCGGAGGAAATGGTTGCGGGCGTAGGCAAAATAGGAGACGACGCCTATGGCGTTGCCAAGCCAGGCTATCCAGAATGCTGCGCCGTAGGAGAAGTACTCTGCGACGATGCCGCCCAGGATGATGCCAAGGCCGAAGCCTGTGTCCCACGCAGTTAGCAATGTGCTGTTGGCAGTACCGCGCTGCGAGGCCGGAGCCATGCTGATGAACATCGTCTGGAAGGCTGGGAACATGTGTCCGTTGCCCAAGCCGATGATGAAGGCTGCTCCGTAGAATCCCCACATGTTGTGGAAAGCGGCAAATACAAGGTAGCCGATGACAGAGGTGAGTACACCTCGCGACGCATTCTCTACGATGCGCCCTTTCTGCAACCCGCGTGCTCCAACCAACCGACTCGATATCAGGCCGATGCAGAGTAGGGTGAAGAAGAGTCCCGTGCCAGTGGTGATGCCGAGTTCCTGTTTCGCATAGATGGCGATGTAGGTGCTCACGACGCCGTAGGAGAAGCTGTAAGCGACCATACAGAGTGCTTCGGGCCACCCTTTAAGCAAGAGGAAGCGGTCGAGACTAAGTGAAAAGTGAAAAGTGAAAAGTGAAAAATGTATTTTGCGGAATGTGTCATTCCTATTGGTCGATTCTTCTTTCTTGCTGGGACGTGGCTTCAGTTGGAGGGTGCTGTTGATGGCGAAGCCGATGCTGGCGGTGAGGAAGGAGATGAGGAAGATGAGGTCGTAGCTGGCTGTCCACTGATAGATGAGCATTCCGATGGTCGGGGCGATGGCTGTGCCGAGATTGTTGCTCAGACCATAGTAGCCGATGCCTTCTGCCCGACGCTTGGACGGCAGGACGTCGATGGCAACGGTGCTGTTGGCAACCGTAGTGGCTCCCATTGGAGCTCCGTGAAGGGTGCGAATGATGCAGAAAAAGAGTAGGGAGCCTGCCACGAGATAACCGCCAAAGAAAAGAGCAAACAATCCGTAGCAGACGAGCAGGACGAGCTTGCGTGGGAAGGAATCGATCATGAACCCGCTGAAGGGGCGGATGAGCAGAGCAGTGAGTGCATAGCCGCTCAGCACCATACCCGTCACTTCCTTCGTGGCGCCGAACACATCGCTCAAGTACAATGGGAAAAGCGGTGTGACGAGCATGAAGGAGAAGTAGAGCATGAAGTTAGCACTCCAGGCCTTTAGGTAGTTTGAGTTCCAAAGAGAGGATTGGGGCATATGGGGCTAATGGGGCTAATGAGGCTAATAGGGCTAATGGGTTTGGGCTTTTAGGAAAGCCTTGAAGCTATCATAGTCTTTGCTCATGGGGATGCTCTGCTTTATGCCTTTCATAAAGGCTTGCAGACGCTCTGGGATGGCTACGTCGCCGCCACAGATGCTATCCACCGTTTGCTTGAACTTGGCGGGATGTGCCGTCTCGATGAAGAAACCGACTTCACCTTCCCGCAGCCCTTCCTGCAAGGCACGATAGCCGCAGGCACCATGTGGGTCAAGCTGATAGCCTGTCTCGGCAAGGCATTGGCGCATGGTATCGGCAATCTGTTCGTCGGTATAAGTGGCACCGCTGATGTCCTTGCAGATGGCTTCGTGGCTGTTGCCGTAGAGGTCGAGGATGCGGGCAAAGTTGCTGGGGTCGCCTACATCCATGGCGTTGGCGATGGTCTGCACGCTGGGCTTGGGGTCGTACTTGCCGGTCTGTATGTATTTGTAGAAGATGTCGTTGGCATTGTTGGCAGCAATGAAGCG
>OMSJ01000093.1 GCA_900313705.1 uncultured Prevotellaceae bacterium
CTGATGCAGCAGCAGATGGCTGAAGTGCTTAACCCCATCAACAAGGACGACAGATGAAAAGGATAGCTCCCATCATACTGATACTCTTAGGCCTGTGCCTCGATGTGCAGGCGCAGAAGGGATTGGCTATCGGAGCAGCCTTCGACGAGCTGGCTGTGAAGAAGAACGTCACGGAAGTGGTGATGGGGGCAGGCAGGCTGAAGAAGTACCACCTGAGTCTCTACCACAGCTTGGAGGTCAGGAATCCGTCGGCTTCTGAACGCGAGCGAATAGAGACGCTACTAAGGAAGGATGCCCAGCAGGCCGTACTGCGTGAAGAAAGCTCCGGACACAAGCTATATGAACTCCCCAGCCGCAAGGGAACGCATTACTACATCTTCTACCGCAACTCCAGCCAGTCCCTTATCCTTATATATATAGAAGGTAAGGCCAGCCTGAAGCAGATAGAGTCGTACTTCCGAAAATAATATAACTGAGCACATGAAACGTTATCATACCATATTGAATATATTCTTCTGCTTCGTGCTGTTCTCGTGCCCCTGCTTCCTGATGGCCGAGAGCGACAGCCTAAGGTGGGACTTCAGCGACATCTTTCAGGGCACAAAGGCAGACCCCGCTTTGCCTTCATCGCTGGAAGGATGGAAGGAGCACCTCGACCTCTTCGGCAGGAACATACCGCAGGAGGAAGTGTTCGTGCACATGGACAATACCTGCTACTTTGCCGGCGATACGCTGTTCTTCAAGGCATACGTGCGCCGAAGCGATACTGGCAGGCTGACCAACCTGAGCCAACTGCTCTATGCGGAACTCTGGAACCAGGAAGGCTACATGCTGGAGCGTCATTTGGTGAAGCTGAAGGATGGGCAAGGCGCTGGCTCCTTCGTCCTGAACGATTCCCTCTACGGAGGCTTCTACGAACTGCGGGCCTATACCCGTTGGCAACTGAACTGGGGCGAATACCAGCATCCCCATACCTGGCCGGCAGAGCAATGGTTCTTCAACAAGAAGATGGCTAAGGAGTTCTACCGCGACTACGAGAAACTCTATTGCCGCATATTTCCTCTTTACGACAAGCCCACAGCGCCGGGCGTCTATAACCACGACATGACGGAGCGTCCGCACATGCGTTATTTCCGTACGGAGGTGAAGAAAGCTCCTCCCGTAGTGAATCTCTATCCCGAAGGCGGCGTGATAGTGGAGGGGACTAAGGCACGTGTGGCCTTCGAAGCCAACGAAGCAGAC
Organism: uncultured Prevotellaceae bacterium; assembly: GCA_900313705.1. Lineage (GTDB taxonomy): Bacteria > Bacteroidota > Bacteroidia > Bacteroidales > Bacteroidaceae > Physcousia. The sequence goes on from OMSJ01000093.1 coordinate 1,243, forward strand.
GGCGAGCATCTGACAGGTGTCATGCGGCTCTACGGACGTGGAGGTCGTCTGCTGCAGGAACAGCGGACGGAGAACCGAGGACGCGGAACGCTGGAGTTTGACTATGAGCCGGGCGTAACCTATTCCACCGTCTTCACCAGCGACAGCAATGCCGTCATCAGGCAGCGTATGCCAAAGGCTGAGGAAAGCGGATGTGCCGTGCGTGCTGACGTCATGGACGACCGCTTGCTGCTCACGCTGCAGCCACGAGGCGAGGCAGCCGGCGAGACTTTGGGCGTGACCGTCATGGTGGGAGGTGCCTTGCATTACTTCCAGAAGTTCCGTGCTCAGGACACACAGATAAGCATCCCTACGGATTCGCTTCCGACAGGCGTGGCTCAGATAACGGTGTACAATGCTCATGGACGTGTCTATAGCGACAGGCTCTGCTTTGTCCGTCACCAGCAGGACATCAAGGGTGCGGATGTGCACTTCGCCGGCATACAGGCCAGCTACGAGCCTTTCGACTCCATACATCTCTCTGTGGAGAACCCTCAGGCAGCAGGTTCCACTATCTCCCTTGCCGTCAGGGACGCTTCCACATCCGAGTACCTCTACGACAGCAGCAACATCCTGACCGAGATGCTGCTGTGCAGCCAGATTCGCGGCTTCGTGGAGCAGCCCGACTATTACTTCGAAGCGGACGACGAGACGCACCGTCGTCATCTGGACCTCCTGCTGATGGTGCAAGGATGGCGACGTCATAACTGGATAACGATGGCCACGCCGGGCATCTTCCGCATCAACCATCCTTTCGAGAAGACACCTGTCTATTTCGGCGCCGTCTATCGCTATGTTGCCATAGGGCACGAGGGTTTCGATGGATGGGGAAACATGACCGACCAGGAGATTAAGCACTATGACTTCTCGCGACCCGTGGGCGGCGAATGGTTCTCGCGCAATAATCGTGGCAAGTTGCAAGGCGTGATACCTCTTTTGGGCAATGCCGGCGAGGAGCGCGACAAGCACAATGCCTACAGCTACCTGCTGAAGGACAATGAGTCGGCTACCTTCGATGGCCGCAACTACTACGACGAAGGCAACCTGAAGCGCGAGGTGCGTGTCCATGCTGAGTACAGGCAGAGGTCGGACATCGGCCTGAAGAGCGTCTATGGCGACATTACGACGAGGAACGGACGCTTCGTCCTCGAGATGCCTGGCTTCTACCATGACTGTATCCTGGACCTGTCTGCTTCCGATACGACGAAGTGGAAAGAGACGAAAATAGCGGCGGGGAAGAAGAAGCACTTGTTGCGGAAGCGCCAGAAGAAGCTCAAGAAGGGCCGTGCCGTGCCGATGCTGGAACATCAATGGATCATGCCGGTCGAGACGGAATATCCGGAGTTCTACGTGCGCCTGACGCCTTACTATCCCCGCTTCTGCAAGCCCTTCAGCTACTACCACACGCATGTGGCTCCACCTCGCGAAGGGACGATGCTGATTCCCTCGCTTCGCGACGAGCGGACATTGGCACAGGTGACCGTGCGCACCAGGCACGGCGGCCTTCGGGCGTACGACCCCTCGCATCCTGCCGTGGTGCGCGATGCCTATGAGGTGTACAATGACTGCGTCGATGCGGGGTTCACGCCTGGGTGGTTTGCCGGCAAGACAACTTTCTCGTGGTGGGTGCAGCGCTTGCTGGTCGGCGACATGAACATGTACCGCCAATACAGTTCCTACTATGCCAGCCAATTCAGAAACGAACCCGACGGGGCGTTGCTCTCTTTTTCCTCCTCGCGAGGTTGGAGGGACACGTTCAATCCCAGAGTGCCGAATCTGGGCGGCACGGTGCTCGACAACCTGCAGTACCATCCTGTCACAGCCGACGACCAGAGGGCTTTGCGCTATGCTTGGGCCGACCCTGCCGACACATATTCGAGGATGTCCCTTTCGCCCGGATCGCTGGTTCGCCTTGGGGGAGGCTGGAGCACCTCCAACACTGCTGCCTACTCATATACGGGACTCGACGAGACCACCCGCTCGCTCGACTTCCTCCGCTTCCACGACAAGGTGAAGCTCGTCACCGACTATGCGCCGCGCATGGAAGGCAGCCGTCGCTATATCGGGAGCAACCAGCCGACTGTCGATGTTGTCTTCTCGCCCCTCACCTCTGGGAAGCGCAACACGTATCGTGACCGTCACTACGTCCTGCACGGCTACGACGTCAGCGAAGTGTTCTACAGTCCGTGCTATCGTCAGCGTCCACTTCATGAACTCAAGGACTACCGGCGCACTCTTTACTGGAACCCCAACCTGGAACTCGATGAGAACGGTCGTGCCGACGTCACGCTGTGGAACAACAGTTCTTCTACCAGCATTACCGTCAGTGCGGAAGGCATAACGCCTGCGGGAAACATCCTGACGGGCATCAGCTATCCCGAAGACAGAAAATGACATGCAATGAATACAGACGACAGAAAAGTTAACCTCGAGAGACAAGTGCCCGTACTTATGGCGATAAGTACACGTACTTATGACGACAATTACACGTACTTATGCCAATAAGTACACGTACTTTCAGGAGCACTAACCAGATTCAACTTTTGGGGAACCCAGTTCTTAAATAAAAAACACTGAAATAAATACTAAAATAGAACAGTTGAAAGATTAAGAAACGTGAGACACCATATACTCTTTCTGCTACTTTGCTTGTCAGCCCTTCTTCGGGCGCAGGAACGGCTTGACTCGGTGAGCGCTGTCGTCATAGATGCTGAGACGACGGAGCCTGTGCCTTACGTCAGCGTCTATGTCTCCCTCTCTCGTGGCACCATCAGCAACTATGACGGCGAGTTCTCTCTTCTGTGCCTCCCGATCGATGTGGTCCGCATTTCGTGCATAGGCTATCAGCGTGTCGGATACCAAGCCAAAGAGCTCCCGGACACAATCCGCCTGAAGCCTATTGCCTCTACGTTGCGCGAGATAACCGTCGTGGGAACGGACGACATCCTCTACCGAGTGGTGCGCAAGATGTTGAAAGAGGCCAAGAAGTATAAGAAGGCAGAAAGCAACTACTTCTTCCGCCTGTCCACCCAGTACCCTGGGACAGATGAACTGGCAGAGGCTTTCCTGAGTGCCAGGTCGTGTGTGCAGATGCGCGACATCACCTTCCATAGTGGCAACCGTGGTCTGCTGAAAGAGAACAAGATTGCCGGACCTGACCTGAAGGGCTTGGGACGTACGAACCTGCACATCTTCCTGCGTCTGGCCCCCGTGCTGGCATACTACAACGACTGGGACTATGCCGTTGTCCCCTCGGACATCGCGCTGAGCAGGCGGGGGAAGCTCTACGAGGTATCGACGACTTCCTTCCATGCTCGAAGGGACCCTCTACATCGACCGCGAGAAGTGTCAGCTCAGGCGCTTCGATGGAAGGATGCGAGGGCTATTCCTTAGGATTTACGACAATGCCCGCAGGCGGACAACCATCGACACCGTCGGCTATGCCATGCACGTCGATTACCGCCACGACCATGGATACACCGAAATAGACAACATGTCCGGAACGATACTCAAGGAACAGGTGATGCTGAGATACCTTCTGTTTAACCTTGGAGACAAAGAGCTGACGTTCAGCAAGTCGAAGCGCGTAGATGGTAACATGCTACAAACCATCGACGCGGTGGGTTACGACTCCACGCTATGGGATATGGCTGATGTCGTGAAGCGAACCAAGCAAGAGGAACGTGTGGCCTTCCAGGGCAGCAACTTCCGCATGAAGGGCAAGTCGCATTACGATGTCGCTCCCTCTCCGCAGGAGGTCAGTGCCAACCGCTATCTGCAGGATGCCATCCGTCGGTTGAAGGGTAACGTCATGCAGTTGAATCGCGGACTGCCGCAGATTGAACGGAACACACGCCGCAGACGACTTTAACCACAGATTGAGCAGATTAAACGGATTTATAATTAATAACGGATTAAACGGATTAATAATTCATCCATGAATTATATTTCTGCTAATTCCTTTATTTCTGCGTGACATAAAACAACAACGAATTAAAACGAATTGCACGAATTAATAATTCATTGTGAATTATATTTCTGCTATTTCCTTTATTTCTGCGTGACATATAAAACCACAGATTAAACGGATTGAATGTAGATAGAAGGAGTTAGAAGTAGATAGAAGAAGATAAATGACGTTAGTTTTGCTGCTTGGCCTTGCCACCTGCCGTGGGGTATCGTCCTCTATCTTCGCCGCTAAAAGCGGCATATCTTCCTTTATCTTCTTATATCTTCTTGACATGCGAAAGTTGAATTCCTTATATTCTGTGTGGTATAGCTCAACCTTTTCTCTTCAATGTCATTGTCTTGTGCGGCATTATTTTTATCATACATACTTTTTCTTTGAATTTATTTGCATATATGTATAAATAACATTACCTTTGGGTCGTCATAAGACAAAAACAACAAATTGGAAACAAAAGAAGCGTTATGCTCATCCTACATGCAGAACCTGTTTGGAGGAGAGGATACAGTACCACGCTTCATCATACTGTTTAACGCCCCATAGGTGCTGTGGAGCACTATAACAAAACTTAATTCATAATGTTTATGAACAAATCAAATCTTTTGAAGAGCTTCTCAGCGCTTGCCGTGGCAGCTCTGTTTGGCGGAAGCCTCATTTCGTGTAGTGGCGATGGAGATTCTTATGCTCCGACCCCAAAAATCACTGACAAAGATGGTAATACCGTACAAGTGACAAGTGCTGGTGGACTCAGCTTTGTATACGACGAGAGCGGCAAGCTTTTAAGCATGAGCAACGGAAAGAAGACCTATGTCTTGAAGGACGGCAAGTTCGCTTTCGATGTAAACGAAGGCAATAGAGCAAGCAAGGTTGACGTGTACCTCAACTCAGATGGCCTCATTTCAAAGATAGAAGGCACGTTGGAATACTCTGAAGACGACGAATATGAAAAGGATGAATTCACGTTAGAGTATAGCTATGACTCCCGTAGGCTGAAGGACTGCGAATTGTCTGGCAAAGGGTCAGCTGAACATAAATCAAGCGGTCACAGCTATAGCTACAAAGGTTCGGGTAATGTCAAATATGATTGGAAGGATGGCAACTTGATGAAAGTAAATGTTGATACCAAAAGCAACTACAAGGAAGACGGCGATAGCTTCGACGAGGACGTTACAATAGTCTATGACTATACATACGGCACTCAGTCCAATCTTTCCAATCAACTCCCATACTATATGGGTTATGTGATAACAGGCACAGAGGATTTCGGCGGACTGTTTAGCGTCCTCGGTCTCTTTGGCTACGGACCGGCATACCTGCCTACAGGATATACAGAGACTGAAATAGAAATAGAAGATGGTAAAGAGCGTAAACATACAAACAACAGATCGCTTTCGTTTGTAATGAACGACAACGGAACCATCAAGTCCGAGAGCATGGGTAATAACCGCTTCGTTTACACCTACACCCCCACACGTGCTGAGGAAGTCAACACACAGGAATTTATGCAATACCTCCTCAACATGCGCTCTATTATCTTCAAGCACAGAAAGTAAAAGAGACGGGTTGATTTAGACCTCAAAGCGAAGAGGGCGTGTCAAAATAAACAGACATGCCCTCTTTCCTTTTTATATATATCGGAGTATTCAGTCCACATCGTAGAAGACCTGCGCGGAGCGATAGCGGGGAAGGGCAAGGACTTGACCCTGGATGGCGGTGAGGCGTTGACGGACGGCTGACATGGAGGCCGTGAGCTCTACCTTCAGTATCAGTTTGCGGATGTGCATGAGTTGCACGCGACTTACCGATGGCGTGTCGGGTCCCAGCACACGTTCGCCAAAGACCTGTCGGAGCAGAGCAGAGAAGTCGGATGCCAAGTTCTCGACGACTTGCTCGTCGCGATGCTTGAGGTAGATGAAGACGACGTCGTAGTCGTGCGTCACGACTTGCCGCACAATCGTGTTGCCAGCGTCACGTGTCTGTAGCACGACATGCCCGACGGCTTCTTTCCTCCCAGCCCTTCCTGCAACCTGTTCCATTAGTTGGAAAGCCCTTTCGTAGCTGCGGAAGTCGGGCTGCGAGAGCATCGTGTCGGCAGAGAGAATGCCGACGAGACTGACACGGTCGAAGTCGAGACCCTTCGTGACCATCTGCGTGCCGATGAGGATGTCTGTCTTTCCCTGTTCGAAGTCGTGCAGTATCTGCTCGTAGTTCTGCCTGGAGCGTGTGGTGTCGAGGTCCATGCGGGCAATGCGTGCCTCGGGCAGGATGCTTTGCAACTGTTCTTCGATTCGCTCAGTCCCATAGCCTCTGCTGGAGAGAGAGTGGCTTTCGCAGTTGGGGCAGACAGAGGGGATGTCGTAGGTCTTGCCGCAATAGTGGCACACCATCTGACGGAAACCTCGGTGGACCGTCAGGCTGACATCGCAGCTCTGGCATCGGGGTGTCCATCCGCACAGGTGGCATTCCAGGACAGGCGCATAGCCGCGACGGTTCTGGAAGAGGATGACCTGCTGCTTTTGCTCCAGAGCCTTGCGTATGTGGGCAAGCAACTGAGGGGAGAAGATGCCGTTCATCATCTTTTTGCGCTGCATCTCCTGTGCGTCGATGACCTCGATGTCCGGCAGGCTGAGACCGGCATAGCGCGTCTTCAGCGTGACGAGTCCGTACTTGCCGGTCAGCGCATTGTGATAGGACTCCAGACTTGGCGTTGCAGACCCCAGCAGTGCCTTTGCTCCGGCCTCAGCCGCAAGGACAAGAGCTGTATTGCGGGCATGATAGCGAGGTGCTGGCTCCTGCTGCTTGAAGGACGTCTCGTGCTCCTCATCGACAATGACCAGGCCCAAACGCTGGAAGGGGAGGAATATGCTGCTACGCACACCAACCACGATGTCGTAAGGTGCATCGAAAAGCATCTTCTGGTAGAGTTCAACTCGATCTTTGTCCGGATAGCGTGAATGATATACGCCCATGCGGTCACCAAAAACGCGCCGCAACCTTTCCGTCAACTGTGTGGTCAGGACAATCTCCGGCAGCATGAAGAGTACCTGCTTGCCCTCCCGGATAGCTTCCTGCATGAGGTGGATGTATATTTCCGTCTTGCCGCTGCTCGTTACGCCATGCAGGAGGCAGACGTTGTGCGTCAGCCATTGGTTTTTGATGTCGTCCATTGCTCGTCGCTGGACGTCGCTCAGCGATGCGGCCTCACCCATGTACCCCTCTTGCGTGGACAACTGTGGTTGCTCGACAGGCTTGTGCTTGCGGCTGCGGCGGAACTCTTCCTTCATGCTCACGGCACCCTTCTCCAGGAGGCTCTTCACGATTGGAAGGATCGTCTTCAGTCCAGTTGCTTTCTGCAAGCTGGCCAGAGTCTGCCCGACATCTTTGCGCGAGCGCTTACCGGCAAGTGCCTGCCAAACCTTTTCCTCGCCCGATGTCAGCGAAGTCTCGGCTTTCCAGTCTTCATTCGGAAGAACCGTGCTCTCGCTTTCCAACTTAAGTCCAGAGGGAAGTGCAGCCTTAAAGACATCGCCGATGGAGCAAAGATAGTAGTCGCTGACCCATTGCCAGAGCCGTAGCTGTCCGGGCAGTACACTTGGCGCGGCTTCGGTCACCTCCGAGATGGTTTTGGTCGGGTAGGGAGGCACTTCGTCGTGCAGACGTACCACGATAGCCGTGTAGAACTTGCGGACGCCAAAAGGCACAATCACACGACACCCCACTTGCACTTGCATCTCGCTATCGGAGGGCAAGGCATAGGTAAAGACCCCTTGCAGCGGCAAAGGCAGTATGACATCAGCATAGTGTGGCATAGTGGTTGCAAAGTTACAAAGAAATAATTCAAAATTCAAAATAAATAAACGCGAAATTCAAAATAACATCAGAAACTTCATACAGCGGAAATGATAATCCGCAAAAATAGCCTATGGAAAGAAGTACGTGTACTTGTCGCCATAAGTACGTGTACTTATCCGAATAACTACGTGTACTTATACCCATAAGTCCGTGTACTTATCTGACCCCTTCCCAGAGAGGGGAGCAAGAGGTGCTTTTGCTGATTGTCATATAATAGAATAATGTACGCGAAGGGAAGGCTTTGATGCCATTGCACATAAAGCTCAATTTGTGCACAAAAAAAGTTAAAATGTGCATTATTGGGTATGTTTTTTGTGCTTAGGTGTTGCATATTTGCACAAAATGTCGTTACTTTGCACCGCGAAAGGAAAAGCCTTGTCCTTAATCCCATTGCGCGGACATAGGTCTGGCTTAAAAAAGAAATCGTAAATAGTTAAATAGTAAATTGATAAGTTATGTCAGAAATTGAAGCAAAAGTAAAAGAGATTATTGTTGATAAGTTGGGTGTTGATGAAGCAGACGTTACTCCCGAAGCATCATTCACTAACGACCTCGGTGCCGATTCTTTGGACACCGTTGAGCTGATTATGGAGTTTGAGAAGGCATTCGAGATTACCATTCCCGACGACAAGGCAGAGAAGATCTCTACCGTTGCAGATGCCATCGCATTCATCGAAGCAAACAAGTAAAAGCAGACAATTCACAATTCATAATTCATAATTCATAATTTCATTGCTAATGGACATCCGTCCAGCGCATTGCAATTAAATTATGAATTATGAATTAATAATTATGAATTAAGATAAATGGAACTGAAAAGAGTTGTTGTGACAGGCATTGGTGCCGTCACTCCCTTGGGCAACACTGCTGTGGAGACGTGGCAGAATATGCTTGCGGGCGTGAGTGGTGCTGCTCCTATCACACATTTCGATGCCTCTAAGTTCAAGACGCAGTTTGCCTGCGAGGTTAAAGACTTCAACCCCGAGCAGTTCATCGATCGCAAGGAGGCCCGCAAGATGGACCCCTATTGCCAGTTTGCTCTCTCTGCTGCCACCATGGCTGTAGAGGACAGTGCGCTTGACCTGGATGCAATCGACAAGAACCGTGTGGGCGTTGTCTTCGGCGTTGGCATTGGCGGCATGAAAACCTACGAGGAAGAAGTGACGACGTACGCCAGAACAGGCGAGACGTTGGGTCCTAAGTTCAACCCCTTCTTTGTGCCTAAGATGATTTCCGACATCTGTGCGGGCTACATCAGCATAAAGTACGGGTTCCATGGACCTAACTACATCACCTCCAGTGCCTGTGCTTCTTCGACCAACGCACTTGCCGATGCCTTCAACCTCATTCGCTTGGGCAAGGCTGACATCATCGTCAGTGGTGGTGCAGAGGCTGCCATTACGTCGGCAGGCGTAGGTGGCTTCACCGCTATGCACGCTCTGAGCACCCGCAACGATGAACCTCAGAAGGCCAGCCGACCGTTCAGCGCAAGCCGCGACGGTTTCGTCATGGCAGAGGGCAGTGCGGTTCTCGTGCTTGAGGAATTGGAACATGCCAAGGCTCGCGGGGCAAAGATATATGCCGAGATGGCCGGTGCAGGCATGAGTGCCGATGCACACCACATCACAGCATCGCACCCTGAAGGCCTCGGTGCCAAGCTTGTCATGGAGAATGCTCTTGACGACGCTGGCCTTAAGCCCGAAGACATCGACTACATCAACGTGCATGGCACATCGACCCATGTCGGTGACATCAGTGAATGCAAAGCTATTCAGGCCGTCTTCGGAGAACATGCCTACGAGCTAAACATCAGCAGCACAAAGTCCATGACCGGACACCTGCTCGGTGCTGCGGGAGCCATAGAGGCAATGGCAAGCGTGATGGCTGTCAATCAGGATATTGTCCCCCCGACCATCAACCATGAGGAGGGCGACGATGACCCGGAGATTGACTACAAGTTGAACTTTACCTTCGGCCAGGCGCAGAAGCGCACAGTCAGGGCTGCCCTGAGCAACACGTTTGGTTTCGGAGGACATAATGCCTGCGCTATTTTCAAGAAATACGCAGAGTAAGACTGTGTTGACCGTTCTTCGTTTCACACAGGCGGGAAACCTGATAGACGCGATAAGGTTGCCTTTCCGCAAGGACAAGGAGCTTTATCGCGCCTTTCATAATATGCTGGGGTTCTATCCACACGACATCAGCCTCTATCAGGAAGCGCTATTGCACAAGTCTATGCTTGCCCATGCCAAGAGCGGGACGCCGCTCAACAATGAACGTCTGGAGTTCCTGGGCGATGCTGTCCTGGACGCCATAGTGGGTGAAATAGTCTTCCATCATTTTCCACGCAAGCGTGAAGGCTTTCTGACGAACACTCGTAGCAAGATTGTCCAGCGAGAATCGCTCGGCAAGTTGGCAATAGAGATAGGTCTCGACAAGCTCATCCGCTGTAACGACCACAACCAGACGCACAACAGCTATCTGGCAGGTAATGCTTTCGAGGCGCTCATAGGTGCTATCTATCTGGACAGAGGGTATGCCTGCTGCAAGCGCTTCATCATAGAAAAGATACTGCATCGCCACATAGACATCGACAAGGTTGCCAGTCAGGAGGTGAACTTCAAGAGCAAACTCCTTGAATGGTGCCAGAAGCATAAGCTCACCCTGGAGTTCGTCTTGCTTGATGAGACAAAGTCGGACGATGGGTCGCCGCTCTTCAACACAAAGATTGTCATTGGCGGTCACGAGTGCAGCCGAGGCAAAGGCTACTCCAAGAAGGAGAGCCACCAGAAAGCCAGCAAGAATGCATTGCACCGACTCAAGCATGACAGGAAGTTGCATGATGAACTCATAGGTAAACGAGCAGACTGACGCGTAAACACGAGTTATAGTTTAACGATATAAATTTAATCTTAGCCTTGAGTATAACCAGCATCATACGTCCCATTTTCAAACCTCGCTGCCATGAGCTCGACCTTTATCAGGCAGAGGCGGAGACCTTGCAGAGAAACGTGCTAACGCGTCTTCTTGGCAAGGCTGTTCATACAGAATGGGGTACGGCACATGGCTACAGAAAGGGCCTCAGCTATGAGGACTTTGCCCGTCAGACTCCGCTCAGCACCTATGAGGAGCTGAAGGGCTTCATCGACCGTATGCGACACGGCGAGGCAGACGTGCTATGGCCGGGTAGGGTGAAGTGGTATGCAAAGTCGAGCGGCACGACAAACGACAAGAGCAAGTTCATTCCTGTCAGCAAGGACGGACTGCACGACACGCACTATGCCGGCGGCACCGATGCTGTCGTATGGTATTTGCGCAACAATCCCAAGAGCCGCCTCTTCGACGGCAAGGCACTGATACTTGGCGGCAGCCATGCACCGAACTATAACCTGCCGGGCAGTCTGGTGGGCGACCTCAGTGCCATCCTCATCGAGAATATTAATCCGCTGGTCAACCTGGTGCGTGTGCCAAAGAAGGCAACGGCTTTGCTCAGCGACTTTGAGATAAAGCGCGACCGCATCGCACGGGAAGCCATGAAGCAGAACGTCACGAACCTGAGCGGCGTGCCCTCGTGGATGCTTTCTGTCCTAAATAGGGTGATGGAGCTCAGCGGCAAACAGTATCTCAACGAGGTCTGGCCCAATCTGGAGGTCTTCTTCCACGGTGGTGTGGCCTTCACACCTTATCGCCAACAGTATCATCGGCTTATCACGTCGCCAGGGATGCACTACATGGAGACCTACAATGCCTCCGAGGGCTTCTTTGGCCTGCAGGACGATCCTGCTGACCCGGCCATGAGTCTGATGATAGACTATGGCGTGTTCTACGAGTTCATTCCAATGGACGAGTTCGACAAACCTAATCCGACCGTCGTCCCCCTTTGGGGCGTAGAAACGGGCCGGAATTATGCGATGGTCATCTCAACGTCAAGCGGCCTCTGGCGCTACATCCTCGGCGACATGATTCGCTTTACGCAGAAGAACCCCTACAAGTTCGTCATCACCGGACGCACGAAGTCCTTCATCAATGCTTTTGGAGAGGAACTCATTGTCGATAATGCCGAGAAGGGACTGGCCGAAGCGTGCCGTCAGACGGGAGCAGAGGTGCTGGAATATACTGCGGCACCGGTTTTCATGGATGCCAATGGCAAGTGCCGTCACCAGTGGGTCGTAGAGTTCAGCCGCGAACCGAATGACGTTGCTGCTTTTGCCCGTATCCTCGACGAGAGCTTGCAGACAATCAACTCCGACTATGAGGCAAAGCGTTACAAAGATATCACGCTCCAGCAGCTTGAGCTCATCAAAGCCCGTCCCGGTGTCTTCAACGACTGGCTCAAGCAGAAAGGCAAGCTTGGCGGTCAGCATAAGGTGCCTCGCCTCTGCAACAACCGCGACATCATCGAGCAGGTGCTGGCCCTCCAGTGATTCCTTTAATGATAATCCGCAAAAGCACCCCTTGCTCCCCTCTCTGGGAAGTGGTCTGATAAGTCCACGTACTTATGGGGATAAGTACACGTACTTATGGCGACAAGTACACGTACTTATGAGTATAAGTACACGTACTTCTTTCTATACATCGGGTGCAGTACTGGTGAATAAACATTCAGTTTTTCCCCGAAATCCTTGCTTATATTATAAATAATGTGTAATTTTGCACCGCATTTCAGGTGATGCCACTGGTCAGCAGCCAATGGCAGAGAGGGAATCCGGTGCAAATCCGGAACAGTACCCGCTACTGTAGATGCCTGTTATTGAACGTGCTGAGAAAGCCACTGTCGGTGATGCTAAACCGATGGGAAGGTGCACGCTCAGGGGCAAAGTCAGGAAACCTGCCTGTATGCGAAACAGAAAAAGACGTCTCTGCTACGGGAATATGGCGGACATAACATTAGAAAACTCATATAAAATGTTTCAAACCCAAAGGGTGTTGCTTGCCGTGCTGTCTGGCTTGCTCCTGCCCACAACTGGCCATGCCCAAAAGGCACAGCAAGACAGCACTATGCGTAATACAGAGTTGACACAAGTCGTCGTGACCGGTACCGGCACTCACAACAAGGCTCAGAATGCCGTCGTTCCCGTCCAGGTCATTACCTCCGAAGAGCTACAGCGAATGCATGTCACCAACCTTGAGGATGCCTTGACACGGCTCACTTCGAGCGTTACCTTCATGACCAACGGCATGGGAACCACGATGATGATGAACGGTCTGAACGAAGACTACATCCTCATCCTTGAGAACGGCAAACGTCTGACAGGCGACGACCGCTATACGCGCATCAACATGGCCAACGTGAAGCGAATTGAGGTGCTCTCGGGCGCCAGCTCAGCTCTCTATGGCAGCGAGGCGATAGGCGGTGTCATCAACATCATCACGACAGCTCCATCTATGACGGCTCCCTCGGCCGAGAAGCATCAGGAAGCCGTCGTCGATGTCACCAACAACACATCCTATACCAGCAAGGGCAGGTTCTCGGAAGCTATCGCCGTGAATTTCGAGAAGGGACGCCTCAGTAGCAGTTCCTCCTTCCAACACAGGCAGGCCAACAACTGGCAGGTGAACGACATGGAGGAAGTGATGGGCGAACTGAAACCAACGGGCAGGGTGATGAGCCAGGGCTTCCACAGCAACCAACTCAACCAGCGCCTCACCTGGGACATGGGCAAGGGCGTGACCTTCTACCTCAAGGGAAGCTTCTACGACTACAACACCGACCGTCCGCAGATGGCTCGCTACTTCAAAGGCTCCACGAAGAAGGGTGTAACCGTCTTTACCGAAAAGGATGCCTACAGCTATGACCTGCACCACCAGGACTACATGTACGGTGCAGGAGCCACATGGAAGCTCAGCAGCAAGACATACCTCGAGGCAGACTTCTACAGCGACAACCTGATAAGCGAGCGCGACTCTTTCGATACCTACCGACCCGGCGGCACACAGCTTACGAAGAAGACACATTATTATAATGGTACGCTGAAGGGCATCTTCCGCCTCGGCAGTTGGAACAAGCTTTCGGCTGGGGCAGAATACGTCCACGAAACATACAAGAGCTACAATTTCGCCTTCCGCTCGATGTACACAATCTCCCTCTTTGCCCAAGACGAGATGCGTTTCCTGAAGAACCTGCAGGGCGTTGTGGGCGTCCGCTATATCTACAACCGTAACTTCGGCAGCTATGCCACACCAAGCGTCGCCTTGATGTACAGTCCCGGCAAGTTCCGCTTCCGTGCAGGCTATAGCACGGGTTATCGCACACCGACCTTGCTGCAGATGTACTACGAGAATGACGAGACCAAGAACGTCACCATCGGCAACGAAGACCTGAAGCCCGAGAAGAGCAACTACTACAACGTCAGCGCTGAATTCAACAACAACTGGATGAGTCTGAAGCTGGGCGGCTTCATCAACGACGTGCGCGACATGATTTCCTATCGCGTGCTCACCGATGCCGAAGTAACCGAAAGAGGTCTGGACGCGAAATATCCTACTGCCACGAAATACCAGCAACGCGACAACATAGACAAAGCAAAGGTTAGGGGACTCCACCTGAGTGCCACATTCTATCTGCCACAAAACATACGCTTGGGTGGAGCCTATACCTTTAACTACCGCCTCAACATCGACCTGAACGGACACCTGCAAGGCCAGAGGTGGAGCACCAGCTACGGATATGCTCCGGGCTATACGCAGTTCGACCTCCACACCACCCACACGTTCTACCTGAAGAAGGTGGAGCTGGTTCCTGGCCTTGGCATAGAGAACATCTTCAACAAGCGCGACACACGTCCCTGGTGCAGCAACTTCTCGACGCTGCATCCCGGAAGATGCGTCTTCGCCTCGTTTGCGGTTCACATAAAGTAGCATAATGCGCTATACATTATTATATATTATAGTATTCTGCTGTCCGCTGCTGCTCTTTGCACAAAACGATGTGAAGGAGACAGCGATGAAGGAAGTCGTCGTTACCGCTACGGGGACGCAGCACACACTAAAGGATGTGCCTGTTCAGACCGAAGTCATCAACCGCAAGATGCTGGACAGCTTTGGCGGCAAGAGCATCGAGGAGATACTGGGTTCGCTGACGGCATCGTTTGCCTTCAACGAGGGCGACATGGGCAGTCAGATGCAGTTGAGCGGGCTTGGCAACTCCTACATCCTCGTCTTGGTGGACGGTAAACGTCTGCACGGCGACGTGGGAGGCGAGAACGACCTCGGACTGATTGACCCGCACAACATCGAGCGCATCGAGATAGTCAAGGGTGCGCAGAGTGCCCTGTACGGCAGCGATGCGATGGCAGGCGTCATCAACATCATCACGAAGAAGCACGTCGAGGCAGGCATCTATGTGGACAATACCACGCGATACGGCATGTATAATGACCTGCGCCAACACAATACCCTTGCCTTCAACATAGGCAAGTTCGGCAGCCAGACAAACTTTCAGATGCAACGCAACGATGGCTGGCAGAACACGGCAGAGGAGTTTGCCGAAGGCATGGTGCTGACCGACAGCAAGAACAAGACGGTGAACTCGTTCCGCAACTGGCAGATAGCCGAGCGCTTGACATTCCGTCCGTTGCCCAACCTCGAGTTTTATGCCGACGGTTCGTACTACAAGAAGAACATCTGTCGCCCGCGCAATGGTCATCACCCCAGTTGCGATGTCTATACCTACGACCTCCGATACAACAACGCTTCGGCTTCCGTAGGAGGCAAATGGAACTTCGGCGAGGCAAAGAGGAACAGCCTTTCGCTCGATGCCGACTGGAACAAACATGCTTACTACTACGACTATACGGCCCGCACATACGAGTACATGTTGCTGAAAGGAGAGGAGTTCGGCGACCTCGACGGCGAGTGGTATTCCGTGCCTTACCTGCCTGGGCAAAGCAAGTTGCAGAGCGACCAGCAACGCTTCATGGCGCAGCTGAAGGGCATCTTCTATCTGCCATATGAGAACACCTTGCACGCCGGAGCCGAATACCGATACGACTATCTCAATGCTCCAGAGCGTACGGAGAACGGAACAGCCAGCGACTGGACCACAGCCCTCTATGTGCAAGACGAGTTCGACTGGCTGAAGTGGTTCAACCTCACAGCCGGGCTGCGACTGGTGGGCAATCAGAACTTTGGTGTCAGACTTACCCCCAAGGTGAGTGCCATGTTCTCTGCCGGCGACTTT
Organism: uncultured Prevotellaceae bacterium; assembly: GCA_900313705.1. Taxonomy (GTDB): domain Bacteria; phylum Bacteroidota; class Bacteroidia; order Bacteroidales; family Bacteroidaceae; genus Physcousia. The sequence goes on from OMSJ01000093.1 coordinate 17,280, forward strand.
CGCTTCAGGCTGGGATGGAGCCAAGGCTTCAAGACGCCGACCGTCAAGGAGTTGCATTACCGCTACCTGCATGTGATGGGTAGCAGCACGTTCTTCAACATCGGCAACACCAGCCTCAATCCGCAGACGAGCAACTACTACTCGACGAGCGTGGAGTATCGCGGCAAGAAGTTCACGGCATCCGTTACTGGCTACTTGAACAAGCTGGACAACATGATTGCCCTGGTGAATGTTCCTGTAGGAGAGATTCCTGCCGGCATCACCACCGCTTACCTCGGCGATGGCAGCGGCAACGTCCAGGCTCGCATGTACAGGAACATGGACGATGCCCGCACGTATGGCGTGGACGTGTCGCTCTCCTATAAGGTCTTCAAGGACCTGTCGCTCACCTCTGCTTACAGTTGGCTGAACACGGAAGCGAACCTGTATGATGCCGGCAAAGACCGCATGACCTCCGTCACCATCGACGGAACGGCGCACCACAAATGGAGTGCTTCGGCCATGTACAGCCATGCGTTCAGCTCACTCTACAAGCTTGGCATCAACCTCACGACACGTGGCAGCAGTACGCGCTTCTACCAGAACAACCACGACGGCAAGCCTTTCCAGATATGGCGCATCAACACCACGCACGACTTCGGCAAAGCTGGCCAGATGTTTGCATACAGAGTGGAGGTTGGCGTAGATAACATCTTCAACTATGTGGACCGCACCATGCATCCCTACCACCTCGGCAATAACACGCCCGGCACCACGGTATATGGTACCTTCGGCATCAAGTTCAATTACGGAAAGAGAGTTAAAAACAACATATCAACAACTAAACACAATTTAAACTATGAAGAAGATTAATTTCTTTATCCTTGCTGCCATGACATTGGTAGCTCCTGTTTTCACGGCCTGCAGCAGCAGTGACGATGACAAGGAAAAAACTCCAGACAGCCAAACAATCAACAACATCGTGTCGGAGTACACGGTCAACGACGAAATGGTTGCCAAGCAGAAGCAGCAGTCCGGCAAGGACGTTGCTGTCCTGCTCGTAGCCTTCGGCTCCACTTGGAACAACGCTTTCCTGGCTTTCGATGCCACGAAGGTAGCTTACGAAAAAGCTTTCCCCGAGGCTGACGTCTATATGAGCTTCTCGAGCGACATCTGCATCAACCGTGCAAGCGCTGGTGAGGGCAAAGACGATGCAGGCAATTTCGTGAAGCGTGACTACTACGAGCCCCGCTACCTCCTCCATGCCATCGGTAATGCCAAGTACAGCAAGATTTATGTGCAGTCCCTGCAGGTCATCCCTGGCGAAGAGTTTGCTGCAGTTGTAGCAAGCGTGAAGAAGTTCATGAACAACGGCTATATTTCAGGTTCCCATCTTGATGATAAATATCTGGCATCGCTGGAGAGCAACAAATCCATCTTCCTGGGTATGCCTCTGCTGTACGACCCCGATGTGGATGTTCCCGCAGTTGCTGAGGAGTTGCATAAGCTTTATGGAAATGAAACAACTCAGGGCGTGGTAGCTTTCATGGGTCACGGTAACCCCGACACCTATGACACGTTCAATGCCAACAAGCGTTACACTCAGCTTCAAGATGCTTTGCAGGCTCTCAATCCCAACTATTTTGTAGGTACCGTCGATATGCCCGACAACTACAAGCAGGACGTTCTGGCTCGTATGCAGAAGAAGAGCATTGTCTCCGGCAAGGTTTATCTGCATGCCCTCATGTCCATCGCCGGTGACCACGCTCACAACGACATGGCAGGTGCAGGCGAAGAGTACTGGAATGCAGATGAAGAGGAATCAGAGGAGAACAGCTGGTTCGAGTTCTTCGGTCACAAGGGTTATGAGCCTGTTGTGGTCAAGGTTGGCAATCATCCTCAGGGTCTGCTTGAGCTTCCCGGCGTCCTGAATGTCTGGATTAAGCACACCAAGGAGGCCGAATTCCTCGAGGACGCTTACCACAGCATGTATCCCGAGGAATAACTACGTGTAGTTAGCCCAATAAGTACGTGTAGTTATCCCAATAAGTACGTGTAGTTCTTCCAATAAGTACGTGTACTTCTTCCAATAACTACGTGTAGTTTGTCAACTAACCCTGCTGTGTTTCTGACACAGACTTGAAATATCGTTCCGACATTCTCATCTGAAACGATTGCAGATAACATTTTTTTTCGTATCTTTGCATCGTGAATGCATATATGATAGCAGCACCCACCAGCGGCTCGGGCAAGACAACAATTGCCCGAGGGCTGATGGGATTGCTCGTTAAGAAAGGATATCGCGTCCAGCCCTTCAAGTGCGGACCGGACTATATCGACACCAAGTTCCACGCGGCAGTCTGCGGTCGCCCGAGTATCAACCTCGATACGTTCATGGCCTCGCCGCAGCATGTACGTGAACTCTTTGCCCTTTATGGTGCAGATGCAGATGTTTGCATCGTAGAGGGCATGATGGGGCTCTTCGACGGCTACGACCGTGAACGCGGTTCTTCCTACGAGATAGCCCGCGAACTTGGCATCCCTGTTGTGTTGGTGGTCGATGCGAAGAGTGCTGCCTATTCCATGGCGGCTCTGCTCACGGGCTTCATCGGTTTCCGCAAGGATGTGCGCATCGCTGGCGTCATCTTTAATAGGGTAGGGTCGGAGAAGCACTTGCAGATGCTTCAGCAAGTTTGCGATGACTTGGAGGTCGAGTGCCTGGGATGCCTGCCGAAGTCTGCCGCTCTGGAACAAGGTTCGCGCTATCTTGGCCTTGACTTCTCGGAGCTGCCCGACGACACGGCACTTATCACTCAAATGGAGGAACATGTGGCATGGGAAAGACTACTAAGACTCTGATAGCACGTAACCGCGAGTCGTTCTCGTTCCTCTATCAGGAGACGATAGACAGCCTTGGCGAAGTCGCTTTCTTCGACCCCGAGCAGGATGTGCCCGACCTGAGCGGCATCGACCTGCTCTATCTGTCTGGTGGCTATCCCGAGAAGCATCTGGAGGCGTTGGTGGCTAACGAAGCTTGCCGCAAAGCTATCAAGGTGTTTGCAGAGCAGGGAGGGCGCATCGTGGCTGAATGCGGCGGGATGATGTACCTCTGCCGGAGTATCGTTACCGACGAGGCTGAGTTCCCGATGTGCGATGTGCTGCCCTATAAGATTACGGCACGAAAGACCGACCGCAAGCTGTCGTTGGGTTATCGTCGCTTCGTGCTCGAAGGCAAGGAATACCGCGGGCATGAGTTCCACTACACCCAGTTCCTCGGCGAGACTCCTAAGTCTGTCGTTCAGGTCTTTAATGCCAAAGGCGAACCCGTCGAAACACCTGTCCTCAGATATAAAAACGTCATGGCAAGTTACACACACCTATACAAATGGTAAAATGTGGTGGTTAGTGGTTAGAGGTTAGCGGTTAGAGAATACTTGTGGCTTCGTAGTCCGCATCCCAAGCTATCCTCTCACTTCTAACCCCTAACCTCTAACCCCTAACCCCCAAAGAAGATGAAACAGCTTTACTCAAAGACAGGCGATAGTGGCGAGACCAGCCTGCGAGGTGGTGTCCGCGTCAGCAAGAACGACCTGCGCATCGAAGCCAACGGAGAGATAGACATGCTCAATTCCCTCCTTGGATTGTTTGCCGAAAGAAGTCTGCTTCTGACCGACATCCAGCGTGAGCTGATGGTGGTGATGAGTCATGTGGCGACTCCCGAAGGCAAGGAGAATCCGCGTCCCCTACATTGCAAAGAGCTTACGCAACAAATGGAGCATGCCATCGATGCTGCCACTCAGCCCACGGGCTTTGTCCTGCCTCGTGGCATCGTTCATGTGGCGCGAGCTCAATGTCGCACAGCCGAGCGTCGCCTTTGGGCTGTGCATCGACAATATCCGCTCGACGATAGCATCCTTAGAATGATGAACCGCCTCTCCGATTACCTGTTTGTCTTAGCCCAAGAAAAAGAATGAAAGCACCTCTGCACCCCATCATGTTTGCCGGAACAGGCAGCGACGTCGGCAAGAGCATAGTAGCCGCCGCCTTCTGTCGCATCTTCCGACAGGACGGCTACAGCCCCGCGCCCTTCAAGGCACAGAACATGGCACTCAACAGCTATGCCACGCCCGAGGGGCTGGAGATAGGCCGCGCCCAAGCCGTTCAAGCCGAAGCAGCCGGCATCCCCTGCCATACAGACATGAACCCCTTGCTGCTGAAGCCCAACTCCGACCATACCAGTCAGGTAGTGCTGCATGGGAAGCCCATCGGCAACAAAGATGCCTACGATTACTGGCGTAGAGGAACTTCAGAAATAGACTTCAGACAGGAAGTCTGTGCTGCCTTTGACCGTCTCGCCTCGCGCTTCAATCCCATAGTGATGGAGGGGGCTGGAAGCATCTCCGAAATCAATCTGCGAAGCACCGACCTCGTGAACCTTCCCATGGCTCGTCATGCAAAGGCGGACGTAATCCTTGTCGGCGACATCGACCGCGGCGGCGTCTTTGCCTCCGTCTATGGCAGCATCATGCTACAGACGCCCGAGGACCGTAAGCTCATCAAGGGCATCATCATCAACAAGTTCCGGGGCGACATGCGGCTCTTCGACGAAGGCCGTCGTATGCTCGAAGACCTGTGCGGCGTGCCCGTGCTGGGCGTCATTCCTTATTATAAGGACATCTATATCGAGGAGGAGGACAGCGTTTGCTTGAGAAGCAAGAATTCAAAATTCAAAATTCAAAATTCAGCAACGAGCCGACATCATCATCCTGCCAGGCACGAAGTCAACCCTCGACGACCTGCTCGAACTGCGACGCAACGGCTGTGCACAGGCCATCGTCCGCGCCCATCGCGACGGTAAGATGGTGGTAGGCATCTGCGGAGGCTATCAGATGTTGGGGCAGACGGTCAACGATCCCGATGGCATCGAGGGCAGCATCAGCAGCTTGCCAGGACTTGGACTCCTGCCCATCAGCACTACGATGACGCCCGAGAAGACCACGCGGCAAGTCTGCTTCGAGTTTAATGGGCAGACATGCCAAGGCTATGAGATACATCAAGGAATCAGCGACACCGACCAAGCCGTCATGCAGACCGACCATTGCATCGGGACATACATCCACGGCTTCCTCGACAATGCCCCCGTCATAGAACATATTTTGGAGAAATTCAAAATTAAAAATGCAAAATGCAAAATGCAAAGCTATGCCGACTTTAAAGAGGAACAATACGACAAACTTGCTGACCATGTGCGCCAGCATGTCAATATGGAACAAATCTATAAAATACTGACTAATCATGATTGAAGGACACGGCGACGACATCTACCAGTACGAAAGCATTACGAGCGACTTCTCGTCTAACATCTGCCAGAATCCCTCTGCCTATCGTGCAGTGACGGACCATCTGTCGCAGCATCCGCAGCTGCTGGCTCATTATCCTGAACCTGAAGCGTGGTCGCTTGAGCAGATGATTGCCGAGCGTGATGGCGTCAAATCAGACAATGTCATCGTCACCAACGGTGCCACAGAGGCTATCTACCTCATTGCCCAGACTTTTCGCTATCAGCATTACATACCACAGCCTACATTCAGCGAATATGCCGATGCTTGCAGAATGTTTACCCCTAACGATAAAATCAAGAACAGCATTTGGCTCTGCAATCCTAACAACCCTACAGGTAGCCTGCTTCCTGCTTGGAAACTGGATGACGCCCTGTTCTATTTTCGTCTCGTCATTGTTGATCAGTCGTACGAGCACTATACCCACCAACCACTCTTGACGGCTACAGAAGTAGTCAAGAAAAAGAGGATTATCCTGCTGCGCTCCATGACGAAGGACTACGGTGTGCCTGGACTGAGGCTGGGTTATATTGTGGCGCACAAGAGTCTGGCGAAACAAATTCGTCAGCACATGCGCCCCTGGAGTGTGTCTGCATTGGCTGTGGAGGCAGGCAAATACCTGTTGCAGCACGATGAACTAATCTGCTGTCCCGACTTGGAAGAAGCACAGCGTCTTCACGAAAGACTTTGTGGGATAGAGGGAATTGAAGTTGAGCCCACTCAGACGAACTTCATGCTTTGCAGGCTGACGCAGGGCAGCGCGGCAGAACTGAAGGAATACCTCGCCAAAGAGCATCACATCCTCATCCGCGATGCCTCGAACTTCAAGGGACTGACGCCGCAGCATTTCCGCATCGCAGCTCAAACCCCAGCAGAGAACGATGCCCTCGTCGAAGCGGTGCGAAGCTTCACCTCTCATTTACCATTTACCATTTAACCATATACCATTGGCTATGGCGGTAGCAGATTTTTCACCTTTTCACCTTTTTACCTTTTCACTTCTCCTTGGTTGGTTGCTTGACCTGCTGATAGGCGACCCCTCGTGGTTGCCGCATCCTGTTGTAGGGTTTGGGAAGGTGATAGCCTTCGGTGAGCGCCACTTGAACAAAGGCAGTCACCGCAAGCTGAAAGGTGCCTTGCTTGCTGTTAGCCTCATTGCCGCCACTTACGGGTTGACATTGATTCTCCTTGAGTGTCTGTCGTTCTGTCGTAATGACGTAATGACGTTATTACGAGAGATTCTTTGCGCCCTTGTCGTCTTCTACTGCCTGGCTGGCACGACGCTCATTCGCGAGGTGCGAGAGGTCTTCCTTGCTCTTGACAGGAGCCTTGATGAAGGTCGGAAGCAAGTGGCACGCATCGTTGGGCGCGACACCTCAGAGCTTTCGGCTCAGGAGGTTCGCACGGCGGCACTCGAGACTTTGGCTGAGAACCTCTCCGACGGGGTCATTGCCCCGCTCTTCTGGTTCATGCTGCTGGGAGCACCAGGCATGTTGGCGTACAAGATGGTGAACACGCTCGACTCCATGATTGGCTACCGAACCGACCGCTATCGCGACTTTGGCTGCTGGGCAGCACGCATCGACGACATCGCCAATTACATTCCAGCCCGTCTCACAGCGCTGCTGATGATTGTGCCTAAGCTTATCACGATTAACCTTCGTGGCGGCAACAGATTTTTCACTTTCCACTTTTCGCTTTTCACTTTCGTCTATCGAAATGGTCGCAAGCACGCGTCGCCCAACAGCGGCTATCCTGAGGCAGCTCTGGCTGGCATCCTCGACTGCCGATTTGGAGGCCCGCACTATTATTTTGGCGAACTCTTCGACAAACCTTATATCGGAGAGAACGAGCGTCCGCTTACAACTGCTGACATGCGAACCGCCATCCGCGTGAACCGCACAGCAGAGGTGTTAATGATGCTCATCGTGACAGCAACCCTGCTACTCCGTTAACAGAGATTTGACCACGAGTTCCACATGGATTGCATCGCTTGGAACCTGGTTGACAACATATTCTAATGATGTGCTGCCCAGACGTCTCAGTTCTCAGAAGTACTTAGTGATTTTTGCGTTGTCGAAGTTGTTCATCTCGTTCATCATGCGGACGGCGGAATCGACGATAGGGAAGGCACAGAGCGCTCCGGTGCCTTCGCCGAGGCGCAGGCCAAGGTTCAGCAGAGGCTTGGCTCCCACGATGTCGAGCATCATCTTGTGTCCGCTCTCGTCGCCGCAATGGGTGAAGAGCATGTAGTCCTGCGCGGCAGGATAGAGTCGGATAGCAGCGATGGCGCAGGCCGTCATAATGAAGCCGTCCACGAGTATCAGCACATGTTGCTCGGCGGCACGCAGCATAGCACCTATGGCAGCCACCATCTCGAAACCACCGAAGTAGCGAATGACTTCGTCAAGTGAAGAACGAAGAGTGAAGAGTGAAGAATCAGAAGCTTGGAGTGAAGAGTGAAGAGTGAAGAGTGAAGAATCAGAAGCTTGGAGTGAAGAGTGAAGAGTGAAGAGTGAAGAATCAGAGTTACCTTCTGAACCCTGTTTGTTACTTTCATTCTTCACTCTTAACTCTTCACTCTTCACTCTAAAATTATCTATTGCTTTGGCAAGCACTTCGTATTTGTGGCGGATGCCTTGGCGGATGCCTTCGCTGGCCAGTCCGGCGCCTGCTCCGATGCAATCCTTCAGGGGAATATCGCCAAAGAGACTCATCCAGATGCTCGACGGCGAGGTGTTGGCAATGCCCATCTCGCCGATGCTCAGCACACGGCAACCTTCGGCCAGACAGTCATCCACCAGGTCGCTGCCGATGCTGATGGCGCGGTTGAACTCCTCCTCGCTCATTGCCGGCTCGTAGAGGAAGTTGCGAGTGCCGCGAGCTATCTTGCGGTCGATGATGGATAGACCATTGGCCATTGACCATTGACCATTGACCATTGACCATTGACGATTATTGGGGGAATGAGCCTCTTCGGGCGTAGCCGTATGGTCAATGGTCAATGGTGAATGGTCAATGGAGAAGTCGTAGTCAACGCCCACATCGACGATGCGCAGCTTGAATCCGTGCTGACGGCAGAACATATTAACTCCGCCGCCGCCTCGGGTGAAGTTGATCATCTGCTGCCAGGTGACCTCCCTGGGACTGACGCTGACGCCCTCGCGCTCTATGCCGTGGTCGCCGCCGAGAAGCAAGTGACATGGATGAGCGAGACTGGGTTCCAAAGTTTGTTGAATCAGGCAAACCTGCATTGCAATCTCCTCCAAGCGTCCCAAGGAACCTTTTGGCTTGTTCAGATTGTCTATCTTGTCCTGAATGACCGCCTGCATTGTTTTATCTACAGGCTTTATATTGAATGCTTTCATCTCAATGCGGTAGCAAATTTTTCACTTTTCACTATTCACTTTTCACTTTCATGGCTATTCCGCTCACCATGAGGACGACCTCGTCGGCCTTGTCAGCGATGTACTGGTTCATCCAGCCTTGCAGGTCGGTGAACTTGCGCTGGAGCGCGTTGTCTGAGACACCGCCCAAGCCTATCTCGTTCGTCACGAAGATGTAGGTGGCATCGGCTTTGGTGAAGGCGTCGAACTCCTCCTTTGCCAGCCGGAGCGACACGTCAACGTCGGAACCATTAGCAAAGAAGAAGTTCGTGAGCCAGAGCGTCACGCAATCGACGACGACCACGCGACCCGTCATGTCGTGGCGGCTCAGGAGCATCTCCTCCTCGATGTTCGTCCATTGCGGTCCTCTGCGTTCCTGATGCCTCCGCACCCGGTCCCGGAACTCATCGTCCCAGACGTGAGCGGTAGCCATATACACAGGCGTAGGCGACAGGCTCAAGGCCAACTCCTCAGCCTTCTTGCTCTTGCCGGAACGCTGACCGCCCGTAATAAGGATTATCTTTCTCATAAAGCACAAGCCGTTAAATATATCGAGAGTTCAACCATCAGGCAGACAGCTCCGCAGCAGTCGCCCGTGTAGCCTTGCAGTCGGCCACGGATGAACATATATAATAATGTGAAGATGAAAAATGAAGGAATGAAGGGAAGAATGGTAAATGGTAAATGGTGAATGGTCAAATGGCAGATGAGCGGCAGTATCGGCAGCAAGCCTTGCAGGGCGAGGCTGATGATGGCCAAGGTGGGTATCTTGCGATACACGACCTTCGCCTTTGCCTCCTCTTCCTTTCGGGCGTATGGCAAGGTGATCAATCCGGCCGTCAGCATCTTAGCAAAGGGGTCGGCGGCAAGGATGGTGAGCGCAGCCACTTGGGGCGACATGGAGAAGAGCGCCGATGCCAGCAGCATGACATACCCTTCATAATGGTCAGGATGCGCTCTCTGTCAGAACCTCCGCCGCCGAAGCCGTCGAAGAAGTCGGCCAGCCCATCCTCGTGCAAAGCGCCCGTCGTCAGCATTCGCACAGCAATAGCCAGCAACACCGCCACCAAGTATGGCAGGAACAGACTGCCCGCGTAGAGTGTCGCTGCCATCAGTCCGCCCGTCAGCCATCCCGTGAGCGGCCAATGCTCGACAACCGTCTTGTAGCACTCCGTCCGAGGCTCATGCAGTCGCCATAAAGGCAGTCGGGTAAAGAAGATGAACGAAGCCCAAATGCGGTCGAAGCACTTTGTCAATTCATAATTCATAATTCACAATTCACAATGCATAATTCACAATTCATAATTTGCAATCCACAGTTTTATTCTGTATCAGTGTGCATATTCTTTTATAATTGTCTGCAAAGTTACAAAGAAAATAAGAATTAAGAAAGAAGAATTAAGAATTGTTTCTTATCTTTGCAGTCGTAAATGGAAAATGAATGAATGAAAAA
>OMSJ01000083.1 GCA_900313705.1 uncultured Prevotellaceae bacterium
AGCATGGCAGCCACATGGCGATACTCGATATTCATCGCCGTCAATACACCTATTGTCTTTTGCATACTTAGTTTTGATGATTTTGCTGCAAAGGTACGACAATTAGTTCATACTTCATAGTCCATAGTTCATAATTATTTCGTATCTTTGCAGCAAATTAGAATAGAGCCATGAATATACTGACTGAAATATGGTCCTTGCTATGCGAGATGTCCCCTTATCTGTTGCTGGGTTTTCTGCTGGCAGGGCTGATGCATGAGTTTGTACCAAGTAAGATATACACGAAATATCTGGGCGACCGCTCGCTGCGAAGCGTAGTGCTGGCAGCACTTTTCGGTGTTCCCCTACCCCTCTGCTCGTGTGGCGTCATCCCGACGGCAATGGGCATTCGCAGGGAAGGAGCCAGCAAGGGAGCGACCATCTCGTTCCTCATAGCCACACCGCAGACCGGCGTGGACAGCATCATCGCCACTTATAGCCTCATGGGACTACCGTTTGCCGTGATACGCCCTATAGTGGCCTTGCTGACTGCCATCATGGGTGGAGCAATGTGCAACGCTTTCGAGTCGGACGATGAGATTATCGTCGTTCGGAAGAAGCAAGGAGACTGTTGCGGGAAGGAGGACTGTCCGATGCCCGACACAAGCTTCTCAACGAGGCTTCGACGTGCTCTGTCCTATGCCTTTGGCGAGATGATGGAGGACATTGGCAAGTGGCTGGCTGTGGGACTTATCGTTGCTGGTATCATCACGGCTGTTGTGCCCGACTCCTGGTTCACCATCTTCCAGGGCAACACGCTCTACAGCATCCTCTTCGTCCTGGTCTTCAGCATCCCCATGTATCTCTGTGCAACGGGAAGCATCCCCATCGCGCTTGCCTTGATGCTGAAAGGTCTGACTCCCGGAGCTGCCCTTGTCTTGCTCATGGCGGGACCTGCAAGTAATGCCGCAAGCATACTGGTGGTTGGCAAGGTACTGGGCAAGCGGTCGATGTTCCTCTACTTGCTGTCCATCATTTCCGGAGCTGTGCTCTTCGGCTTTGGCATCGACTACTTGCTGCCAAGAGAGTGGTTCACGGTTCCCGTAGCACAGTTTGCAGCCTGTCACGAAGAGGGCATCAGCCTCTTCTCTTACCTCTGCACGGCTTTGTTGCTCGTCCTTCTGTTGCGTGCATTATTGCCTTGGCATCTGCTCGGAGGACACAGCCACCACCATCACCACCATCATCATGGGGAAGAAGCAGAGGAGATGTCGTCCTATATTATATATAATGTAGAGGGGATGAACTGCAGCCATTGTGCTGAGAACGTACAGCGAGCCATTGCTGCCGTCGAGGGTGTGGAGCAGGTGTCGGTGTCTTTGCATGAAGGCACAGCCTGTGTCGTAGGCTCTCCGAGCGACCCCGACATACTGCTTGCCGTTGAGAGCATCGGCTTCCGGGCTGAGAGAAGAGTTGCAGATTAACTGCTAACGGCGCCCCATCAGCTCGTCGTAATCCACATCATCGCGAATCATGCGTGGACGCCTTTCGTCGTAATCAGGCGAAAGGATGTCGAGCGAAGGCTTGTAGTCAGCATGGCTGATGCCTGCCAGATGGAACAGAGCGAATGGCAACATCGTGGCAATAAAGGGCTTGTGCTGAGCAGCTTGTATCTCATTGTACAATTCGGGATGACGGCTTTTGAAGCAGTCCGTGACATAGAACAGCAGCGGTATCTCGTACTGATAACGCGCTATTTCGGGTGTCATCATGTCGCTATTGGTACGATAGCATGAGTTGCGCCAGTCGTAAATCTCTTCTCCATGATCCGAGAGATAGATAGCCACCGCGTCTTGCGACGCATACCTCTTCAGCAGCTCCGACACGACGGCGTCGTTGTAGAGCGTCGCGTTATCGTAATCTGCCACAATCCGTCGCCCTCTCTCGTCGGTAAAGGGATTCTGGATGCTGTCTGCTGTGAAGTGGTTGAACGAAGCTGGATACCTTTCACAAAAGTCTTCGTGCTGGCCTATCATGTGGAAGATGAGCAAGGAAGGCTGAGCTGCCAGCGAGTCGGCAGGCGGCACTTGTGAGAGCAGCTCCATGTCGTAGCGCGAGGCCTCTATGTTCATGTGCGAGAACTGAAGGCGTCGCAAGTCACGCTGATTGAATATCGTCCCACCGGCATGGTCGTGGTGGTCCTTGTTGTTCTCTTCGCCTGCAAACTGATTGGTAATGAACCAGACCCTGTACCCTGCCTTTCGGAAGATGGCGGGAAAGAGTGTGCAATCTACCCATTCGCGTCCACACCCTGGGTAGTACGTGGAGAACATGTGGCGGAAGGTCTTGCTCGTCACGTTGTAGGGTGTGACGGCATCGTCATAGACGACAAGGTTGCCCTCTTCCTTCATGCGGCAGAGGTTGGGAGTTGTCTGGCGTGCCTCTGGGTTATAGAGCGGAGAATGGTATTTGTTGTACGACTCGCCGATGAGGAGCAGAATGATGGGACTTCGGTACGAGCAACTGTCAACGTCTGACGCGCGGACGGTCTGCACGAGCTTCCCAAGCTCCTTCGTGCTGACCACGTTAAGTGCGTGTCCATAAAGGAAACGGATGAACGGGCTGTTGCGCAGCGGCATGTACTTGTTCTCAGCGATGGTGGTGGTCACGTCGGCTGTATAGGCCTGGTACAGGCGGTAGTACGAGTATCCCTGACAGGAGGCGGACAGGAGAAGAAGGAAAAGTAGGAGAGCCTTAGGCAACTTCTTCTTTCGAAGGAGGCGGAGAAGGCTCCAGGCCACGAAGACGGTAGCGAAGGTGATGGCAGTGGAGAGAGCAAGCAGGCCGGCCACTCCGTGACCGCTGAGGAACTCACTCGCTTCGCGTTTGTTTGTCTCAAGCAGGAGCTGGAGCACGGTCATCGAGTAAGGGGACTGATAGCATAGCAAGCTGAACACTTCGCCTCCAAGCAGCAGTATGCTGACTATCCAGACGAGCCACGACAGACGAACCCGCTTGAGCCAGAAGGCAAGCAGCGTCAGCAGATAGCAATCGAAGATGGCTGGTGCAAAAACAAAGGGTTTGGGGAACGCTCCTGTTGCATAGCACAATATCGGTATCACTATGCAGGCCATCAGGAGCAGGAACGTGAACAGTACCTTCTCTTCGCGTATCGGCAGAAGCACAATATCAGTTATCTTTTTCAATCTTCTTTCTTCAGCTATGCTGACCTTTGTCTGGGCTCGGCAAATCAAGCTATCTTGTTCACTCCTGCAGCTCCAAAAAGTCGTTACCTACTTTCCGCTTGCAAAGGTACAATTATTTATGGATTATGCCAAGAATCATATATAATTTTATTGCTGTCCGGTGAAAATCAAGAGCACCTCTACTTATGCGCCTATAATTCGGCTTTCTTGACAAAAGCAGCTCATGAGGGCTTACTCTAAAGTCCCGAAGGGACGAGAGACTACAGACGGGGGTGTTAACCCCCGGTAATGTTGCAACGACAGTGAAAGCCCCCAAAGGGGCGACAGATATAGACGCAAGTTAAAATTAAACAGGTTACATATTCTGTCGCCCCTTTAGGGCTTATTATTGTTCTTTGCCCTTGTTCCGGGGGTTCTTCCCTTCGGTCAGGCGCAGGCGGAGTACACCCCCGTCTGTGGTCTTTCGCACCTTCGGTGCTTATTTACCGGACACCAATAATATAATTTTAATAATAATCCGCCACCCTTGCTCCCCTCTCTGGGAAGTGGTCAGATAAGTACACGTACTTATGAGGATAAGTACACGTACTTATGGCGACAAGTACACGTACTTCTGCGACCCTCCATTGGGCGTTACGATTGCCGACGCTATTTATTGAATAAGAGAGCCGCCACCTGGCTCAGCCTATTGCTGTGCTGGTGGCGGCTTTCTTGTTGAGTGTGTAAAAGGTTAGTTCGCAGCCATGATGTTCAGAACAGTCACGAAGTCTGCGATGTCCACCTTGCCGTCGCTGTTTATGTCGGCATCTGAGTTGTAGTCACCAGCAGCCATGATGTTCAGGACGGTTACGGCATCGGCGATGTCAACCTTTGCGTCTCCATTCAAGTCACCCTTCTGGAGGCGAGTCATAACGGTGCTGTGGTTCATGTCGAAGGTGATGATGTACTTCAGCGTCTCAGCCGTGCTCTGCTCGTCCCAGTTCATGTACCACTTGCGGTCAGCATTACGAATCAGGTCTCCCAAAGCAACGCCGTCCTCGAGGATGAGTTTGTTCTCTTCACTACCGTAGCGACCTTCGTTCCATCCGCTGCGGGTAGCGGTAGAATAAGGAATGCTGCTGGTGTTGGAGCGGCAGGAGAAGATGGTGAAGTTGGGATACATGTTCTCCTTGTCGTCGCGGTAGAAGGTGACGACGCCCTCATAGACACCATTGCCCTTATGAGCAAGAGGAGCCATCTCGTCGTTCTTCCAACGATGCTGTTCGCCTGCCTGGTTGATGATGGAACCTACGACATAGACGTTGTCGTGCCAGGGATACTCGCCGATGAGGTCGAAGACGATGGAGCTGTCAGCAGGATTGTACGTCACCTTGTACTCGCCGCCTACGGTCTGGATGTCGTTGTGAGCATCGTTTGTGTCAAGTATCATCTTGTACTTATTGGCAGCAGGTGTCACGAAGCGGAGTGAAGAGGATGTACACTCGTAGCGCTCTTCCATGCGGCTGAGGAAGATGCCGGCACGTGCATTGCTGTTGTCGAGGTTGCTGCGGTTCTGCACCTTGACGGTAGCCACGAAGGTGCCATCCTCCTGAGGCAGCATGGGATAGAGCGAACTGCGGACGTCATAGGCCAGCTTGTTGCCCTCTGCGTCGAGCAGGTCACCCTGAACATAGAAGCCACCGCCAAGAGCAGGATTGTTGAGAACTGTTTCGCGATATTTGCGAGCCTCCTCGTCGGTAAGGTCACCACTATAGTAATGGTCGAAGATTTCTCCAAAGACAACGGCAAAGGCATCACTCTTGTCGGGGTCGCTCTCAGCGTATTCATTCGACTTGGCGTCACAGTAATCGCCCAGAGTCCTGAGGCTTTCGTAAACGTCGTAGCTGTCCAGGATGGTGTTGAACTCGTCGTTGAGGTTCCTGATGGCAGCCATCTTCTCCTCCACAGAGCCGGCTGCTTCCACCTGTGCCATGAGGCCTTCGATGTTGTCAATGTGGCTCATACTGTAGAACATAACCATTTGGTCGAGCTGAGCCCACTTGAGGGCATCGAGACGCTTACGGTAGTTCTCCATCATAGCCTCGATTGCTGCTTCGCTATAACCGCAATAAGTGAGCTTGAACTTGCCCCACATCGTCATGCCGCTCTCGTACCAGGGCTTGCCGGTGTTGCGGATACCGATACGGAGCTCACCACCCTGTACGAAGCCATATACCTTATTAATATAGCGACCTCCGGCAAAGGCGAAGCTGACAGCCTGACGCTGTTCGGGCACGTAGCCGTAGCCCGTGTTGAAGTCCTGCGACGAAGTGCTCTCTCCATTGTGAGGCGCATCTGGGTCACCGCTTGCATCGTAGCGGCAGTTCACACCGTTGATAGCATCTGCATAGAGCACCTGACCAGCGTAGATGTTCATAACAGGCGTGTAGAAGTCGTTGATGAAGAGGTCGGCAGGCACATAGTCGTTGCCTTCCATGTCGCCTACGCCATTACCGCCCGGACGATAGAAGGCAGGAGCCTCCAGTTCGTAGATACCGTCGGGGATGTCTGCCACGATATACTGCGAAACGGTGAAGGCCGTGTTCCAAGTGCCGGCAACGGGATAGATGTCGGTGAAGCCAGTGTTGGAGCTGAAGTTGGAGCCGCTGGGACTTTCGTAGGTGCGTTCGGTCTCCCAGTCCTGGAAGTTGCCGTCGGCAGTAAAGGCAGCGTTCTTGATGATGTTGCTGACGTCGGAACCTTCACTAACGCTTGTCATAATGGCATTATCGAGCAAGTTCTTGGCAAAGGCAATCTCTGCCGTCAGCTCCTCTTCGCTGAGCATACGCTCGTCGATGATATAGAGATATGTGCCGTTGGGCAGTTCCTCACCAGCCTCTTCTTCTTCCTCAAGGTACTTGTCGAGCAGGTCGGTAGCAGCGCCATTGAGGTCGTCGCGACCGGCACGTTCATCGGCAATAGCCTTAATAGCAGTTATGTAGTTCTCATAGGCGATGTGGCTGCTGCGGATGAGGTTTGGCGTGCGAGACAGAACGTCGCTGGCATCCATAATCTCCTGAAGGGTCGTGGCGCTTTCAATGGCATCCTTCGCATCGTTATAGGCTGCCATGAGAGACTTCTGAGGCTCCAGCTTATCGAGGTCCTCTTGGATGGCATCAATCTGCTGACTACGGATGAAGGAAATCTCGCCGTCAGTAAGCTTGTCCAGACGCCAACTGTCCCAAACTGTCCAGTTGCCATAGAGATAGACGTTGTTCTCTACACCGACGTTGACACTATCTTCGGGGCTCTCGATGACAAAGTAGAGAGGTTCGTTCCAATAGAGGCCGCGGGCGAAGTACTTGTTGCAAGCTGCCAGCGAGTTGGGAACCCACATACCCGTATAGTCGTTGTAGTTCTCCGTCTCCCCTACTCGCTCTTGCTGAGCACCGTAGGTGATGTCCATGAAGCGGTTGGCTATCTTCTTGCCGTTAACCTCTGCAAAGTACTGACTGCTGTGGTAGAGGGGAGCGAACTCTTCGCTAAGCTCACCTGTTTCGTAGGGAGAGCCTTCTTCGTTGCTCCATTGCTGGACGCGGCTCAGGCCTTGCAGACGCAGGCGGTAGATGCCGGGCTCGAGACCTTTGATGGTCTGATAGGTTTCGAACCAATGCATGTTCCAATGCTCGGCCACGCTGTTGTTGATAGCCAGACCGCTGCCATCGCCAGAGTTGCTTGTCGTGTAACCATCGGCTGTGTCATGGTCAGCATTAGCAAAGACATCGAGGAAGGGGAAGTCGGGGTCTTGCTGGTGGCAAATCTTGCAGAAGCCATCCATGAACTGATGGTCGGGCTTTCCCTCGCCTGGGGTGTTGGAGTAGGTGGCCTCGTTGGGGTCGAACCAGCCGTCGCAACGCATCTCGACGATGGCATAGACTTGCTTGTGGCCCGGCATGAAGGTTGGGAACTCATCCTCGCCAAGGTTCTGTGTCCAGACGATGTTCTCCTGATTGCCATTGAGTTTGTAGCAGAGCGCGCCGCTTTCCAAGTCTTCATATTCGATGACAGTTGACTGCAGGGGTGCGCCATTGACGCTGTAGCAGTTGGTAAAGGTAGCGTTGTCGAAGCGGGCAAGATACTTCTCGTCGTTCTGTACGCCGCTGACGGTAGCCGATGACCAGCAGTTGGTGATGACTGCACCGCTGCTTCCGAGCCAAGCGCTCAGAGCACCGTTCTCCATAACGGTCGAGCCTGTGATGAAGCCTGTGGAGTAGCAGTTGGTCATGTAGATATGAGCCTGCGAACCTGTGTTGCAGCCCAGGATGCCACCAGCACCAGACCTCGAGCAAGTGACGTCTCCTTCGAAGCCGAGGTTCTCGAGGAAGATGTCACCGGAAGCTGTAGAGCCGCCGATGAAGCCTGCGTTACCTGTTGCCACAATCAAGCATGTGGCATCGCCACGCAGGTTCTTGACGGTGGCGCCGCCATTGAGGAAGTTGATGAAGCCAACCCATTCCTCAGCTTCGCGCCAGCTCATGTCCATATTGCTGATGGTATGGAAGCCGCCGTCGAAGATGCCCTTGAAGCCATGCGCGCGGTCTGCGATACCAGCAAATTCGGGATAGTTGGAGAAGTCAAGGTCTGCGTTCAGCTTGGCATTCACCTCCACGTTGCCTGCCTTGACGAAATCTGCAAACCAGCAGACATCTACTTCGTTGTTCAACTGATAGAAGCCGTCCACCAACTCGCAGAAGTCATTGCTGATGCTGCCGCAGTTGATGCAATGCCAGTCTCCATCTTCATATACGTGAGGCGGACGAACCGGCTCTACGGGGTCGTTGGTGTAGGTACCACCCTCGATGGGTGTGCCGTCGCAGAGCACTTCGCCTTGCATATAGACCTGCTTGCTGGTGTCGAAAGGCATAGGATATGCGTCCTCGCCGATGGTCTGCCAATAGACGATTGAGCCTGCCCTCTGGTTGACGATGTAAGTCAGCTTACCGTTGAGGACATCGTCGGCAGTCAGTTCATAGTCAACGAACTGGAATGCATCCTCCATGCCGCTGAGGTCATAGCAGTTGACGGCAACGCCGTCGCTGTTGGAGTGGCGGAACACGCCTCGTCCGTTGACGTCCAGACCGCTGCCCTCGTTTCCATCGCTTACCTCGCCAATGTTGATACAGTTGGTGACACGAGTGTTGCCGTTGTCGCCCAACCATGATGCGATACCTGCACCCTCGTGGTTTTCAGCGGTAGAAGTAATCTTGCCGACGTTGACGCAGTTGGTAATCTTCCAAATAGGATGATTGCCGTGGCTGCCGCCTACGATGCCGGCCACGTTGTTGGAGGGTGAGGTCACTTCGGCTTCGTTCACGCAGTTCATGATGACAATCTCCTTTGCATTATTCTGACCTGCGCCCGTGATTGCGCCCGTGCGCATACCGCCCGTGATGGAGCAGCTCTTGTCGATGATGAGGTTCTTGATGATGGTACCCTGTCCGCGAGAGTTCGGGTTGCCGCGAAGGGAACCGAAGAAGCCCTGCATCTCGCTGTTCGGACGGTTGATGAGCATGTTCTTGATGCGGTGGCCCTGACCATCGAACGTAGCGTTGTACTTCTTGCCATTGTTAGGCCCGATGGGGCTGTGCAGGTTCTCAATGTTCTCAAAGTCGATGTCGTTCATCAACTTACAGTCTAAGTCGATGACTCCGCCAGCCACTTGCTGCGAAATCCATTCCACATTGCCTGCGTTGCAGAGCATGTAGAAGCCATCGGCGTCCTGCTGTGGAGCTTCAAAGTGCGCGTCGCATTCGTCGTGCATCGTGCAGATGCCGTTCACGTATTCGTGATCATCTGCGAATGCTGTCGTACCAACAAGCCACATAAGGCCAAAGATGGCAAGGGATGTAATTTTTTTTCATTGCCTTTTTAGTTAAGATAATACATGTAATTAAATTGATTACGTTGCAAAAGTACAAAGAATACATGAATTAATAACAACTTCACCTTTATAATTAATAATCTTTAACATTCAAGAGTGTGAGGTTATGTCACGCATCAGGTATCCGTGATACGACCAATGCCTCATAACGAAAGATAAAGATATGCATTTTATTGGGAATTTAAGTTTCGGGAGTTATAAGATGCTCCGCGCATAACCGCGCGCCATGGTGCTAAAGCATCCATGAAGTTAAAAAGGGAGTTATGCGCTTCGCGCAGGAAGTTCTTGGATGCTCTAGCACCAAGGCGCGCTA
>OMSJ01000087.1 GCA_900313705.1 uncultured Prevotellaceae bacterium
CTCTCCTTCCCGACCGCCTGCCTCGGAGTAAGTCAAGTCATAGACTGTCTCTCCGGACGACTTGATCCACTTCATCTTGGGGCCAGCCGTGAAGACCAACACCTCCGAGCCGTCATAGTGTGTCTTTGTGCCTGAGCCATTGTTTCCAACCTTCCAACCCAGATACCAGACGCCATCCAGTTCGCCGGAAGCTGCACCTTCTACGATTTCCATGTAGCTGATGTCGTCCAACGTACAGGAGACGACGCTCTTGTCCTTCAACGTGATGTCCAGACGCAACTGCGCCATTGCTGCAGAGCAGAAAGCAGACAGAAGCAACAGTGTGCTTAAGATACGGTTTGTTTTCATCTTTTATACCTTATTTATATATATTGAGTATGTTTCATAGGCAAAGATAGTATTATTTACTTAAATACAAGCAATCCGCAGCATTTATTTTCCCTTATTCTGCGCTTGACGCTGTCTTACGGCCTCAAAAAGCAATATGGCAGCGCTGACGGACACATTGAGAGAGTCCAAACGGCCAAGCATGGGGATGCGTATGTGAGCATCTGCTGCCTGTCGCCACTGGTCAGTCAGTCCCGTAGCCTCCGTTCCCATGACGATGGCAGTGGGCCCCGTCATCGGAGTGTCATAGTAGAGCCGCGAGTCCTGCAACTGCGCAGTGAGTACCCGTATGCCTTTTTCGCGGAAGAATGCGATGCACTCCTCTGTGCTGCAAGCCACGCAGGGAACCGTGAAGAGTGCTCCGATGGAAGAGCGGATGAGGTTCGGGTTATAGAGGTCAGTCAAGGGGTCGCAGACCACCACGGCATCCGCTCCGGCGGCATCGGCACTGCGAAGCACCGCACCCAGATTGCCTGGCTTCTCCACGCTTTCCAGCACTACTATCAACGGCGATGCCGAGAGCTGGAGGTCGCTGAGGCTTGTCTGACGCGCCTCAACCAGAGCCACGATGCCCTCCGTGCCACCACGATAGGCGATGCGCTCATAGACATTGGGGGAGACCCTCTCTATCTCCCCTACTTTAAGGGAGGAATGGGGAGGGTCAGCGTCTCCTATCTCCTCACAGACGAAAGCTGTGCGAATCTTGAAGCCAGCCTCGAGGCAATGCTCCACCTCGCGCCGTCCCTCCACGACGAACAAGCCCTCTTCCTTACGCAGCGATGACTTCTGCTGAAGCTGCAGCAGATGCTTGATGCGCGGGTTCTGCGTGCTGGTTATCATTTCACCCTACCCGTATAGGCATCAATGCCAGAAGTGTCGATGGTCTGCGAGAAGAACTTCTCGGCGGCCTTGCTCATCGGGCCGTTCCAAGGCTGGCTACCGTTAACCTGTACAACCCAAAGCTTCAACTGCTTCTTGTGCCAGTTGACCATGCAGTTGGTGCCCCAAGCCCCGCCGTGGCCGAACCACTCGTTCTCACCGTCCTTCTTCGGAGCATTCAAGCCAAGCGAATAGCCGCCGAGGTTGTCGGGACGGGTTGTGACGGCAAGGATGCTCTTCACGGTTTCCTCCTTGAGGATGCGCACACCATTGTCGCCTACACCAAGGTTCATCAGCATCTTGTAGAACTTTAGCTGGTCGTTGGCCGTTGTCCAAAGGCCAGCTCCGGC
This sequence comes from uncultured Prevotellaceae bacterium, assembly GCA_900313705.1. Classification (GTDB taxonomy): domain Bacteria; phylum Bacteroidota; class Bacteroidia; order Bacteroidales; family Bacteroidaceae; genus Physcousia. Next base: position 1,617 of record OMSJ01000087.1, read on the forward strand.
AGAGGCGAAGACGTGGCTGTCGTTATAAGGGCGTTGCTGCTGGTTGTTTTCGAGCCGGTACACAGCGGGCTGGCCTTCCTTCACATCGTACATCTCAACCTGCGTCTTCAACTGCTTGTCGGTGGGCCAGAACCATGTTGACTTCATGCCCAACGGGTCGAGAACCTCCTTCTTCAGGTACTCCTCCCACTTCATGCCTGTAATGACCTCCACGATAGCACCGCCGATGTCAATGCCCGTATTGGAGTAGCGGTCCTTTGTACCTGGCTCGAACATGATGGGAGAACCCGCTGCAACGGCTGCTACCTGACGAAGCGGCGCACCACCGGACCATCCTCCGCCCCGAACATCGTTGCGCTTCACGCTTGCCTCGAAGGGGAAACCGCCTGTATGATTCATCACCATGCGAACCGTCAGCACATTCTTGGCCTTGTGGAGCGTCTTGATGCCGTCCTTCTCGCTGTCCAGCACCCACAGTTCCTTGAACTCAGGCAGATACTTCGACACAGGATCGTCGAGCGAGAGCTTCCCTTCCTCCACGAGCTTGGCAATGGTCACGCCGCAGAAGCCTTTCGTCTGAGAGCATTGCATGAAGACATTGTCCATGCGGATAGGACGCTTCTGCTCGACATTCGCATAGCCGATGCAGCAAGTCTCCTGCACACCGTTGTTGTAGAAGACACTAATGGCACCGGGCAGTTCGCCGCGGTCAACGTAAGGTTGCAGCACCTCGCGGGCATAAGTTGTCTTGGAATCGATAACTTTCTTCTGAGCCGAAGCAGTCAGGCAAAATGAGATTGCCAAAAGGAATAACAGTTTCTTCATATCGTTTCTTTTTAAGGTTAAGTGTATCAATCACATTAATTTAAGTCTTCCACTTGTGGGGATTCAGAGGGGGCTGTTATTGTCTTTAGAACCTTGGCAGGGTTCCCGGCTGCCACGGTGTAGGGCGGAATGTCATGCGTAACGATGGAGCCTGCGCCTATCACACTATGGTCGCCAATAGTTACACCTGGCATGATGCAACTGTTCTCGCCGATGTGTACATACGCACCAATCTTGACAGGTCCCTTGGAATACAGAGGCCGGTGGCGTGGCGGCAGACTCAGCTGCTCGTATGACACATTACCATGCGTATGGTCTGTGATATAGACACGCTGCCCCGTCGTTGTCCAATCCCCTATCTCTACCCTATTGATGCAGCCGATGCGACTAAACGGAGCCAGAACGACATTGTCGCCTATAACTACCTGCGGAGTAAACGTCTGTGAACAAATCTCCCAGCGATAAGTGGCTTCCAGCCGAGCCCAGGAGCCAAGCGTCACACGACGCCCCATTCGGATATACCGCCCGCCTGTAACACGCACAGGCGAGCCGTTGGTTATCAACTCCTCGGCACCAACGAAGAAATGCCTGAGATATGCCGCGTAGCACTTGTTCCGAAAATCCTGCCATACAAGTACTATTCGTTCGGGTAGCATTTTACCCCAGAGTGAGGCAAGTGCTATGATGGGTTTAAGTATCAGTTTCTTCATCTCTATTTTCTTATCTTCAGTTTCTTCAATACAAAAATCCTCTCATCATGTTGCATGCCAATCGTCACAATGACAGCAACGAGCCACAACTCTGACAGGACACAAGCACCGATGGCTGTCCACATATCTGTGACATGTCGGAAAAGCAGTAATAGTGGCCCGAAAGACAACACTGATACTAACAGTACTCGGAGGAGCACTTGCCTGCAGAAATCCATAATTGCCAACCCGAAAAGCTCTTTGCATAGCACCATACGGGCACATTGGGCAAGGATAGTCATCACCAACAACACCACAAATACTGTTTCAACTGGCATGGCAAAGTATTTGACGCATACGAAAGCAATGGGCAGGGTCAGTAGAAGGATGGTACCGATGCATGTATGATATTTGCGGATACGGCCAGTTGCAGCCGCAGCCACCATCATAGGATTGGCAATGGCATCTACCATGGACACTAACAACATCAGCCGCATGAAAGATTCAGCATGGTCGGGCACAATGCCCAACCATAGCTTTAGCACCCACGGCGCTGCCAACAGCAGAGGTATAGTGATGAGCAGTATCATCATATATGATAGACGGGATGAACGCAATACCAACTGTCTGGTTTTGTGAACATCATCTTGAGCGTATGTCTTGGTGATTTGGGGATTGATGGCCATTTGGAAACTGGCGACAAACTGTGTCACTGCCATCTGCACCTGGAATGCTACGCCTCGTGCAGCATTCACCGCCGGACCACCAACATTGTTGAGAACCAGATTCAAGCCCTGGGTGTTGCAAGCAACAGAGGCATTGCCAAACGTGCTCCAGCCTGCGAAGGACAACATCTCGCGCACAATGCTACGGTCACGGCAGAAGCGGAATCGAAGCTGTGGGAAAGCCCGTCTGCAATACACGCTATAGGAGATACGCGTAATGGCGTTGGCACACAACATCAGCAAAGCATAGGGCACCAATCGCCGGCCTTCGGCAAACAGACACAAAGCAGAGGCTGCACCCAACTTCAGTATGACATCCATAATGGTGATGCCGGCAAAAGCCGTCATGTGTTCGTATGCGATAATTGTGGCATTGTATGGCATGCTGACAATCAGCAGCATGCCCATCGCTAAAGAGCATTGATAGCAGACGATGACAGGCCACAGCATCTCAGGCGGGAAGACCAACTGCGTCAGAACATACCACAGCCCCACCGTCTCGCCAAGAAGCAGGACAAACAAAGCCATGAGTACATGTATGCTGATACTGACCGAATAGACATCGTTCAGGTATGCGTGCTCGCCCTTCCCCAAGGCAACTGTGATGAAACGCAGGGTGCAAGTCGTCAGGCTGTTGTTCAGTAAGCTTAACATGACGACAATGCCTGCCACCACATCATAAATGCCATAGTCCTGAATGCCCAACATACGCACTACGACTCGCGATGTGTACAGGAATACCGCCATCTGAAAGGCCATCCGGAAGTACAGCACAATTGTATTCTTGGCCAGTCTGCTATTGCTGTCTTGACTCATCTACTCCTGCAGATACTTTGTATTTATTTGGGACAAAGGTACTATTTTTTTCCGACATTCAGGCATCATTCTCGTAAAAAAAACCAAAGACGATAAAAAATATCACTTTACCCTCTTCCCATCGATGGAATAGGTTTCATTATCCCTTATGATATAGAGATGCTTGTCGCGGAGACTTTGTTGTGACTTTGTGGTTACTCGTTGAAAATAAGATAATGCAATTATTATTTGCAGGTATCACAGAAAAACCTTATCTTTGCATTGAAAATTCACAAAGAAAAAACAGAATGGGAAAAATCTTTGATTACCTTTGGATTCATTTTCTACTTCTTTTCAAATGAGCATGATCCAATTCATGTCCACATCCTGAACCAACATTTTTTGACTGAGGGAGCTTACTTTTTCAAAAACAAGTCTGCAAAGCCTGTTTATCGGCACTGCGGGCATATGATTTGTCGAATTTCAACTTTTAGCGGACAGCAATAGATTTTTTGTGCAGTCAATTTATTATTGCTATCACTCTATTTTGGAGAAAACACATAGATTGAGCCTACTGAATGCTCAAATTTCAGCCATTTGCTATAGAAAAAGGCATCTCTTTTGGAAATGCCTTAATCGGTGGATAGTGGAGCTGGAGGGGATTGAACCCTCGTCCAAACAGGGACGTCCTGTGCTTTCTACACGCTTATTCCAGACATCATTTTCGTGCAATAACAAGACCTGGACCACCAATTACTGCCTTATTCCCTAAAAGCTTCATCCAAGGATAGGGACATCTCCACGGACTATTCCCGATTTTCCTGCACCGCTTTGCCAGACGCTTCGGAACAACAGCTTCTGAGCGATGTCTCGTCTCAGCACCTGGTGCCGAGATTAGGCCAGTAACCTACGCTTCGGTTAGGCAGCGAGAGCGTAAGTGTTTGCGCCAATTAAACTTTTGGTAATCAGAGATTATAGAGAGGGACAACCAGCTCTCTGCGTGCTTACACAACACCTCATCCTGCTGTCAAATCCAGTCAGCCCCGAAGTGATATATTTTGTCTATGCGGGTGCAAAGATACGAATATTATCGTTAATAACAAAATTATTCGCTAATTTTTCGCTTCCAGCATAGTTAACACAATAAATCCGTTCTCGTGCACGTTATTATTATAAAAATAAATCGTATCTTTGCACCACTTTGCCCAAACGCAGACATGCGGAGCGAAAAACACAAACAAGAATAACAACAAAACAAAACATACATGAAAAGATTTTTATTTGCACTGATGCTTGCCCTGTTTGCAGCAGGACAACAAGCATCGGCACAGATGAGTGACGATGAAATTATAGAATTTGTCCAAAAGGAACACGAAGAGGGCAAGAGCCAGCAGACCATTCTGCTCGATCTGCGGAAAAAGGGAGTAAAGACAGAACAGTTGCTCCGTTTAAAGGAGAAATACGAGGCAGCACAGGCTGGCGGTGCTAACGTAGGTGGCAGCAGCACGCCCACGGCCGTGGGCGACCGTGTGCGCAAATCAAATGGTGAGACACAGACAAAAGCGGAAGGAGGCGAAGTTGTCAAGAACGTGACATCTGCCACCAAGCAGATTTTCGGCCACGACATATTCCAAAACGAAAAGCTGACCTTCGAGCCTAACATGAATATCGCAACGCCTGCCAGCTATGTTCTTGGACCTGGCGACGAGATTTTAATTGACATCTATGGCACTTCGCAAAGCAGCCAGAAATATGCCATTTCACCCGAAGGCACTATTATCGTCGAAAAGATTGGCCCTGTGGCAGTGTCGGGACTTACTGTAGAACAAGCCCAGGCAAAAGTCCAGAGCAAGATGGGACTGCACTATCAAGGTTCAAGCATCAAGCTGACCATAGGCCAGACACGCACCGTTGTCGTCAATGTCCTTGGTGAAGTAGTTAACCCGGGCACATATACCCTGTCCGCATTCTCCACAGTCTTCAATGCGCTGTATCTGGCAGGTGGCATCACCGAAATTGGCACCTTGAGAAACATCAAGGTAAGCCGTGGCGGTAAGATTGTTTCCAAGATTGACGTTTACGACTACATCCTCAATGGCAAGCTGACTGGCAACATCTTGCTGCAAGACAATGATGCCATCATCGTAGGCGCGTATGATGCCCTGGTCCACGTACAAGGAGCCATCAAGCGCCCCATGTTCTACGAAATGAAGGAAGGCGAGTCGCTTAAATCCCTCATAGAATATGCAGGAGGATTCCTGAGCACAGCCAACAAGAGCATAGTCAACGTCGAGCGCAAGACAAACAACGGGCTTACCGTCCACTCCGTAGGAGAATGGGACTATCCCTCCTTTGGCCTCCAGGATGGCGACGTCGTCAGCGTCAAAGGCATCATAGGCAGATACCAGAACATGGTTGAGGTCAGCGGTTCCGTCTTCTATCCCGGGCACTACGAAATCTCCAACGATTGCAACAGCGTCCGCACTCTCATCGAGAAAGCCGGCGGAGTCAAGGAGAATGCCTACACGAACCTTGTCGTCCTCTTCCGCCTAAACGAAAACCGTACACGCAAAGCCATGAGCATCGACCTGGCCGGCATCATGTCCAACAACGTTCCCGACGTTATCCTGGAGAACGAAGACTCACTGGTCGTGTCCTCGGATGAAGAAATCACCAGAGCACGCAGATACTTCATCTATGGCCCCCTCGCAAAACCGGGTTCATACCCCTATGTCGATAACATGACCCTGGAGGACGCCATCGTTGCAGCTGGCGGACTGAGAGAGGAAGCCCTGCTGAGCAACATTGAGGTGGCGCGCCGTCTGCAATATACAGACGAGCAGGACTCAACATTCATCAAGAAAGCGAAGCTCTACAACTTCAACATCGAGAACGGACTGGTGGTAAGAGAAGGGCAGAATTTCGTTTTGAAACCTTTTGATGTAATTACCATCAAGAGAAATCCTGAATATGCTGATGTGTCCATGGTTCATATTAGTGGTGAAGTCAAATATCCTGGCAACTACAGTCTCAGAAGCAGGAATGAACGTTTGAGCGACTTGATAGAACACGCCGGAGGCCTCACAAATGCAGGATTCATTGGAGGCGCACGCTTCACACGCGCCCTGACGCCCTTTGAGAGAGAACGCGCCATTCAGTTACTGGAAATAGCACACAGTGCTGATACTGTCGATATCAGTAAAATCGAAATCAAAGACAGGTATCCTGTTGGCATTGACCTTCAAGCAGCATTGAAAGAGCCTGGTTGCTCAAAGGATATCATCCTGCGCAACGGAGACCAGATTGTTATTCCACCTTTTGACAACACCGTCCGCATCAGCGGTGAAGTGTTGTACCCCAACACCGTACCATACGTAGAGGACAAATCTGCATCTTACTATATCAACCAAGCAGGCGGCACCAGCGAAAAAGGACGCCGCAGCAAAGCGTTCATCATCTATGCCAACGGACAGGTGAGCCGACTGAATCATGGACGCATCCAACCTGGTTGCGAGATTGTGATTCCCACGAAACACGACAAACAGATTGACCAGCAGAAGACATCCTTGACGCTGGCCGGCATCAGCACACTTTCCACCGTAGGTGCCATCCTCATCAGTGCACTCAGGCGTTGAACATTGACATTTGATAAAGACATGGAAGAAAAGAAAGAAAACATACTCGACCTGAGGGTAATTGTCCCAATGCTCCTCAAGAAATGGAAACTGTATGCCGCGTGCATGGCAGGTGCCATTGTATTCTCCCTCATATTCGTATTCACTATTCCACGCTATTATGAATGTCAGATAATGCTCGCCCCTGAAGCCAGTAACGGAGGCATGAGTTCTATCCTGAGTTCCTTCGGATTTGGCGAAACGCAAGAAACCAACGATGCCATTTCGCCAAACCTGTATCCAGATTTGATGCAATCCAAGGATTTCATCGTGTCATTGTTTCCCGTTGAGGTCACAACCTTAGACGGCACCGTAAACACGACCTATTACGATTATCTGCAGGAGCATAGCAAGAGTTCCTGGTATGGGAGCCTCATCGGGAAGGTGAAGAAGATGTTGGAGTCCAAGGAAGATCAAACCGACACTTCCGGGGCAAGCGGGAAGACCTATTCGCCCAGTTTCCTGCTGACAGAGAAGCAACATGACATTGTAGAAGCCATCGCGGGAAAAATCAAATACAACTATGACAAAAAGACAGGCGTTGTCACCGTCACCGTCACCGACTTCGACCCTCTGGTCTGTGCCCTTATCGCTGACACTATCAGTAGCCGGCTGCAGGACTTCATTCTGGACTACCGCACCAAGAAGGCACGCAATGACCTGAATTACTCACAGCTAATTTACAACCAGACAAAAGCGGAATACGAAGAAAGCAATGACCGTTATGTAGCTGCAGTAGATGCAAATTGGGACATCATCAACGAAACTGCAAAGGCGCAGTTGGAGGCCTTGAACAATGAAAAGACAATGAAGCACCAGACCTTCTCCACAGCCGCACAGAAACTTCAGGCAGCAAAGGCAAAGTTGCAGGAGGCCACCCCCGTCACTACGATTCTTCAAGGAGCATCCGTCCCACAGAAGCCAGCAGGTCCCAAACGTGTCCTCATTACAATAGCACTTATGTTGCTGGCAAGCACAATCTGTACGATTTATCTTGTTGCCACAGACAAAACAGGAAAGGCCTAACACGACAGTAGTCAACTATGGATATATTAATTCTGTCCGTATTCGCCCTTGTTGTTGTCCTTTCCTTCATGGAGGACTATATGCCTTCATGGCAGAAAATGCTTATCCTCATTACCATAGGCATTGCCTTGATATGTATCTCTGCATTCAAGCCGATGACAACTGCAGATGCCGTCAACTACGAGAGATATTTCTATTTCCACGACGACATCATCATTGAGGCCATGACGGAACCTACTTACAGATATCTCAGTCGTCTCTACCTCTCGATGGGTTTCGGTGTCATCGCCATGTTTCTCACCTATGCCCTGATTGCCGTATCCATTAAGTTGGCACTTCTCTGGAAGCTTACCCCCTTCGTCTTCACCGCCATGGTGGTCTATGTGGGTATCTACTATCCCTTGCATGATGTCGTACAGATTCGCAGCGGCGTGTCAGCGGCCTTTCTCCTATGGTCGATAATACCCTTGCAGAAAGGCCGATACCTGTGGGCAACCGTTCTCTTCCTCATCGCCACCCTCTTCCACTATTCCAGCCTGGCCTTCCTGCCCATCCTTCTCGTAGGAAACATGGAGATAGGCAAATACTGGAAATGGATTCTCGCCGTCAGCCCCCCCATCTGCCTGCTGCTCTACATAGCTGGCTTCGGAGCTTTCAGCCTTGTTCCAGGGAATGCAATAGAAGGCAAGCTGGATTTCTACAAGGAAATCGGTACCAATGCCGAGAATTATGTGCCGTATAAGCAGATTACGTTTCTGGCCGAATTCGTCACGCTCTACATCTTCCTTTACTTCTACGATACCATCCACCGTCATTGCTGCTATGCCCCGATACTCGTCAAGATGCTTGCCCTTGAGATGGGCTACTTCACTCTCTTTGCTGACATCGAAGTGCTGGGCATGCGTCTTCACGACCTTTTCGGCTTATTCAACGCATTCTCCTATGCCTGCTTGCTCTACATCATACGCCCTCAATATGCGGTCCGCATAGGACTGGCAGCCTTCAGCCTCGTCCATTACATCTTTCGTATGGTGAACGAGCTTTATTTCCCCTGACTGAAGTTTCGGATGCACAAAAATGTATATTATGTCACGCTTGCTTTCCCTCATCTTCACCCTTCTTTCCTTTCTTCCCATGGGAGCCAATTCCCCTGGAGGCTTCCCCATTATCGCTGACATTCTCCCAACGGAACTCTTCGACAACACCCGTTTCACCGACATACGGAAGGCCGGCTTCAACGCCATAATGGTCTGGCCCAAATCCATCCCGAACATCTACAAGGCACTCAACGCGGCAGAAGCCAACGGGCTGAAAGTGCTCATCTTCAGCGTGGAAATAGAGAGGCGGCCCGAAACCATAGTGCCGTCCATCAAAAACCACCCCGCCCTTTGGCAGTACATCCTGGCCGACGAGCCGAAGATGAAGCGATGGCAAGAGCTGCACGACTTGCAGCAGCGCATAACCAGGCTTCATCCCGAGGCACAATGCTATATCAACCTCTTTCCCAACGCAGGCCAGTGGCTGCTCGACGAAATCGGGGTAAAGAGCTATCAAGAGTATGTCAGAGCCTTCTCCAGAATAGAGCAACCGCAAATTTCCTACGATTTCTACCCCGTTCGGCAAGGAGGGAAGGTGAGCGATAAGCAGTGGCACGCCACCCTTGAGGACATCCGCAGCGAGAGTAAGCGCATCGGCAAACCCTTCTGGGCCTACATCCTCTGCGTACCGCACGGTCCCTATCCAATGCCCACCCTCGCCCATCTCCGGCTGCAATGCTACGCCAACCTTGCATACGGGGCACAAGGCATCAGCTATTTCTCCTATGCCACGCCACAGCCAACCCGCAACAATGACTTCCACGACGGTCCGCTGCTACGCAACGGAAAGAAAAGCAGCACATACAAGCTTGTCAAGAAGATGAACGCAGAGTTGAAGAATGTGGCAAACCTTTTCTGGCAGAGTCGGGTGACAAGCATCGAACATCGGAAGTGCATTGACGGTGAAGTCCTTGTGTCGCACTTCATTAAAGAGGGTAAGCGCTACACGTGTTTCGTCAACAAGAGCGCCAACAAGAATGTGACAGTAGGGCTTCGCGCTGATAACTACCTCGCTCGCATCCGTAAGAATCAGAAGCCAGAACTGGCAAAGAGCACCTACACCCTCTCCGCCGGAGATATACTTATTATGATGGACAAATGACGTCGATTCTATACATACTGGTGATATATGGCAGTGACGCAGCGGAGGCAGAAGCCATGCGGACGCTGTTTGCAGGTCATGATGAACGGCTGCAACATCTGTTCATATACGATAACTCACCTTCGCCGCACACGCCTCCCCAAGGCGTGGCACAGTATGTCCACGACCCGTCGAACGGCGGACTTGGGCGAGCATACAACACTGCCTGCCGCTATGCGGAAGCGGAAGGCTACGAATGGCTGCTGCTGCTCGACCAGGACACCACGTTTCCACCCGATGCCATTGACAAGTATGAGAGCGCCATTGCCACCCATCCCGAAACAGACATGATAGCGCCACGGCACATGGTGGCAGGCGGCAAGTATCTCTCGCCAACCCACTACAGGATGAAGACATCGCACCTGCAGGACTCCGTACCAACGGGCACCGTGGCCTTCAAGGATGCTTGTCCCATCAACAGCGGACTGCTTGTCAGCGTCAAATCCTTCACAAAGGCAGGCGGATACGACGAACCCGTATGGCTCGACTTCTCAGACATACGCTTCATCGAGAAGTACCGCAAGCACTACAAGACCTTCTATGTCATGCCCGACCTCGTTTGCCGGCAGAACTACTCAGGGCTTGACACCGACCCCGAGAAAGTGTTCCGCCGCTTCTGCATATACCTGCAATGTGCAGCTGCCTATCCAAGGGACAGCTGGACGGACACACTCGCTCTGGCCATAACAACACTGCGTCCCACTCTCTCGCATACCTTCAGGAGGTGCACACTCCGCTACCTGAAGGCCTATCTCAATTCTAGCATCGTGCATCGTTAAATATGAATAGAGAATTATGAAGGTAACCGTTCTGATGTCAACATACAATGGAGAAAAGTATCTCAGGGAGCAGATAGACAGCATCTTGGGGCAACGAGGCGTGGAGGTTAGCCTTATTGTCAGGGACGACGGTTCATCCGATGCAACCCTGACGATACTCGACGAGTACAAGAAGTCAGGTCTGCTCGACTATTACTGCGGTGGCAATCTCGGTCCGGCACGCAGCTTCATGCACCTTCTACAAAATGCCCCAGCAAACGACTTCTACGCTTTCTCCGACCAAGACGACAAATGGATGGACGACAAGCTCATCGCTGCCATTATCCGGATGGAAGGCCACGAAAGCGAGCCGGCACTGTATTTCTCTCAAACACAGCTCGTCGATGCACAATTGAATCCCATACCCAGCGTCATCATAACCCCCAAGCTGACATTCGGAGAGTCGCTCATCTACAAGTTCATAGGAGGTTGCACCATGGTGATGAACCACCGCTTGCGGGAGGCCGTGGGCAACTTCATGCCTGAAATAATGCCAATGCACGACATCTGGATATACTCCATCGCACTCGGCATAGATGCCTTCGTCCACTTCGACTCCACTCCACACATACTCTACAGGCAACACGGCAGCAACACAGTAGGGCTGGGACAGGGAGCCGCATACGAATGGAAGAAACGGTTTAGAAGATTCACCGCCAAGAACGACGAACGGTATCTGCAAGCCCGTGAACTCTCCAATGGCTACCACGACAGGCTCACAGCCCCCAATGCCGCATTGCTCACTCTCTTCCTCGAGGGAAAGACGAGTGTAATTCGAAGACTCCAGATGATGACGTGCAGGAAGCTGCGCTGTGCAGACCGCACTACACAACTGCTCTTCTGGATTAATCTGCTTTTCAACAAATACTGATTGAACTATGACCAACCCAAGGATTACCGTCATCACCATATCATACAACAGCTCAGCCACAATAGAGGCGACGCTCGAGAGTGTAACCGCCCAGGACTACGGGAACCTGGAGTACGTCGTCATCGACGGAGGCTCCACCGACGGAACGCAGAGCATCATCGACAGATACCGTGAGCACATCTCATTCTACGTCTCCGAAGCTGACCGCGGCATCAGCGACGCCTTCAACAAGGGTATTGCACACAGCACAGGCGACCTCATCGTATGCATCAATTCTGACGACCAGCTGTTGCCCGGAGCCTTGGAGAAGGTTGCCGCTTACTACGACGGGGAAACGGATATCTACAGCTGCGACCTCCTTCTGCTGGACACAAAGACCGGCGAGAAGCGCATACAACATCCATCAACGCACTTCCCCCTCATGCCCTTCTTCCGCAGACCTGGCCATCAAGGTGTGTTCGTCACCAGGCAGGCCTACGAACGGCTGGGCGGCTACGACACGTCGCTGCACTACACCATGGACCTCGATCTGCTCATGCGAGCCACCTCTGCCGGCATGAAATTCAAGCATGTTCCGGAAGTGGTCTCGGTGTTCCGCTTGGGAGGTGCCACCAACGAAAGCATCTTCAAGAAGAGGAAGGAGTATGTGGCTCTCATCCGAAAGAATGGCGGCTCATGGTTACAGGCATACACTTTTTACGGCTTCCTTGTTTGCACTCAGACCACCAAGAAGGCACTCCGCCTGACTGGCATCGACTGGATAAGGAAGATAAGATACAGGAAGGAGGGGAACGCATGAACGTACAACATATATCCGTCATCATGTCCACATACAAGGGAGAGAATCCGAAGTATCTCGACAGGGCGCTGAGAAGCATTTGGGACGACCAGAAGCGCAAGCCCGACGAGATTGTCTTGGTGGAGGACGGACCACTCACAGAGGAGCTTCTCGGTGTGATAGACGCATGGAAAGGGGTGCTGGACAGCAGGCTCGTCGTCATAGAAAAGCCCGTGAACGAAGGTCTTGCAGCAGCCCTGAACAATGCCATCGAAGTGGCTCACGGCGACCTCATTGCACGCATGGACAGTGACGACATCAGCCTTCCCGACAGATTCTTGCTTCAGGAACAATATATGAACGAACACCCCGAGGTGGACATACTGGGAGGATCCATACACGAGTTCAACGATGAGGGCACCCTTTCAGCCGTATGCAGCTACCCAGCTACGATGCAGGAGGTGCTGCGCACGATGTACAAGGCATCGCCATTAGCCCATCCTACAGTGATGTTCCGCTCATCTTTCTTCAAGGCTGGCTACAGATACAGCAGCAAATATCACATCTGCGAGGATGTGACAATGTGGTACGATGCAGC
>OMSJ01000084.1 GCA_900313705.1 uncultured Prevotellaceae bacterium
CTGGGCAGCGAGTATCATCTGCTTTTCCTGGTCTGCCATAGTTATTCTTGCCACCCTTATATACACAAGAATAGCAGAAATATGTCGCTAAAAAGAGGGAAAATACTGATTATCCACATTCGTACAAGCGGGGAAACGCCCCGAAGGGGCATTGAGATGTTAGCCCAGGGCATCGCCCTGGGAACAAAGTGAAGGGACGAAGTGCGCCCTGAAAGGGCAAAAGCTTTCATCTTGGCACTATGCTTTTGCCCTTACAGGGCGAAAAAGAATGCCCCGACCTTAACCCAGGGCGATGCCCTGGGCTGACTGCTTGCTGCCCTTTCAGGGCTGCTGTCCCGCACAATGCTTCCAATGCTTTGCTGGTGCGAATGCGGATAATCATAAAATCTTTGCCTACGGGAGGCGATACTGCGTCTGAGCGCCTTTGCCTTCGCGAACCAGGCGCCCCTCTCGGACGAGCCGATGCAACAGATTTGTCACGCGGCTGCGGGTCAGGGTCTGTTCGAAAGCGACGGACACATCCTTATGCGTAATGTAGGTCTTGCCGGCAAAGAGTCCGGCGAGGCGTGCTTCGACCTCCGACTCCTCAGCATCGAACTTCCATCCGTACGGCACCTGATCGACCTCGAAGCCGCGCACTTCGGCCAGCAGCTCGTTGTCGGGGCGGAACTGCAGACCTTCCACTCGGACATCTTTCCCATGATAGTTGCCGTCCTTCACCTCGATGCTGCCTTTCAGGGAAAGGCGGAAAGTGCCGATGCCGGGCAGCGTGACGGCATTCCCCTTCTCAAGTTCATGCACCATCACCCTTTGCAAAGTGCTCAGAGCCGCCATCAGTTCGGCTTTGGGCAACACGGAAGGCAACCTGCCGTTGCTGCTCTGGAACTCGATGGCATCCGTCGTCTGCGGACATTCCAACTGAGGTCGAAGCCTTTCTACATCAACCTCTTCACTTGACTTCTGCGGCTCCTCCTCTTGAGGCAAAAGGCCGCGCTTGGCAATAGAAAACTGAATAGGCATAGTCGTATGGTTTTAGGTTACCCCGCAAAGGTAGCGAAAATCCTCCACTCCACCAAGCGTTTTGCCAAGAAAATGCAGTTAAGTTGATTGCAGCGTCGCGACAATGCAATTGCACAGTCGCGACGATGCAATTGCACGGTCGCGACGCTGCAACGAACCAAGCCTGCCTAATGAAACAACACGACACGCCGTCATCATTGACGACAACAGATGGAACGGGTGCTCTATTTCCGGTATTTCCTTTACTCAAGTTTCGGGAGTAATGAGAACCTTAGGTAGAAACAGCCTGAAAGGCCAGAAAGCTCCCAGCCCAGGGCATCGCCCTGGGTACAAGGATATGGGTAAACTCGCCCTGCAAGGGCATAAGCTTTACCATGCTTCATTATGCTTTTGCCCTTTCAGGGCGCCTTGCTGCGCATCGTATTTACCCAGGGCGATGCCCTGGGCTGGGAGCTTTCCGGCCTTTCAGGCTCTCTCCAGCGGAACTTCCGAAACTTAAATTCCTTTATTGAAGCCGTATCATTATTGCGTTTAGTTCATTTTCTTGTACTGAGCTTCTTGGGAGGATGCACTTAAATTCTGAGCTACGGGCGCACGGCGCCACAAAAGTACAACTTTATACATTACCTGCCAAACATTCATGTTCCTTTCGACAAAAAAAAGACCGCAGGGCTTTCGCCTTGCGGTCTTAAATATCCCCCTCCCTTTAAGGGAGGGATGGGGAGGGTCTTTAGTAGATACCATCAACGTAGTCGAGCAGGGTCTTGCGGCTGGCAAGGGTGCGGTCGTAGTCCTCGCGGTTGGTGACCACAATCTTGTCGAACTCGCGCATACCCGTTCCGGCAGGGATGAGGTGACCGCAGATGACGTTCTCCTTCATGCCTTCCAGATGGTCCGTCTTGCCATTGATGGCAGCTTCGTTGAGCACCTTGGTGGTCTCCTGGAAGGAGGCAGCGGAGATGAAGCTGCTGGTCTGCAAGGCTGCACGGGTGATGCCCTGCAGTATCTGCTTGGAGGTGGCAGGACGTGCGTCGCGCACCTGGACAATCTTCTTGTCCTGACGCTTGAGGTAGGAGTTCTCGTCGCGCAGGCGGCGTGCCGTCACAATCTGTCCGTTCTGCATGTTCTCGGAGTCGCCGCAGTCGGTAACCACCTTCTTGCCCCAGATGTTGTCGTTCTCCTCGGCAAAGTCGAGCTTATCGACAATCTGCTGCGAGAGGAAGCGTGTGTCGCCTGCATCGTCGATCTGCACCTTGCGCATCATCTGACGGACGATGACTTCGAAGTGCTTATCGTTGATCTTCACACCCTGCAGACGATAGACGTCCTGTATCTCGTTGACGATATATTCCTGCACAGCCGTGGGACCCTTGATGGCAAGGATGTCGGCAGGCGTGATGGCACCGTCGGAAAGCGGTGTGCCGGCACGCACATAGTCGTTCTCCTGTACCAGAATCTGACGATTGGCAGGGATGAGGTACTTCTTGATAGCCTCTTCGCCACCCAGACGCGGCGTGATGATGACCTCGCGGTTACCACGCTTCAGCTTACCCATGGTGACTTCGCCATCGATTTCGGCAACAGTAGCGGGGTTGCTCGGGTTACGGGCCTCGAAGAGCTCCGTTACGCGAGGCAGACCACCCGTGATGTCACCGCCACCACCGATGACGCGAGGTATCTTGACGAGGACGTCACCGGCCTTCACTTCCTGTCCGTCCTCGACAGCGATGTGGCCGCCGATGGGCAGGTTGTAGTGACGCAGGATGTCGCCATTCTCGTCGAGGATATGGACAGTAGGAACGCGCATACGGTCGTGCGACTCGATGACGATGAGTTCCTGCAGGCCTGTCTGTTCGTCGGTCTCAACCTTGTAGTTGACGCCTTCGATGACATCCTCGTACTTCACCTTACCTGGCATTTCCGTCACGACAACGGCGTTGAAGGGATCCCACTTGGCAACGATTTCGTCCTTCTGGACCATATCGCCGTCGTTCTTGTAAAGGGTACTGCCATAGGGAACGTTGGCTGAAAGGAGGATGATGCCTGTGGTGGGGTCGATGAAGCGGACTTCGGTCAGACGACCTACCACAACCTTTGCAGGTGTGCCTGTCTCGTCAACGACGTCAACGGTACGCAGCTCCTCGAACTCGAGGCGTGCATCGTACTTTGCCTTGATGCGGGCATTGGCGGCTGCATTGCCTGCCACACCACCGGCGTGGAAGGTTCGCAGCGTCAGCTGTGTACCAGGCTCACCGATGGACTGTGCTGCGATGACGCCCACTGCCTCACCCTTCTGCACCATGCGACTGGTAGCCAGGTTACGGCCGTAGCACTTCATGCAGACACCCTTGCGGCTCTCGCAGGTGAGCACGGAACGTATCTCGACAGACTCGATGGGGCTGTCCTCAATCTCCTGTGCCTTGGCCTCGGTAATCTCATCGCCGGAAGCGCAGATGAGCTTGCCAGTAAGCGGGTGGATGATGTCGTGGACAGAGACACGGCCAAGGATGCGGTCGTAGAGGCTGCTGATGACTTCATCGCCATTCTTCAGGGCAGAGCAAACGAGACCACGCAGGGTGCCGCAGTCCTCCTCGTTGATGATAACGTCGTGGCTGACATCGACAAGACGACGTGTCAGGTAACCGGCGTCGGCTGTCTTCAAGGCGGTATCGGCCAGACCCTTACGGGCACCGTGGGTAGAGATGAAGTACTCGAGCACGCTCATGCCTTCCTTAAAGTTAGAGAGGATGGGGTTCTCGATGGTATCGGGCTCAGCACCAGCCTTCTGAGGCTTAGCCATCAGGCCACGCATACCGGAGAGCTGGCTGATCTGACCTGCACTACCACGAGCACCGGAGTCGAGCATCATATAGACGGCATTGAAGCCCTGGTCGGCCTCCTTCATGGTCTTCAGCAGAGCCTTCGAGAGGTCGTTGTTGACGTGCGTCCAGATATCGATGACCTGATTGTGGCGCTCCTTGTCGGTGATGAAGCCCATGCCGTACTCACCGCTGATGCGCTCTACCTCCTCATTACCCTTGCGAATCAGTTCCTCTTTCTCCTTAGGAATAATGATGTCGCCCAGGTTGAAGGACAGACCACCTTCGTATGCCAAGCGGTAGCCCAGGTTCTTGATGCCGTCCAGGAAGTCGCAGGCACGAGCCACGCCGACAGTCTTGATGACGTCGGTAATGATGCCACGCAGGGTCTTCTTGGAGATGACGTCGTTGAAGAAGCCAACCTCGACAGGAATAATCTCGTTGGCAATGACACGGCCCACAGAAGTCTCGACCATGCGCTTGCCGATAGTGCCGTCCTCCAGCTTGTCGTCAACAATGACAAATACGGGGGCATGTACATCGACACGCTTCTCGTTATAGGCGATGATGGCTTCCTCGGGACCGTAGAACTTCAGGCCAGCACCCTTTGCACCAGGACGGAGCTTGGTGATGTAGTACAGACCGAGCACCATGTCCTGCGAAGGTACGGTGATAGGCGTACCGTTGGCGGGGTTCAGGATATTGTGAGACTGAAGCATCAGAATCTGAGCCTCAAGGATTGCCTCGTTGCTCAAAGGCAGATGCACAGCCATCTGGTCACCATCGAAGTCGGCATTGAACGCCGTACATGCCAGGGGGTGCAACTGGATGGCCTTACCCTCAATCATCTTGGGCTGGAAGGCCTGAATGCCGAGACGGTGCAACGTCGGAGCACGGTTCAGCAGGACGGGATGACCCTTCATAACGTACTCCAGGATGTCCCAGATGATAGAATCCTTGCGGTCAACAATCTTCTTGGCGCTCTTGACAGTCTTCACGATGCCACGCTCTATGAGCTTGCGGATGATGAAAGGCTTGTAGAGCTCAGCCGCCATCAGCTTGGGAATGCCGCACTCGCCCATCTTCAGTTCAGGACCGACGACGATGACGGAACGTGCTGAGTAGTCAACACGCTTACCCAACAGGTTCTGACGGAAGCGGCCCTGCTTACCCTTGAGCGAATCGCTCAGAGACTTGAGAGGACGGTTGCTCTCCGTCTTGACAGCACTGCTCTTGCGACTGTTGTCGAAGAGGCTATCGACTGCCTCCTGCAGCATACGCTTCTCGTTACGCAGGATGACCTCGGGAGCCTTAATCTCCAGAAGTCTCTTCAGACGGTTGTTACGAATGATGACACGACGATAGAGGTCGTTGAGGTCGCTCGTAGCAAAGCGTCCACCATCCAGGGGAACCAGCGGGCGAAGCTCAGGCGGAATGACAGGCAGAGTACGCATAATCATCCACTCGGGCTTGTTGATCTTTGAGCTCATACGGAAACTCTCTACTACCTGAAGACGCTTCAGGACGTCGTTCTTGTGCTGAGCTGCCGTCTCCTTGCTGGCCTCATCGCGCAACTGGTTGGAGAGGGAATCGAGGTCAAGCTCGACGAGCAGGTCGTAGATGGCCTCTGCACCCATCTTGGCAATGAACTTATTGGGGTCCTTGTCCTCAAGGTACTCATTGCCTTGCGGCAGGCGGTCCATGATGGCTTCGTATTCCTCCTCGGAGAGAAGGTCGAGCTTCTGAACGGGTATGTCCTTGTTCTTGGCCATCACACCGGGCTGAATCACGATGTAGCGCTCATAGTATATGACAGCATCGAGCTTCTTGGTAGGAATGCCAAGCAAGTAGCCTATCTTATTGGGCAAGGAACGGAAGTACCAGATGTGAGCCACAGGCACCACGAGCTGGATGTGGCCACTGCGTTCGCGGCGCACTTTCTTCTCCGTCACCTCCACGCCGCAGCGGTCGCAGACGTTGCCCTTGTAGCGGATACGCTTGTACTTACCGCAATGGCACTCGTAGTCCTTCGTAGGACCGAAGATGCGCTCGCAGAAGAGGCCGTCACGCTCGGGCTTGTAGGTTCGGTAGTTGATGGTCTCGGGCTTGAGCACCTCGCCATAAGAGTTTGCAAGAATCTCCTCGGGGGATGCCAGACCGATTGTTATCTTGGTAAAGTTCGTCTTTACCTTGTTTTCTTTCTTAAAAGCCATGTTTTGATATCCTTTCTGAAAAAGCGATTCATTATTCCAAACTTACACGCAATCCCAAACCGCGCAGCTCATGGAGCAGCACGTTAAGAGACTCGGGAATGCCCGGCGTGGGCATGTGTTCACCTTTGACGATTGCTTCGTAAGCCTTGCTGCGGCCTACCACATCGTCACTCTTGATGGTGAGGATCTCCTGCAGTACATGCGAAGCACCGAAGGCCTCGATGGCCCAAACCTCCATCTCACCGAAACGCTGACCACCGAACTGTGCCTTACCGCCGAGGGGCTGCTGAGTGATGAGAGAGTACGGGCCGATGCTGCGGGCATGCATCTTGTCCTCGACCATGTGACCGAGTTTGAGCATGTAGGAGACACCTACCGTAGCAAGCTGGTCGAAGGGTTCGCCTGTCGCACCGTCGTAGAGCTGTGTCGAACAGTAACGAGGCAATCCGGCCTTGTCGGTCCATTCGCAAAGGTCATCGAGGGATGCACCGTCGAAGATAGGTGTTGCAAACTTCACGCCAAGCTTCTGGCCTGCTGCGCCGAGCACCGTCTCGAAGATCTGACCGATGTTCATACGCGAAGGCACGCCCAGCGGGTTGAGCACAATATCAACTGGTGTTCCGTCGGCCAGGAAAGGCATGTCCTCCTGACGTACGACCTTGCTGACAATACCCTTGTTGCCGTGGCGTCCGGCCATCTTATCGCCGACACCAATCTTGCGCTTCTTGGCAATATATACCTTAGCCAACTGGATGATGCCATTGGGCAGCTCGTCACCGAGGCTGATGGCAAACTTCTTACGCTTCATCTCTGTCTCGAGCAGCTTGTACTTCTTGAGGTAGTTGATGATGAGCTTGCCGATAAGCTCGTTGATGTGTTCGTCGTTGGTCCAGCCTCTGAGCTGTACGGTAGAATAGTCGATGTTATTGAGCAAGTTGGCAGTGATACTGCTGTTCTTAGATATGAGTTCAACGCCTACGTTGTCCACGATACCCTGGCTCTTCTTACCCTTAGTAAGCTCCATCAACTTATCCACGAGGATAGCCTTCAGGTCTTCAGCCTTGCTGTTGAACTCTTCGTCGATGGCAGCCAGACGGGGCTTGTCCTGCAGTTTCACCTTGCCGGACTTGGAAGCCTTGGTAAAGAGCTTCTTGTCTATCACGACACCGTTGAGTGAGGGACTTGCCTTCAGCGAAGCATCCTTCACGTCACCAGCCTTGTCGCCGAAGATGGCACGAAGCAGTTTCTCTTCGGGGCTGGGATCACTCTCACCCTTAGGCGTAATCTTACCAATCATGATGTCACCCGGAGCCACACGGGCACCGATGCGGATGATACCATTCTCGTCGAGGTCCTTGGTAGCCTCTTCGCTGACATTGGGGATGTCTGCTGTGAGTTCCTCCATGCCACGCTTTGTCTCGCGTACCTCAAGGGAGAACTCTTCGACGTGGACACTGGTGAGGATATCTTCACGAACGACACGCTCGTTGAGCACAATAGCATCCTCATAGTTGTAGCCCTTCCAAGGCATGTATGCCACCAAAAGGTTCTTACCCAGTGCCAGTTCGCCGTCCTCTGTGGAGTAGCCCTCTGTCAGGATCTGTCCTTTCACTACGCGGTCGCCCTTGTCGCAAATGGGACGAAGGTCGATGGTCATGTTCTGGTTGGTACGGCGGAACTTAGGAATACGATATTCCTTCAGAGCAGGCTCGAAGCTGACAAACTCTTCATCCTCTGTACGGTCGTAAAGGACACGAATCGTCGTAGCATCGACATATTCTACCACGCCATCGCCTTCTGCGGTAATCATCGTACGGGAGTCTTCGCAGACCTGACGCTCGATGCCTGTACCTACGATAGGAGCTTCTGTACGCATCAAGGGAACTGCCTGACGCATCATGTTGGAGCCCATCAATGCACGGTGGGCATCGTCGTGCTCGAGGAAAGGAATCAGGGCTGCAGCGATTGAGGCAATCTGCTGAGGAGCGACGTCCATGAGGTTGACCTCCGAGGGAGGAACGACTGGATAGTCATCATCCTGACGGCACTTAACCTTCGTGCGGATGAAGGTACCGTCTTCATTGAGGGGCGCATTACCCTGACCAATGATAAGACCTTTCTCCTCTTCTGCCGTCATATAGCGAACGCCTTCGGGAGAGAGATCTACCTTCGCATTCTCTACCTTACGGTACGGTGTCTCGATGAAGCCGAGGTCGTTAATCTTGGCATAAACGCAAAGAGACGATATCAGTCCGATGTTGGGACCTTCAGGAGACTCAATAGGACAGAGACGACCATAGTGTGTGTAGTGTACGTCACGCACCTCGAAGCCGGCACGCTCGCGAGACAGACCGCCGGGGCCAAGGGCTGAGAGACGACGCTTGTGCGTTACCTCTGCCAAGGGGTTGGTCTGGTCCATGAACTGGCTGAGAGCGTTGGTTCCGAAGAAGCTGTTGATGACGCCGCCCAGGCTCTTGCTTGTCAGCAGGTCGGTTGGCGTGAACACCTCATTGTCGCGGACATTCATACGCTCGCGGATGGTGCGAATCATACGAGCCAGGCCGATAGCGAACTGATTAGCAAGCTGCTCGCCTACAGTACGCACGCGGCGGTTGCTTAAGTGGTCAATATCATCGACGCTGGCCTTAGAGTTGACAAGTTCAATCAGATACTTGATAATCTCGATGATGTCCTCCTTCGTCAGCACACGCACACTCGGGTCTGTGTCAAGGCCCAGCTTGTGATTGATACGGTAACGGCCTACCTCTCCCAAGTCATAACGCTTCTCGCTGAAGAAGAGGTTCAGGATAACTTCCTTGGCACTGGCATCATCCACGGGATCTGCATTACGAAGTTGCTTGTAGATGTAGCTGATAGCTTCCTTCTCGCTATTGGTAGCATCCTTCTGGAAGGTATTGAAGATGATGCTATAGTCGGAAGTCTGAGCGTCCTCCTTGTGAACAAGGATAGAAGAGACGTTGCTATTCATTATCTGTTCGATGGCATCTTCGTCAAGCACACTCTCGCGTTCAAGAATGATTTCGTTACGTTCGATGGAAACGACTTCACCCGTGTCCTCATCGACGAAGTCCTCAATCCAGCTTTTAAGCACACGAGCTGCAAGCTTCTGGCCAAGATGCTTTTTCAGATTTTCACGAGTAGCCTTAACTTCCTCGGCCAGGTCGAAGATTTGAAGAATATCCTTATCATTCTCAAACCCGATGGCACGAAGCAATGTCGTTACAGGCAGTTTCTTCTTGCGGTCGATGTACGCATACATGACATTATTTATATCTGTAGCGAACTCAATCCAACTGCC
>OMSJ01000088.1 GCA_900313705.1 uncultured Prevotellaceae bacterium
TAGCCCAGGGCATCGCCCTGGGTACAAGGATATGGGTAAACTCGCCCTGAAAGGGCATAAGCTTTACCTTCTCCCTAGTGCTTTTGCCCTTTCAGGGCGTCTGTTCCTATGCAACACATTTACCCAGGGCGATGCCCTGGGCTAAGTGCTTGCTGGCCTTTCAGGCCGTTTCTACTTGGGGTTCTCATTACTCCCGAAACTTGAGTGAATAAGTACGTGTACTTATCCGACTATGTGCGTGTAGGGGAATGTTATTTGCCCTTAAAGTGCTATGAATAGATGTTTTCCGACATTCTTCGTGGAAATATAGTAAGAATGTAGTATCAAAATAGAAAGAAAAGTCTTATCTTTGTAGCGTGCAACAATGTACGAACGGGCCGTCAACGGTATGGGTAGGCTGAAGGACATAATTCTCTCGTTAAGGAATCGAAAGGGGCTGCTGATTGTCATAGTAGCCGTCTCGCTCCTTGAACTGCTGTCGGCGGCTCAGTATTTCTTCACCCATAACCTAATGGAAGATGAGCTGGAGAAGTATGCCGAAATGGAGTTGACGACGAAGGCCATCATAACAAAGCGTATCATCGAAGATACAGAACATACCCTCAAGAGCCACATCATGGAGGTGAAGTATAACCTCGCCACTCCAGACTCCTTGTTCAGCATCTTGGCGCAGATTGCCAAATACTCTCCCAACATGCGGGGCTGTGGCATTTCCTTCAATCCCGATTACTATAAGGACAAGGGCAGGCTGTTCGAGCCTTATGCGTTGAGGACAGATACCGGCATCGTGCGTCTGCAAGTGGCAGGCGAGAGTTTCGACTACACGAAGGATGGCTTCTACAAAGATATACAGGAGAAGAAAGCTAACAGTTGGGTAGGGCCATACGACGACATCTACCTCGAGATGAGGCTCGTCAGCTATGCCGTACCCATCTACGAATTCACAGGAGACACGGTGGCTGTGTTAGGTGTTGACATTGACACGAAAAGCCTGGGCGACACGCTGAATTACCGTCACATATATTCTTCATCTTTCGACCTCCTGCTTACTGAGGATGGCGAACTGATAGCCGGTCCGGCAGACTCCACTCTGCAAAAGGAAGTAGAGTTCGTCACCTCCCTCATCAACGACAGTACTGCAGAACGACGCCCAAGCAGCAACGGCCGGAGCGAGATTATAGACTTTGACACAAGAGACCGCGACGGTGCTGTCTTCGTCACCAACATGAGGGGCATACCACATTGGCAGATAGCCGTTGTCTGTTACGACGACGAAGTCTATGGCTCACTTCAGGAACTGAGGTATCGCCTGCTGTTGCTTTCTTTGCTGGCATTCGGCATCCTGCTCTATCTCGTCCACCGCTTTGCTAAAGATGAAGAGAAACTCAGAAGTCAGGCCTTGGAGCAGGAACGCATGGCAGGCGAGCTGCACATAGCAAACAACATACAGCAAGCATTGTTGCCTGAAGAAGAGGCGTCAATGAAGGACATAGACGAAGTACAAGTCGAGGGGCGGCTGATACCGGCAAAGGCTGTCGGCGGTGACCTCTACAATGCTTTTGTTCGCGATGGGAAGCTCTTCTTCTGTATCGGCGATGTGAGTGGCAAGGGCATACCTTCGGCACTCATCATGGCCATCATGCAGGCACTCTTCCGTAACATTGCTTCGCGCGAGGACAACCCGTCACACATCATGAAGCGCCTCAACGAGACAGCCTGTCGCAACAACAAAGCCAACATCTTCGTCACGCTCTTTGTCGGCGTCTTGGACCTCCCAACGGGTCACTTGCACTACTGCAACGCAGGTCATGAACTGCCGATTCTCATTGACCATTCGCCCTCGCAGATGCCGGCAGGACCATCTGACCGAGGAAGCCAACAATGTTCAATGTTCAATGTTCAATGTTCAATGGTCAACGCTATGCCCAACCTGCCTGTCGGTCTCTTCGAGGACTTTGAATATGAGATGCAGACCATACAGTTGCAACCTGGTTCGGCGCTCTTCCTCTATACCGACGGACTAACCGAAGCACGCAACGCCAAAGGTAAACTCTTCGGCAGGGAAAGAGTAGAGCAGATGATAGCTGAGGTGGGCACCACAAATCCCAAGCGATTGGTAGAGACGACCATCGAAAGCTGGCAGAAGTTCATCGGCGAGACCGAACAAAGTGATGACCTGACTCTGCTTGCTATTCACTACACACAGTCCGACGAGCTTAGCATCATGGACCAATCCATCACCCTGCAGAACGACATAAGGGAGGTGGAGAAGCTCGGCTCTTTCGTGAAGCAAATAGCAAAAAGCCTGTCGCTCGACAAGTCGCTGACAGGAATGTTGCGACTTGCAGTAGAGGAAACCGTGGTCAACGTCATGGAGTATGCCTATCCGAAGGGTACAACGGGAGAGGTGAACATACGTGCCACTTCGAATGGACGTCGGCTGAAGTTCATCATTTCCGATTCCGGCATCCCTTTCAATCCAACGGAGGTCACGGCTGCCGACACGACGCTTTCGGCTGAGGAGCGTCCCATAGGAGGCCTTGGCATACTGCTCGTCCGCGAACTTATGGACTCTATCAACTACGAACGCATCAACGGTCAGAACGTCCTGACACTAAGCAAAAAATATATAAAAGAATAAAGATATGAAAACAACCATTGAACAATTGGAGGACAGGTACCTTGTAACACTAGAAGGCGAACTTGATACTGTGGCAGCAGCTGATGTGGAAAAGACTCTGCAACCACTCTATACCACAAATGGGAAGGATGTCATCATCGATTGCGAAGGCTTGGAGTATATCGCGTCAAGCGGTTTGCGTATCCTCATCAGCATCCTCAAGGGTGCAAAGGCTGGTGGCAGCAAAGTTGTCATGAAGAATATGAACGAGGACATCAAGAGCGTCTTCAAGCTCACAGGCTTCATCAACATCTTCGAAGTAGAATGAAAAAAGGAGTTATTCTGTTGCTGCTGCTTGCAGCAACTATGGCGTCTGCTCAAGATGAAACGATGGCAGATGACCAAAAGAAACCGCTCTTCGGCAGCAAGAAAGAAGTTCAGAGTCAAGGCGAGAACCAGTTCGACGTTGACTTGAACATGCTTGGCCGAGGCGAATTACGCTATGGCGGGTTTACGGAAGGAGCTGAGGAGAACCATGCTCAGTTCCTCATGGGGCGAACGCGTCTGTCGTTGACCTACAAGCGTCCACACATCGAGGCAAAGGTAACAGCCCAGCATAGCGGAGTATGGGGGCAAAAGGACAATGGAAGTTTCAACCTCCAAGAAGCATGGGCAAGGCTTTACACAAAGAACGGCCTCTTTGCCAAGGTGGGCAGACAGGTACTCTCTTATGACGACGAGCGCATCATCGGTTCAAATGACTGGGCGATGGCCTCAAACACTCATGATGTTCTTAAGTTTGGCTATGAGGGTCATGGACATAAGGCTCATGCGATATTCGGTTTTAACCAGAATGTGGAGAACATAAGCGGTGGCACTTATTATGAGAATGGTGCGCAACCTTATAAGATAATGCATACGCTTTGGTATCATTACGATATCCCTAAGATACCGATTGGCGCTTCCCTGTTGTTCATGAACATTGGCATGCAGGGAAAGGGCTTGAATGCTGAGGGCAAAGAAGAACCCTGCAACCGGTATCAGCAACTGGTGGGCGCCTACCTTTCCTACAAGCCTGGCAAGTTGACGGCGGAGGCTTCGTATTATCATCAGTTGGGACGCAACGAAGACAACATCAAGATAGACAGTTGGATGGCAAGCATCAAGGCGCAGTACCAGATATCCCGTCAGGTGGGAGTCGTTACTGGCTACGACTACCTGAGCGGCGATGACTATCCTTATGTCCGGCCCAAAGGTAAGCTTGGAGTGGCGCATCACGAAAAGATCAAGTACTTCAATCCTGTCTATGGCTCTCACCATAAGTTCTATGGGATGATGGACTTCTTCTATGTGCAGGCCTTCAGCGATACGTTCTCTCCTGGCTTGCAGAACCTTTATGCCGGAGCAAGCTACAGTCCCATCAAAGGTTTGAATCTGATGGCAACTTATCATTACATGGCTATGGCGACAACGCTGAAGGGCTTGAGCAAGACCTTGGGACACGACATCGATATCGAGGCTTCCTATCAGCTCCTGAAAGATGCCAATGTAGCTGTCGGCTTTTCATATATGGCAGGCACGGACACGATGGAACACCTAAAGAGAGCCGAAGGCAACGACAATCTCATGTGGGCATGGCTCACGCTCGTCGTCTCGCCACGCATCATATCGAAGAAATGGTAATCTCATGGCAGAGCATATCTCCCAACTAGCTTAACCTGGTTGCCCAACTAGCCACGCCTAGTTTGCCAATTAGCCACGCCTAGTTTGCCATCTTGACACAGTTTCTGAAAATCATGGACCTGACGAGTTGAACATCACAAAGCAATAAAACACTAAACTATACCTCCCTATGAAAGCTCCATTAAGCAAGACGCAGTACGGCATCTATGTAGAGTGCGTCAACCACGGCGGCGAAATTTGCTACAATGTGCCTTTTCTCTATACCCTCGACAAGAGCCTCGATGCCAATCGGCTCTGTAAAGCTATAGAGACGACGGTAGCTGCGCGTCCAACCCTCTTCACCCGTATCACACTTAGCGACGAGGGGGAACCCGTACAGCAAATCGTAAAAGAAAGTTTCAAGGTTGAAGTGGAGGACATCGACGACATCGAGGCCGTGAAGCCTTCGCTCGTCAAACCTTTCGACATATATGCCGACCGCCTCTTTCGCATCCGTCTGCTACGCGACGCAAGCCACATCTATCTCTTCACCGAATACCATCATATCATCGTCGATGGCACATCAACTCAGCTGATGCTTAACGACATAGAGAAGGCATACAAGGGACTTGAGTTGGAAAAGGAAGGCATGACCCAGGCTGAAGTGGCTGAAGCGGAAGCCGTCGAGCGACAGACACCGGCATTCGACGAAGCGAAGACTTGGTTCGCCCAGCACTTCGACTGCGGGGATGTGTACTCGCCGCTGATACCTGATGTGGACACAGGTCAGACCGTGACACCACAATTGGAGACAGAGGTTCACCTGCAAAGAGCACTCGCTACAAGCATGGAGCGCATCAACGCATTCTGCCAGGAAAACGGCATCTTCAAGAGCACCTTGTTCACATCGGCTTTCGCATTCCTGCTCGCAAAGTACAACAACGAACAGGAATCCCTGTTCACAAACATCTACAACGGCAGACAGAACAAACTCCTGAAGCATACCATTGGCATGTTCGTCAAGACGCTGCCCTCCTATGCAAAGTTCACGAGCGACACCACGGTACTCGATTTCCTCAAGGATGGGCAGGACCAGATGACAGGTTGCCGGCAGCATGAGGCATACGCATACAGCGATCTCGTGACCGACCTCGGCCTGCAGTCGGCAACGGCATTCGCCTGGCATGGGGAAATCTTCAGTACCCCCACCTTCGATGGAAAGCCGATGGCGTCACAAGCTTTGGCAAACAACACACGCGACGTGCCCATCTACATTAAGACATACATGAGTAACGGGCAATGCTACGTCGAAGCGGAATACAACTCCCTGCAGTATTCCGAGGCATTCGTTGAGCAGCTTATGGAGAGTTATGAGGCTGTGATGGAAGGCTTCCTTGCCAAAGAATATCTGCGCGACATATCCATTATCAATGCGGAACAGGCTAAGTTGCTCGACAGCTT
This sequence comes from uncultured Prevotellaceae bacterium, assembly GCA_900313705.1. GTDB lineage: Bacteria > Bacteroidota > Bacteroidia > Bacteroidales > Bacteroidaceae > Physcousia. Next base: position 5,744 of record OMSJ01000088.1, read on the forward strand.
CAACGAAACCGACGAACCATACGACGACAGTCAGACGATTGTCTCGCTGTTCCAGCATCAAGCTCAAAGCGTGCCCGACAAGATTGCTGTGACGTTCCGCGAGAATCGCTACACCTACAGCGAAGTGGACGCACTCAGCGACCGCATAGCTTGCTATATTAACGGCAAGGGCTTGGGCTTGGAGGATGTCGTGGCGATACTGATTCCCCGATGCGAATGGATGGCCATCGCATCCCTCGGCGTACTGAAAGCAGGCTGTGCATTCCAGCCGCTCGACCCAAGTTATCCGAAGGAACGGCTGAACTTCATGGTGCAGGACACCAAGGCACGCCTGCTGATTGCCGACGAAGACCTGCTCCCAATAATGGACGAATACAAGGGCGATGTGCTGCTCACTAAAGACCTTAAGGACCTTAAGGACCTTAAAGACCTTAAAGTCACACCAAAGCCCTCCTCCCTCTTTACCTTAATATATACTAGCGGCTCAACCGGTGTGCCAAAGGGAGGCATGTCGGAGCACCGGAATTGGGTAGCATTCTGCCACATGCATCAGCAGACCCTCCACATCAGCGCCCAGAGTCGTGTGGCTGCTTATGCCAGCTTTGGCTTCGATGCCTCACCCATGGAAATCTTCTCCGCCCTTACGATTGGAGCAGAACTCTACATCATACCAGAGGAAATGCGACTCGACCTGATTGCCCTTAGCGACTACATCGAGGCAAATGGCATCACCCATACGTTCATGACAACACAGGTGGCCTATCAGTTTGCCACCAGCATAGAGAACCATTCGCTGCAGGTGCTGATGACGGGAGGCGAGAAGCTGCCTTCGCTGACACCGCCCACGACATTCAGCCTCACCAATGGCTATGGTCCGTCGGAAACGATATGTTACGTCACGAACTACTGGGTGATGGAACAGAAGAAGAACATACCTATAGGAAAAGCCGTCCAGAACTGTAAGCTCTACATCGTTGACAAGGAAGGTTTCCGCTTGCCTGCAGGAGCTTGTGGCGAGTTGTGGGTGGCTGGTCCGCAAGTGACGCGCGGCTACTTGAACCGTCCAGAGAAGACGGCCGAAGTGTATGTCAGCAATCCATTTACTGATGAGCCTAAGTACAACCGCATCTATAAGACAGGCGACATCGTGCGCTACTTGCCCGATGGCAACATCGAGTTCGTTGGCAGAAGAGATGGACAAGTGAAGATTCGCGGCTTCCGCATCGAGCTGAAGGAAGTAGAGTCCATCATCCGCGAGTTCCCTGGCATCAAGGATGCCACGGTGCAGGCCTTCGACATGGAAGGCGAAGGAACTGGCAAGTTCATTGCTGCATACATCGTCAGCGACGAGAAGATAGACATCGAAGCACTCAACAATTTCATCCTCGAAGAGAAGCCGCCATACATGGTGCCTGCTGTCACGATGCAGATAGAGGCCATACCTCTCAACCAGAACCAGAAGGTCAACAAGCGTGCCCTGCCCAAGCCGGAGAAGAAGGCTGAGGCTGTTGAGGCAGTCAATGCGCCGATGAATGTGCTCGAGCAGGAGTTGTTCGACATGATAGCTGGCATCGTGAACAACAAAGACTTCGGCATCACGACAATCCTCGGCTATGCCGGACTCACCTCCATCTCGGCTATCAGGCTTGCGGTGCTCATCAACAAACGCTACGATGTGGCCCTTGATGCCAAATCACTTGTCAAGACAGGTACGCTGCAAAGCATCGAGAATGAAATCTTAAAGAGCTTGATGCAGCCACAAGCGACCCATTCAACCTCTTCGACACAGGAAGCCCAAGCGGTCCAAGAACTAACCAAGGTCCCCTTGAGCTATGCTCAGACAGGTGTTTATGTGGATTGCATGAAGAACCCCACCTCGACTATCTACAATATACCCCTGAAGATAGCATTCCCGCTCACGACCGACGTGCAGGCACTAGCCGCAGCCCTGAGGACATTTGTGAAGGCTCATCCAGAACTGAGCATACATTTCGCAACAGAAAACACCGAGATTACTCAGGTGCAGGACCTGGAACAGACCATCGACATCCCGTTGACGGAGATGAGCGAGGAAGAGCTGTCGAACTATAAGCTCGAGTTCGTAAGGCCCTTCAACCTGAACAAGGGGCCTTTGTACAGGCTGGAGATTGTGAAGACACCACAGAAGGTCTATCTGCTCACGGACTTCCATCATCTTGTGTTCGACGGCGGTTCTTACGACATCTTCCTCCGTCAGTTGTGCGACTTGATGAATGGTGGCGAGATTGAACCCGAGGTTATGAGCTATGCGGCCTTCGTCGTGGCTGAGAAGGAGGCAGAGAAAGGTGCTGACTATGCCGCTGCACGCGACTACTTCCAGAGTCGCCTGGGTGCAGTCGAGGGACCGACTGAGATTCCGTCTGACTTGACGAACCCGCATGACCAGGGCGTCATCGGAGTGGCTTCCTCTGCCATCGACATGGATGCCGTCAGCGACTTCTGCCGCAAGCATCAGGTCACGCCGGCTCACCTCACATTGGCTGCCGTGTTCTATGCCCTGTCGCGCTTCTCCAACAACGAGCGCTTGTGCATCACCACAATCAGCGGCGGTCGCAGCAACCTAAGCATTCAAGGCACGATAGGCATGTTCGTCAACACCCTTGCGCTCAGCGCCAACATCGGTTCGCAAAGCGTAATGGAGTTCATACGGGAGACGAGCGAGGACTTCGACACGACGCTCACTCACGAGAACTATCCTTTTGCTCAGATTGCTTCGGACTACGACCTGACTGCCGAAATCATGTTCGCCTATCAGCTTGGGCTGTTTACTGACTACAAGTGTCAGGGCACATCGCTTGAGATGGAGAACCTCGAGCTGAACGTGCCCAAGTTCCGCATTGCGTTTTACATCAGGGAATTCAATGGAGAGAACTGCGTGTACATAGAATATGACGATGGACGATACACGCAAAGCCTGATGCAAAGCCTGGCCGAGGCAGTCAGCTTGGCCGTTGCCGCCTTTATGCGTCAGCCCGATGCGCCTTTGTTGAGTGTGTCTTTGCTTAGCGACGAGCAGCAGGCTTTGCTTGAAAGCTTCAACGAAACGGATGTTGACTACGATGCCTCGCAGACCATCGTTTCGCTCTTTGCTAAGCAGGCAAAGCTTGTGCCGGACAACATTGCCGTCGTCTATAAGGACAAACATTATACATATAAAGAGGTAGATGAAATAAGCGACCGCATCGCTGCTTATGTTGCTTCGAAGGGCTTGAAGGCAGAGGATGTGGTGTCCGTGCTCATTCCCCGCTGCGAATGGATGGCCATAGCGTCACTGGGCATCCTGAAAGCCGGTTGTGCTTACCAGCCGCTCGACCCCAGCTATCCCAAGGAGCGCTTGAACTTCATGATGCAGGACGCAGCAGCAAAGCTACTCATTGCTGATGAGGAGTTGCGCGACATTGTGGAC
>OMSJ01000145.1 GCA_900313705.1 uncultured Prevotellaceae bacterium
CATGTTCTACTCCCTCTACCTCTACTACCATCAGGCACAGAAGAACACTTCCTTCTATCCCGAACTCTTCAAAGCCCTCCGCAAGGACAAGATAGTGCCTTACGGTTCAAACACCAACAACTCCGGCCTGAAGTTCGTCCGCAAAGTGTGCGAGGTTGCACAGGAAGACCTCACGGACTTCTTTACCGTCTATGGCTTCTTTGAGCCTGCCACCAACCGTTACCTTGAATGCTACGGCGACCACTACGTCACCAACAGGCTTACCGACATCAACAGCACGAAGCGGAAGATAGCGCAGTACGAAAAGAAGAACCGCGAGATTATCTTCATTGAGGACCGCGTGGAGCATGTTCCCACTACGGGCTTCGTCACCACTGCAGGCAAGCAGCGACTGTATCGCAACGGAGAGGCCGTTGGGCAATGCGGCGACGTGGGCCAGTTCACAAGTTATCTGCCCGGAGCGTGTGCGCCTTCGGAATATGTATATTATCAGGCAGACTCCCTTTTCGGTATGGTAGGCACTGGCGGTGTCGGCTTCCTGATGCTTGATGCAGAGGACAATATCATGTATGCCGCTAATGCAAAAAGCTTCTGCGTCCCATCGTCAATTCTTGAGACTTCATCCTTCGCTCTTTATTCCCTCGATGCCGACGGCACGCTTCACGAAGTGCCCAAAGCAAGCGGCGGCACAGAGTACGTCACGCTTTCCCGCTCGGGAACTCTCAAGGCTACGTTGAAGAACGAAAGCGTCATCAAACTCGTTGTACGTGGACCGATTAATTCGACGGACCTCAATTACATGAAGCAACTCATTTCTGGAAAGAGCCTTCAGTCCATAGACCTCGAGCAGGCTCAGACTACGTCCATCGGTTCCGGCCTTTTCCAAAACCTGAACAAGCTGCTCGGCATGAAGTTGCCGCAGACACTTACGCAAATAGGCAGCAACGCCTTCTCCCAGACCGGTATCACGATGGTATCCATACCGGACAAGGTGACGACCATAGGCGAGGATGCCTTTGCCTATTGCAAAAGCTTGCAGACGGTGCTTATCGGCAAGGGCGCTAAGACATTGTCGAAGGGTGCATTCTATGAATCCGATGTCAAAGACGTTTATGTCCAGACTCTTACACCGCCAGCTCTTTCGTCCTATGCCTTTTCGAGCAATCCCACGATTCATGTCTATGCGAGTGCTCTTGCCAAGTACCAAGCATCGGCATGGGCAGAGTACGGCACGATTGTGGGCGACCTCACGGATGACATCATCGACGGCATAGAGGAGATTTCGGAATACTCAGATTATTCAGAGAACTCAGAATACTCTGACAGTTGCTACGACCTCATGGGCCGCAAAGTGGCAGCCATGAAACCGGGCAGCATCTATCTTCGTAACGGCAAGAAGTTTATTTATAAATAGCTAATAATATGAAAAACATGAAAGGAACACTAAGGCTGCTGTTGTCAGCCATAATCTGTCTCGTTCAGACAAGCCTCTGGGCAGTAACAGAAATCCATGTGGAGACTGCAGGCACGTTGTCGTCTCTGCTGACCTCCACCGAGAGCGAACTCAAAGTGACGGGCTCCATCAATGGTACCGACATCAAGTTCATCCGTGAACTCGTCACGGCAGGCACGGTGACGAGCCTCGACTGGTCGGGCGTCCGCATCGTCAGCGGTGGCGAAGCCTACACGGGCAGCTTCAAGACGGCAAACGACGTCATCGGCGAACAGATGTTCTACGAGTGCGCTAACCTGCAGCAGATGATTCTGCCCACGACCCTGACGGCCATCCAGACCAATGCTTTCGCAAGGACGGGGCTCAAGGCTATCGACATCCCCAGCACGGTGACGAAGCTCGGCGCTGATGCCTTTGCCTATTGCGGCTCGCTGGAGAAGGTGGTCATTGGCAAGAAGGTGACGCAGATGAACCAGGGCGTCTTCTACAGCTCCAACGTGAAGACGGCCTACGTGAAGCCCATGACGCCTCCAAGCGTCCCTGGTTATCTCTTCTCGTCGAACCCCAAGATTTATGTCTATACGCCTGCTTTGTCGGACTATAAGGCGTCGGACTGGACGACAGTGGGCACCATCTACGGCGGCTTGGAGAACACCTATCCGATGGAGGCTGACCCCAACACCATCGCCAAGCAGCTTTGCGGCAACTTCTTCGAGGACGCTGCCTGCACCGTGCTCAAGGCTGAATACCTGGCCATGAGCGATGAGGAGCTGACGGCGGCCTTTACGCAAGTGGGAATGCCTGAGTACATGGTCAGCATTGCCCTCAAGGTGAAGAACCAGACGTGGGCAACCTACGAGCAGGACTTCCGCATCCACAGCTACAAGGCATACAGCGATGCCAGCTACTGGAACGACAAGATGATGAGCAGCGGCGGCTCCTACATGGGCAACCCCACCGGCATCTATGCCGAGAACGACGGCGATGAGATCTATGTCTTCGTGGATGAGGACGTGGCCAGCGACGCGACGCTCTACTTCGCAGGATGCGTCGAGAACCAGCTCATCTATAGCGCCACGACGGGTAAAAGGCTGGAGAAGGGCCTCAATGTTATCGAGGGAACGAAGAATGCCCTCTACTACATCGTCTATACAGCCGACACGAAGTCGATGAAGAAGACCCTCAGCGAGTGGCCTGCCATCAAGATTCACGTCGAGGGCGGCAAGGTGAACGGCTACTACGACATCAGCCGTCACAGCGATGCCGACTATAGGGCGCTCCGCAACGCATCGAAGCTCGGACGCTTCACCGTACGTGGCGAGCACTCTCTCTTCCACTTGAAGACCAACAGCTACAAGACCGTCTTCCCCAACACCGTCGATAAGAGCATCTGCTGGTACGACAGCGTGGCCGTCTGGGAGAAGGACCTCATGGGCATGACCGAAGCTGTGGCAACAGGCAAGAAGGCTGGCTATCCCTGGTTCCTGACGGGTGGCGAAGCCATCTATCCGCTCTACTACAACAACCCGAACTTCGCTATCGAGGGCGAGCCTGAGGATGCAGGCTATGCCAACTCGTCGTCTTACAGAGTGTCGTTCAACGGCATTGACTGCATCAAGAACTGTCTCAATGCCCTGAACTCCAATATGGATGACTGGTGCGCCGGCCATGAGTGCGGTCACAACAACCAGAGGGCCATCAACGTCGAAGGCTGTACGGAGGCTTCGAACAACGTCTTCTCGAACCTCGTGCGCTACCTCGACGGCCTCAACTCGTCGGGCGGTTCGACACTCGCCACCGTCATGGAGGAGTATGCACGCCGCGAGCCCTTCTACTTCAGGGATGTCAACAGCCGCCTCCGCATGTACTGGGACCTCTATCTCTACTACCATTTGGCACAGAAGAACACTTCGTTCTATCCCAATCTCTTCAAGGCGCTCCGCAAGGACCCGCTGGTGCTCTACAACAGCACCAATAACAACAACGGCGGACTGAAGTTCGTGCGCAAGGTCTGCGAGGTGGCTCAGGAAGACCTGACCGACTTCTTCGACATCTGGGGCTTCTTCGAGCCTATCAAGACGGGCACGAAGATAGAAGACTACGGCAGCCATCCCATTGCCGTGACGAGGGCCAACATTGCCAGCACGAAGGCCAACATCGCCAAGTACCCCGTGAAGAACCGCGAGATAATCTTCATCGAGGACCGTGCCGACTATGTGCTCTCCACCGGTTTCCTCCAGCCGGCAGGCAGGAAGCGTAACGGCTCGGACCAGGTAGGCCAGTGTGGTGACCTCGGCCAGTTCACCAGCTACCTGCCGGGAGGCTGCGAGCCTTCGGAGTACGTCTATTTCCAGTCCGATTCGCTC
>OMSJ01000090.1 GCA_900313705.1 uncultured Prevotellaceae bacterium
ACGTTGGAGAGCGTGCTCTTGCCTGCACCGTTGAGTCCCATGATGGCATGTACCTCACCGTCCTTCACGGTCAGGTCGATGCCTTTCAGTATTTCTTTGCCGCCTATGCTGGCATGTAAGTTCCTAACTTCTAACACAACTTTCAATTTTCAATTTTCAACTTTCAATTACCCCACGCTGCCTTCGAGTGTGACGCCGAGGAGCTTCTGGGCCTCGACTGCGAACTCCATCGGCAGCTTGTTGATGACCTTTTGCATAGCCGTTCACGATGAGTGAGGCGGCTGCCTGCGCCGTTGAGTCCCATGACGGCATTGACCTCTATGTTTCCTATTGATTGTGTTCCAACCGGAACTTCTCTTCCTCCAGCTTCATCTCATCCATGTCACTCAACGGAGTAGGGACAAAGGTGTTAGCCCTGATCCTGACAGGAGCGAACGAGGCGCTTCCGTTGTCAATCACGAACTCCATGACGGTTGTATTGTCACCATTGCCAGCACCATCGGGATAAACACCTGAAGCCGGATTCCTGCCATTCGTGGCGACAACATACTGGTTTTTGTATCTGGCAACGACCGACCAGCTTGTAGCTTTTGGTGCACAATTGGTGTACATGTCGATGACGACTCGGTAGAGTCCTGTCTGGATAAGTTCTGCGGGAATATAGATGTTCTCGTTGTTCAGGTTGTCGGTATCGCAACCGGCATTTGAGTCATGGTCAAGACCATAGGAAACCGTTTTGCCGTCTTCTGTCTGGACAGTGCCGCCTCTTTCCCCATAGAAGATGTGTTCGCCATTCGGCATATACAGGTGCAAATCGAGATCCTTGGCATTGCTGAAAGTCAGGTTGACATTCAATTCACCTGACTCGTACTTGCTATCCACGAAGGTGACTTCTGCCTCAAAAGGTTTCGTGACATACCCATTTTCATCTTCACCACAAATGAGCATGGTCATGTCGTATTTGTATTCCGGACTGTATATGACAGTTACGAAGTATGTGTTGAGTCCACCGGATGTTATCGGTTCCGGAGCACAGGCCAGGCATCCGTAATATCCCTTAATGCCAATGTAGAATCTCTTGAAGGTCTTGTCGGTGACAATGGTGAAGATGTTGCTTCCACCCTGTATAGCGTTGCTGTTATATGTGACATCGTAGAGCACATAATCCGCAGTGGCAGCAGGGAAGGAGGCATCCTGATACTTTGATTCTTCAATCGTCACGACTTCTTCCAACTGAGTCGAAACGGTGTTCCAAGGATATATTTCGCCATCGATTGCCACTTCAACGGGTTCACCAACCAGACGAATTTCCCCTTCAACATATATGAGGGTGTAATCGTATTCCATCCCTGTTCGGAACACATCGGCCGAGAGAGTGGACGTCACATTGTAGTCCCTTCCGTCGATGGTGACAATGATGTCTGTCGTGATGTTGAACTCCTGAGGTGGCAGAATAGCCTCAAAGCGCTTGTTTGACTCCACACTCATATAGATGTCGGACTTCCCCTCGCCCGTCGAGGCATAAGTGTTGGCGTTCAGGTCGAATGCTGCCTCGAGGGACATGTTTTTCAGTTGCATGGTGACCGACTGGCCGGAGGCTACGCCTGCAAGGTCAACGCAGATGCGGCTCATCCTGTGCCAGAACTTCAAATAGACCTCCTTCTCGTTGGTTATTGGAACAAACACCGTGCAAAAGTCGCTTAGTGTTTTGTTCTTGTGTTCGCGCTGGTCTTTCTCTACCGTAAAAGTTCCCTTTGTAGCCAGTGTGTCCTGTTGTGGATAGACGGCATAGTACGCCAGGCCCTCATCACCAGTGACCAGCTTGATTTTTTCATTGTCGGCATCTGCGACAAACACCCCACCTTTGTAGGTGTAGTGCTTGTTGTCGGCATAGTTTCCGGATTCCTTCAGTTCTGTACCGGCTGTGGGATGTACGGCAGAAATGCTTATGCGGTCGCCCTCCTCGAACTGCGTCTCCGTGGCGCGTGTAAAGAGTGGATAGAATGTCACCTCCTCAGATGTCAGAGGTACATTCTCGTCCGTCGTCGTACATGCTGCCAGTGCCACTGCACACATGGCTGTCATAAGAACTCTCTTCATATTTTACACCTTTGTGTTCTGTTCAATACTATGGCTTTTCAAATATGATTTTATAAGTTTTATCTGCCAATATCAGCCCATTCGTACTATCAGACATAATGGTGATATGCACATCATGCTCCTGTCCGTCGAATAGATTTTCTACGTTGGAGAAGCGGATGATGTAGGAGTTCTGCAGGGCGCCAGTCACTGGCAGATCGTCCAAGTTCACACCAGAGAAAGATGAAGAAGTGTATATTACCGTACCACCTGTATATGTGGAAAGATTCCAAGGAAATTCTCTATAATTGACAGTCTCTGTCCAGTTACTGCCTGAACTGAATACTGTATGTATTGTACCCTTGGTTGCAGGCCAGTTCTTTGCATCTTTTACCCATTCCGTACTATATTCAGGTTTATTGTTTGGTTGATTGGGCTCATCAGTGAAGTTCACATAGACACGGTTTGCACCAGTGCGGAACGTGAACTGCTCATCAGCAAAGCGAAGAGCCGCTGCACCACATTCGTTGGCGCTGTTGCCACCTGTGCGATAAGGTTCGACCTTTGAACTCAACACTGAAGCATCGGCACCACCAAAGTGCCTTGTCCTTTCCACACCAGTGCTATAGCTCAAATACTCGGTCAGCTTGTCAATTGTGGTTAAGTTAATAGCTCCGGTAATCGCTCCGTCATAGCCTACACAGCCAAATCTGATGTCAAGGCCGGACATGGAAAGTTTCCTTGACCATTCCATCACCTGGGCTGCCAAAGTATTGGCTTCTTCGCTCATGCTTCCAGAATTATCGACCAAGAAGACCAAGTCAACTGCCTTTCTCTGCTGTGCACCCTCTGCGTCTGCCGTATTGCTGATGGTGAATCCTTTAGGCTTGTTATCAACAGACAGCCATATATTCTGGCGAGAATCACCAGTCCCGTACAATTTCACCCAGTCATTTGTGTAGGGATTCCTGACCCCTGTCATGTCCAAGCGAATAACATACCAACCACTTTCCTTTGTTACTGTATAGTTGAAATTAGGGAGATTGGTATTCGTATCCTCCTGATTAACTGTTGGATTTTCTGATGCCATCCCATCCGACGGGATATCGCTTGTGCTCCAAGGATAGATTTCGCCATCGATTGCAACTTCAACGGGTTCACCAACCAGACGAATCTCCCCGTCAATATATATGAGTCTATAATCGTATTCCATACCTGTTCGGAACACATCGGCCGAGCGAGTGGACGTCACATTGTAGTCCCTTCCGTCGATGGTGACAATGATGTCTGTCGTGATATTGAACTCCTGAGGTGGCAGAATGGCCTCGAAGCGCTTGTTTGACTCCATACTCATATAGACGTCGGACACGCCACCGCCTGTCGAGGCATAAGTGTTGGCGTTCAGGTCGAAGGCCACCTCGAGGGACATGTTTTTCAGTTGCATGGTGACTGGCTGTATGGTTATGCCCGTAAGGTCAACGCAGATGCGACTCATCCTGTGCCAGAACTTCAAATAGACATCCTTATTGCCGGTTGTTGGAACAAACACGGTGCAAAAGTCGCTTAATGTTCTGTTCTTGTGTTCGCGCTGGTCTTGCTGTACCGTGAAAGTTCCCTCCGTAGCCAGTGCGTCCTGTTGTGGATAGACGGCATAGTAGGCTAAGCCGGATTCTTCGCCCAAAGGGAGCTTGATTCCATCCTCTTTTTCCGGAACGAACATTCCGCCGCTGAAGACATAGGGTATGTTGTCGGCATAGTTTCCGGATGTCTTCAATTCTGTGCCGGCTGTGGGATGCACGGCAGAAATACTTATCTGGTCGCCTTGCTCGAACTGAGTCTCTGTGGCACGCGTCATAAGGGGATAGAACCTGACGTACTGGGAAGTCTGCGGCTCGACCTCTTCTTTCGTTGTACATGCTGCGAGTGCCACTGCGCATGCAACCATCACAAGAAAATTCTTCATATTAGTAGAATCAATGTTACTTATTTCCTCCCTCGAAGTTACCGTAGAGCCAAGCATCGCTCAAGATGATAATGTGATGATGGTAAGGGAATTGATGCAAAATTACAAATAAACTGCAATATAGCCAAGGAATTTATGGAAAATATTGTATAATAATAACAAAATAACAAAGTCATGCCGTCGGGCTTCAGCGACAAGTCAGCCCACGCTGCTTTCGAGTGTGACGCCGAGGAGCTTCTGGGCCTCGACTGCGAACTCCATCGGCAGCTTGTTGATGACCTCCTTGGCGTAGCCGTTCACGATGAGGCTGACGGCTTCCTCCGTGTTGATGCCGCGCTGGTTGAGGTAGAAGAGCTGGTCCTCCGATATTTTGCTGGTCGTTGCCTCGTGCTCCACGACGGCTGTATCGTTGTGCACATCCATGTATGGGAAGGTATGTGCTCCGCAATGGCTGCCGAGCAGGAGCGAGTCGCAACTGCTGTAGTTGCGGGCACCGTCGGCTGTGGAAGCCACCTTGACGAGACCTCGGTAGGCATTCTGACTGCGGCCTGCGCTGATGCCTTTCGAGATGATGGTGCTACGGGTGTTCCGTCCGATGTGTATCATCTTGGTGCCCGTGTCGGCCTGCTGGTAGTTGTTTGTCACAGCCACGCTGTAGAACTCAGCCTGCGAGCCGTCGCCCGAGAGCACACAGCTTGGGTACTTCCACGTGATGGCGCTGCCCGTCTCCACCTGCGTCCAGGAGAGTCGGCTGTCCTTGCCTCGCAGATGGCCGCGCTTCGTCACGAGGTTGAGCACGCCGCCCTTGCCTTCGCTGTCGCCAGGGTACCAGTTCTGCACCGTAGAGTACTTGACCTCAGCCCGTTCCTTCACAACTATTTCGACGATGGCGGCGTGGAGCTGGTTCTCGTCGCGCATGGGTGCCGTGCAACCTTCGAGGTAAGAGACGTAGGCATCATCGTCGCACACGATGAGTGTCCGCTCGAACTGTCCCGTGCCGCGGGCGTTGATGCGGAAGTACGTGCTGAGCTCCATCGGGCAGCGCACGCCTTTGGGGATATAGACGAAGGAGCCGTCGCTGAAGACAGCGGAGTTGAGCGCCGCAAAGAAGTTGTCGCGGTAGGGAACAACGCTGCCCAGGTACTCGCGCACCAAGTCGGGGTGCTCGCGGACGGCCTCGCTGATAGAGCAGAAGATGATGCCCTTCTCGCGGAGCTTCTCGCGGAACGTCGTCTTGACGCTCACCGAGTCCATCACGGCATCGACGGCTGTTCCGGCCAGTGCCATGCGCTCCTCCAAGGGGATGCCCAGCTTGTCGAAGGTCTTCATCAGCTCAGGGTCGATTTCCTTCTCTCCCTCTTGCCCCTTGCGGGTCGGGTCGGCATAGTAGGAGATGGCTTGGTAGTCAATCTCAGGCATCTTGAGGTGTCCCCAAGTCGGTTGCTCAAGGGTCAGCCAATAGCGATAAGCATTCAGGCGGAACTCCAGCAGCCAGTCCGGCTCCCCCTTCTTCTGTGAGATGAGGCGCACGACGTCCTCCGACAGACCCTTCTCGATGATGTCCGTCTGCACGTCGGTAGTGAAGCCGTACTCGTACTTCTTCTCCGCCACCTCACGCACGAAACTGTTCTTTTCTTCCATCTTCTGCTTCGCAACTTTCAATTGCGGGTGCAAAGTTACGAAGAAGCGAGCGAAATACCAAATTTATTTGATTGAAGTTTCCGACAACCACTTCCGCAAACCGGCTTCTTGCAGCAATAATTGCAGACAGCGGAATGGAAAAGAGGTCAACTACCTCAGGAGTGGAGTTTGATTGTTCATGTACTTGCAATTGCATATACATGAACATGCAATTGCAAGTACATGAACAATCAAACAACATGACCTGCCATCTTTGGCTTAGAGAAGTTTCTTCAGCCGCATCAGAGCCTCTACATAATAATAATCAGCATAGGTGAGTGGCACGTCCACTTCTCTCTTCTCAGGCATGTGGCCCACGCTATGCTTCAGGACGAAGCCGCCCTGCTCCCCTTCCTCAGCCAGGTATTCGGGCGAGCTGAGCGTGCGCAGTTGCTTCTCGGCAAGTGCCAGATACTTCGGAGCCATCTTGCCCTTGTCGAGCTGGCTCAGCTCTATCAGGGCGGAGGCCATGATGGCTGCGGCCGAGGCATCGCGCTTCGCATTCGGGATGTCAGGGGCATCGTAGTCCCAATAAGGCACTCCGTCGGCAGGCAGACGTGGGTGGTTCATCAGGAATGCCGCTATCTTGCGGGCCTGCTTCAGGTAGATGCGGTTGTGCGTCTCGCGGTACATCATCGTATAACCGTAGAGTCCCCATGCCTGACCACGTGCCCATGCGCTGCCGTCGGCATAGCCCTGTGCCGTGTTCTTGGCGTGAGGCTGGCCAGAAAGGGTGTCGTAGGAGACGACGTGGAAAGTGCTGTTGTCCTTTCGGAAGTGGTTCCTGATGGTAGTCTTGGCGTGTGTCTCTGCTACCTTCATGTACCGGCTGTCCGTCGTCTGACGTGTCATAAAGCAGAGCATCTCGAGGTTCATCATGTTGTCAATGATGACGGGATACTGCCATTGCTTGCCGAAGTCCCACGAGCGGATGACGCCCAGCTTGGGGTTCCATCGCGTGAGCAGGCTCTGTGTGCCTTCGCGGATGACGTCGAGGTAATGGCTGTTGGCTGTGAGGCGAAAGCCCTGGCCGAAACTGCAGTAGAGCATGAAGCCGAGGTCGTGGGTGTTGGTGAGCTTCTTAGCCGGTTCCACTCGCTTGGTGTAAAGCTCAGCGAAGCGTCGCAGCCTGTCGTCGCCGCTGTTCTCGTAGAGCATCCATAGCAGGCCTGGGAAGAAGCCCGAGACCCAGTGGTCGTAGCGGATGGTCTGCACCTTGCCTTTCTCGTAAGTGCGTGGCAACAGGTTCTGCTGGTCCTTCAGCGCTTCGGCCAAGAGAAGGGACTGAGTGGTCGCTCTCCGCAGTCCGAGTTCAATCACTTCGACCATCGGGGCGTCGCTCCGACTGGATACAGACGGGTCATAGCTCTGTGACGCTACTCCCATCGGGAATAGTGTCGCAAGGAGCATCAGTAGCATCGCTTTCATGGGGTATCTGGTTAGTTGGGTTGTCGCGACGGCTTGTTGCCAATGCGTTATAGACAAGTTCGGGTAACGCCTTGAGCGGCAGGCAAAGCTTCGACTGCTGCATCGTCTCTTCCTTGAGCAGCTTTGCTGACGAGAAAAGCCAGATAAGCGCTCCCAATATGAGAGCGTATTTCGCCAGGCAAAGCAGGCCGCCCAGCAAGCGGTTGAGCATCCCCACGACAGGCAGGATGTTCAGCATCGAGGTGATGAGAGAAGCAATCAGGCTCGCCACGATGGGCACGATGACCCATAGCAGCACGAAGGCCACCGTCTTGCAGAATGTAGGGAAGTTCAGGACACTCGTAAGGATGTCACCCAACGTCTGGTAGTAGATGCAGGCGAGTAAAAAGCCTGCTACAAAAGCAACAAGCGAGATGACCTGCTTGACAGCGCCAGAGAACAGTCCGCTGATGAAGCCGACAGCCAGAAGGATGAGCAAAAGAATATCCACCTTAGAAGGGTTAAAAGTTAAAAAGTTAAAAGGTTAAAAGACACCCCTAAGCTTCATTCGTGAGGGCAGGACATGGTGGCAGCAAATCCTTTGTCATTCATTGTCCCCCTTCCCTTTCTTAACCTTTTAACCTTTTAACCTTTTAACTTTTTAATTTTACAGTGTTGCTTTGATCTCGATTTCCTGGAAGGTCTCGATCATGTCGCCTTCGCGTAGGTCGTTGTAGCCCACGAGCGAGATGCCGCACTCGAAGTTGGTGGTTACCTCCTTCACGTCGTCCTTGAAGCGCTTGAGCGCGTTGATGGCACCGGTGAAGACCACGATGCCGTCGCGGATGACGCGTGCCTTGTTCGTGCGGCTGACCTTGCCATCGACGACGTATGCACCGGCCACGGTGCCCACCTTCGTGATGTGATAGACCTGACGCACTTCGACCTGTGCCGTCACCTCTTCCTTGATTTCGGGCGAAAGCATTCCCTCCATGGCATCCTTCACCTCTTCGATGGCATCGTAGATGACGCTGTAGAGGCGAATATCGACATCCATCTGGTCAGCCAGACGGCGTGCGGCAGCCGAGGGACGCACCTGGAAGCCGACGATGAAGCAGTTCTCGGCAGCGGCAGCCATGTTGACGTCGCTCTCGCTGATCTGTCCGACGGCTTTGTAGATGACGTTGACCTGTATCTTCTCCGTAGAGAGCTTGATGAGGGAGTCGCTGAGGGCTTCGATGGAGCCATCGACGTCGCCCTTGACGATGAGGTTGAGTTCCTGCACGCCGCCCAAAGCGATGTTGTGAGCCAGCTCTTCCAGTCCGCGACGCTTCATGGTGCGAAGGCCTTGCTCGCGTGCCAACTGCTCGCGCTTGTTGGCAATCTCGCGCGCCTCCTGGTCGGAGTCCATGACGTGGAAGGCATCGCCGGCCTGCGGTGCACCGTTAAGGCCGAGCACCGTAGCTGCTTGCGACGGACCAATCTCCTGGACGCGCTGTCCGCGTTCATTGAGCATGGCCTTGACGCGACCGTAGTTCGTGCCGGCCAGCAGGACGTCGCCCACGTGGAGCGTACCGTTGCTGACGAGCACGGTAGCCACATAGCCACGACCCTTGTCCAGACTGGACTCGATGATGGAGCCCGTTGCCTTGCGGTTGGGGTTGGCCTTGAGGTCGAGCATCTCGGCTTCGAGAAGCACTTTCTCCAGAAGCTCGCTTACACCGGTTCCCTTCTTTGCACTGATGTCCTGGCTTTGGTATTTGCCGCCCCATTCCTCGACGAGGAAGTTCATGTTTGCCAAGCCTTCCTTAATCTTGTCGGGGTTGGCGCTGGGCTTATCTATCTTGTTGATGGCGAAGACGATGGGCACGCCGGCAGCCGTGGCATGGGCGATGGCTTCCTTCGTCTGCGGCATGATGTCGTCGTCGGCAGCCACGATGATGATGGCAATGTCGGTGACCTGAGCACCACGGGCACGCATGGCGGTGAAGGCTTCGTGACCTGGCGTATCGAGGAA
>OMSJ01000160.1:0-2875 GCA_900313705.1 uncultured Prevotellaceae bacterium
CACATTATATATTATATACGCGCGCGAGGGAAGAAGGGGGGAATGAAGGGGGGAGGAGGGGAACCTTGCGGAGAACCGCAAGGCACAGTGGCTAGGAAGCACAGAGAAAGAGAAGGAAGGGAGGAAGGGAGGAAGGGAGGAAGGGAGGGGGGAGAGGAGGGGGAAGGAAGAGAAGAAGGGAGGAAAAGGCGAGAGGCGAAGGACAAAAGGGAGATCTTTTCTTATGTTGTAGGGATTTCCCTCTTACTTATTCCTTAATTCCCTAGCAATAATCCGCAATGTTTCCGTACCTTTGCACCATACAAACATTAAAAACGTACTGCTATGAAACGTCATTACTCTTTTCTCTCAGCTATGCTTATAGCTTGTGCCTGCATATTCAGTTCATGCGTTGACATGGAAGATACGAACCAGTCTATGGTGCTCTCCGGTGAATGGCGAGGCGACTTCGGCATGTACTACACATACGTCGATGCCAGGGGACGCGAATATACGTTCGATTCCTATGACTCCTATATCCGTTTCATCCCTGACCACTCATACGCCAACTATGGGACTGGCACGCAGGTGGACTACTACGAGTACGGTCCGTACGAGTATCAGTATTACTACTTCACTTGGTCGGTCAGGAACGGCAGCATCTACATCTACTATGACTACGACCACGATTTGGATACGCGCATCAGCAACTACCACATGACGAACGACTACCTTTCTGGGACGTTTGCGGCCACCAATACGTCGTTCCGTTTGTACAAGATGGTCGATTACTATAGCTGGACGCCTTACGTGAACACTTACGGATACGGCTCGCGCTACGACTGGGGCTACTCCACTCGGAGTGCCGTCGGAGAGGTTGCCGACAGCACAGGCATCAAGGATCACGTTCTTGCTCGCGGACGCAGAGCAATCCTTTCGGAGAAGTAAAAGGGGATATGTGTCAAGAAGTACACGGACTTACGACGATAAGTACGTGTACTTATGGCGACAAGTACACGTACTTATGACAAGAAGTACACGCCTAATTTACGCCACGCAGAGCAGCAGGATGATGAGCTGTGCCGTGAGGATGCGGAGGAACATGCTGAGAGGATAGACGGTGCTATAGCCTACGGACGGGGCATCGTTGCCAGCCGTCTGATTGGCAAAGGCGAGTGCTGGCGGGTCGGTGGTGGCTCCGGCCACAAGTCCCATGAGGGTGCAGTAGTTTATCTTTGCCCACTTGCGTGCCACGATGCCCATGATGAGAATGGGAAGCACGGTGATGATGAAGCCACACCAGACGTACGTGAGGCCGTCACCATCGACGACGGTGTCCACGAAGTTGGCTCCTGCCTTGATGCCTACGCTGGCCAGGAAGAGTGCAAGTCCAATCTCGCGCAACATGAGGTTGGCGCTGGTGGTGGTGTAGGCATTGAGCTTGAACTTATAGCCGTAAGCTCCGATGGCAATGGCGACGCAGAGAGGGCCGCCTGCCAAGCCCAGTTTGACCGGAGTGGGCACGCCGGGAATGGCGAAAGGAATGGAGCCGAAGATGATGCCGACGAGTATGCCGATGAAGATGGCTGAGAGATTGGGATGGTCGAGCTTCTTCACGCTGTTGCCCATCTTGGCAGCCACACGATCCACGGCATCCTCCGGACCTACGACAACGACACGGTCGCCTATCTGCAGACGCAGGTTACGCTCGCCGAACAGGTTCAGGTCGCCACGACGGACACGCGTCACATTCACGCCATAGACGCTGCTGAAATGCAGCTCGCCCAAGGTCTTGCCCGCCATTGCAGGCTGTGTTACCAGTATATGCTTGCTCACCATGGGAACGTCCTGCTCTTCCCAGACGACGCTATCATCTTCGGGACCGATAAAGGCCTTCACAGCCTCCGTATCGGCCTCAGCACAGGTGAGATACAGCAAGTCGCCTTCGCCCAGGATGGTGTTGCGGTTGGGAATGCTGACATGTCCTTGCTGAAGGATACGGCTGCAAACGAAGTCGTGTCCCAGGAACTCACGGATCTGCATGATGGTCTTGCCTACGATGTAGGGATTGCGGCAACTAATGGTCATGCGATGGGGCGTAGCATGTGGATTGGCAGCCTTCTCCTGCTCCAAGGCCTCCTGCTCTTGCTTCAGGGAGGTACGTGTAAGGAGACGGACTGCAATGGTAGCCAATATGATGCCCACAACGCCAAGCGGATAGGCACATGCATAGCCATTGGCAATAGAGGGGGCACCAGCGCCGAAGATATTGCTGCAGGCTTCCGTAGCGGCGCCCAAGCCCGGTGTGTTGGTAATGGCTCCACAGAGCACACCCACCATCATTGCCAGGCTGCGACTGTTCTCGCCGGCCATGCTGCCTCCCTTGTAGAAGACCAGGAAGAAGAGACCTATACAGCAAGCCACGTTCAGCAGCACTATGCCAATAGCAATGAGGTTCATCTTCAGGCCTCCCGTCTTGAAAGACTCAAGGAAGCCAGGTCCGACCTGCAAGCCTATACAATAGACAAAAAGGATGAGACCGAAGTCCTGGATGAAGGTCAGCACGTTGCCGGGAGCAGCAAAACCCTCGAGCGAGACGACGCCCGCACTCTTGTAGAGATGCCCCATGAGGATACCGACGAACAGCACAAACGTCACGCCCAAGGCAATGCCGTTCTTCTTGCCACCTATTTTAACTCGTCCCAAAGCGATGCCAGCAGCAATGACAAAGGCATACAACATCACAATGTGGCCCACACCCGAAGTGTTTGTCAGCAGACTAAGAAACCAATCCATCTTCGCAATTTACTATTTGACAATTTACCATTTACGATTTAACGTACTTGACTCTCTCTCCATTTCGCGGCAAAGGTACGAAAAAAGATTAAAGATTAGG
>OMSJ01000160.1:2904-4989 GCA_900313705.1 uncultured Prevotellaceae bacterium
GAATAATTTTTCATGTTTCACTTTCTTCTTTACAGTTTTTGTAGTACCTTTGCGTACTTTTTAGGTACAACCTAACCATTATATATTTTTATAAACATTATGGCAGATAGTAAAGAAAAACTCTTTTCTGACTTTACCGCCCCGAGCCGTCAGGAATGGCGCGACAAGATTGAGGTGGACCTCAAGGGTGCGGACTATCAGAAGAAAATGGTGTGGAGAACCAACGAAGGCTTCAGCATGGAGCCCTTCTACCTGAAGGAAGATGTAGATAAGCTGCCGCTTGTCAACGCCCTCCCCGGTGAGTTCCCCTACGTGCGCGGCAACAAAGCCGCCGACAACGAATGGTATGTCCGTCAGGACATCAAGTGTGAATGCCCCAAAGAGGCCAATGCCAAGGCGCTCGACATCCTTAACAAGGGCGTGACGAGTCTCGGCTTCTGCATCCCCTCGGAGAAGGTGAGCGCAGAGTATATCGAGACGCTGCTCGAGGGTATCTACGTGGATTGCATCGAGCTGAACTTCTGCACTTGCCAGTGCAAGTCGCTCGAGCTGGCTCAGATTCTCGTGGCTTACTTCCAGAAGAAAGGTGCCGACGCTCAGAAGGTTGAGGGCAGCATCAGCTTCGACCCGCTGGAGAAGATGCTCATGAAGGGCAAGGACACCACCGAAGCCCTGAAGAACGCGAAGGCTCTCGTTGAGACCTTTGCCGCTTATCCCAAGTTCCGTCCCATCGCTGTGAATGCCTACAAGCTCACCAACGCTGGCGCTTACAGCTATCAGGACCTCGGCTATGCCCTCGCCTGGGGCAACGAGTACCTGACAGAGCTGACCGAGGCAGGCGTGGCTCCCGAACTGGCAGCACAGAGCATCAAGTTCAACCTCGGCATCAACGGCGTCTATTTCATGGAGATTGCCAAGCTGCGTGCCGCTCGTATGCTGTGGGCACAGATTGTAAGTCAGTACACTGCTTGCAAGGAGAGCGCAAAGATGCACGTCTGCGCCTTCACGACGACCTACAACCAGACACTCTTCGACAGCTACGTCAACATGCTCCGCTCGCAGACCGAGACGATGTCGGCAGCCCTGGGAGGCGTTGACAGCATCGTCGTAACACCTTTCGACGAGCCTTACGAAGTGCCGACTGACTTCGCAGAGCGCATCGCCCGCAACCAGCAGCTGCTGCTGAAGGACGAGTGCCACTTCGACCGCATGGTCGATGTAGCCGGCGGTTCCTACTTCATCGAGGAGCTGACCTCGGCTCTCGCTGGTCAGGCTTGGAAGCTCTTCCTCGCTGTTGAGGAAGAAGGCGGCTTCCTCGCTGCTGCAAAGGCAGGCTCTGTGCAGAACACCATCAACGAGACGAACAAGACGCGCCACGCCAATGCCGACAAGCGCAAGGAGTTCCTGCTTGGCACGAACCAGTTCCCCAACTTCACCGAGAAGAGCGAAGGCAAGGAACCCGTCGAGTGCTGCTGCAAGAACAGTTGCGGTTGCGAGAGCGAGATTCCTGCCATCAAGACATCTCGTCTGGCAAGCGACTTCGAAGCACTCCGCCTCAAGACGGAGAAGGCAGCCAAGGTGCCCGAAAGTGCCCGTCGCATTCATGCTGACCATCGGCAACCTGGCTATGCGTCAGGCTCGTGCTCAGTTCAGCTGCAACTTCCTGGCAGCCGCTGGCTATCAGGTCATCGACAACCTCGGCTTCAAGACAGTTGAGGAAGGCGTTGACGCAGCCCTCGCAGCAGGCGCTGACATCGTGGTCATCTGCTCGAGCGACGATGAGTACGCTGAGTACGCCATCCCTGCCTTCAAGTACCTGAACGGCCGCGCCCTCTACGTCGTAGCAGGCGCACCGGCTTGCACGGAAGACCTCAAGGCAGCAGGCATCGAGAACTTTATCCACGTAAGGTCTAACCAGCTTGAGACTCTCAAGGAGTACAACGCAAAACTCGGCATCTAATTATGGCACGCAAATCATTTAAAGATATAGATATCTACGCTGGCATTCAGGAGAAGAATGGTCAGCAGTGGCAAAAGGAGAATGGTATCACTGCCAACTGGAAGACAGCCGAGCAGATTGACATT
>OMSJ01000150.1 GCA_900313705.1 uncultured Prevotellaceae bacterium
CACATTCGAGAATGCCGTGATGACCGTCACGCTGAGTCCCATCACGATGGCGGGCTTCAGCTGACTGGTGACAGCCAATGCCGAACAGATACCGAGCACCTGAACAGCGACGGGGTTGTTCACGTTAAGGGGGCCTGTGAATGCGGCTTTATTCTCGTCAGAAAACAATTTACTCATATTCTTTTCCTCCTTCTTTCTTATTGTTTAACATCCTCTTCGCAAATAATACACTCGGCCTCTTCTACCTCTACAGGTTCGCTTGCTGTAGCACCACCGAGGAATTCCTTGTAAGCGGTCAGACCGTCCTTGACCATTGCAGCCACGCCATTGCTGGTAAGGGTTGCACCGGTCACGCCATCGACTTCGAACTCGCTTTGAGCAGCGCCAGCCTTTGTGACTGTGAGAGCCACATTGCCGTCCTCACCGAAGATGGGCTTGCCGATGAACTGGTCCTGGAACCACTTCTCGCCGATGCGGGCACCAAGGCCAGCAGTCTCGCTTTCGTGGTAGAAGTAAGTGCCAAGCACTTTGTCCTTCGCTTCGTTCACAGCGATATAACCCCAAAGGCCGCCCCAAAGGCCGCGACCTACAACAGGCAGCACATAAGCGGGTTCGCCGTTGGCTGTTGTGCCAGTGAAGACGTGAAGCTTGCCTTCCTTGATGAGAGAGCCGTAAGTCGTGTTGAACTTCTCCTCGTAAGGCTTCAGTTCGCCTGCTTCGAAGAGGTTGTCCTTCACCTTCTCTTCATAGACCTTAGCCACATCGATGGTAGCCTTGTCGTAACCGAGAGCTGAGAGAATCTGTCCCTTCGTATCGTTTGCTACGTTGGCTTCCTGAGTCTCCTTCAAGGCAGAAGCCACGAAAGCCAGCAGGAAGGCAACGATGATAACCATTACTGCTGCATAGCAGAAGGTATAGACATTACCGTTCGTATTAACGCCCTTCGACTTTACTTCCTTTATCTTGGAAGCGTCGGCGCCGCAGATAGGGCACTTATCGGGCTTTGATGCAGCCTCGAATGTCTGGCCGCATTGTTCGCATATAAATTTCTTTGCCATATCTGTTTTTTATTAGATACGCGTTTAGCACGCATGTTAATGTTGCTCTGCACGAAGCAGTAGTCGATGAGGCTTGCAAAGAGGTTCATCAGCAGGATGGCCAGCATCATGCCTTCGGGATAACCCGGATTGAGGACGCGAACCAGGACTGCGATAAAGCCGATGAGCAGACCATAGACGTACTTGCCGCATTCTGTGCGACAGCTTGTGACGGGGTCGGTTGCCATGAAGACTGCACCGAAAGCGAAGCCGCCAAGAACAAGTTGCTCGTACCATTGAATCTCTGTCAAGCCGAGAGCTTGCATGAGATAACCTGTTGCAGCACCGCCAACGAAGACGCTCAGCATGGTCTTCCAGCTGGCAATACCAGTCCAAAGCAGCAGCAAGCCGCCAAGAGCGATGGCTATCACGCTGGTTTCACCAATGCAACCAGGGATGAGACCCGTGATGGCATTCTCGATTGTCTCAGGAGCAAAGCCTTGGAAGCCTGCCTGAGCTGCCTCGCCAAGAGGTGTGGCTGCGGTATAGGCATCAGTAGCCTTATAGCCAAGACCGAAGATGGTGTCCTGAGCGACCCAAACCTTAGCGTCGCCTGTCATAGCAGCAGGATAGCTGAAGAACAGGAAAGCACGGGTGATGAGGGCAGGATTGAAGATGTTCATGCCTGTGCCGCCGAAGATTTCCTTAGCGAGAATCACGCTGAAAGCAACGGCGATGGCGAGCATCCAAAGCGGACAAGTAACGGGCACAATCATGGGAATGATGATGCCGGATACAAGGAAGCCTTCCTGGATTTCCTCGTTCTTCCATTGTGCAACCGTGAACTCGATGCCGAGACCGACAACGTAGCTGACAATAATCTTAGGCAGAACGGCCAGGAAGCCGTACCAGAACATGCCCCAGAACGTCGCATCGGCCAAGTGACCTGTGGCGAGAGCGTTCTGGTAACCCACGTTATACATACCGAAGAGCAAAGCAGGCACCAAGGCAATCACCACGAGACTCATGATGCGCTTGCTGTCGATAGCATCGTGGATATTCACGCTACCTACGCGGCTGGTTGTGTTCGGAACGAAAGCAAACGTCTCGAAACCGTCCACCAACGAGCGGAAAGCATGGAACTTGCCACCTTCCTCATGGAACTTGCCACCTTCCTCAACGTAGGGATGTATGTTATCGAATAGTTTCTTTATTGGATTCATAATATAATTATAATATGTAATTATAAATTCAAAATTATTAAATTCAAATTTCAAAATTAAATCCTTTTCGCCAAGTTGTAGTGCGTAGCATCATTTTGATTTTTGAGCTAAACGTTAGCCTCATTTTGAATTTTGAGCTAAACGTTAGCCCCATTTTGAATTTTGAATTTATAAATTTTGAATTTGAATTAAGCGTTTTCCTTTCTGAGGATGTCCAACCCTTCGCGTACGATGCGCTGCAACTCGAGCTTCGAGGAGTCCACGAACTCTGCGATGGCGAAGTCCTCGGGAGCAACCTCGTAGATGCCCAGAGCTTCCTGACGGTCGATGTCTCCTGCTATGATGGCCTTCACGAGATAGCCTGCGTAGATGTCCATCGGGAACACTTTGTCGTACTCGCCGCTCATAATCATGTGACGCTCGCCGCCTTTGACGCGTGCATCGATGACGTACTCCTTCTTCTTGCCAAAGAGCCAGCTGAAGTAGCTGCGATGGGTCGAGAAGGTGCTGAAGCGTGGCATGATCCAGCCCAACATCTCGTCTGCGT
The DNA here is from genome assembly GCA_900313705.1 of uncultured Prevotellaceae bacterium. Taxonomy (GTDB): domain Bacteria; phylum Bacteroidota; class Bacteroidia; order Bacteroidales; family Bacteroidaceae; genus Physcousia. The sequence continues at coordinate 2,808 of OMSJ01000150.1, forward strand.
GGTCACCTTCGGGAATGACGTTCACTTCGGTTGCATGTGCTCCGAGGAAACCTTCGGCAGAGGTCTTGAGACCCGTCATCACGTTGCCGTTGATGATGCGGACTGACCCTTCCTCTGATTTTTCACTATTCACTTTTAACTTTTCACTTAAAAGCGTCGTCAGCTTCTGGCCGACCTTCACTTTGTAGTACTTGGGCGCCTTCACCTCGCTGCCTGCAAGCGCGATGGTGCGGGTGAAATCGACTGTGCCAGTCTTCAAGAGACGACCCAGGAAGATAACTTCCTCAGCTCCGAGTGTCCAAACCACTTCGCCCTTGTTGATGGGGTTGACGTGATTGATTTGAACGCCTACATTGCCTGCAGGAGCGGGACCGTCGAAGATGTTCACCTCGCAGTCCTTAGCCTCGGTCAGAGCCTTAGCGGTCTGCTTTGCGCTCACGCCGAGATAAACCTTTGCGAGCTTTGCCAAAGCGGAAAGACCAGCCTGGAACTCAGCCTCCTGACCTTGGAGAACATACTCGAAGTCCTGACTCAGCGGCATACTGTTGAACGCGCTCACAAAGATAGCCTTCGGAGCGTCCTCTGGATTTGCCACCACATCGTAGGGACGTTGACGCAGGAATGCAAACAGACCGCTCTCCAACATGAGCGCCTTGATGTCGCCCTTTGTGTCGAACTGGCGTGCTTCCTGCTTCTCGTCAGCCTTCACACGGATGCTCAGCAGTTTGCGACGGTCGCCGCGTTCCACCATGCTGACTGTTCCGCTGACAGGGCTCACGAACTTCACTTCGGGATGCAGCTTGTCAACAAACAAGGCATCCCCAGCCTTCACGGCATCACCCTCCTTGACCACCACTTTGGGTTTCACGCCATGGAAGTCATCGGGCACGAGTGCATACTCGCCCGGACACTTCACGGTCGCTGTTTCCTTCGTGGCTTTGCCCTTGAGGTTGATGTCGAGGCCTTTGCGTAACTTAATTACTTTTGCCATATCTGGGTTAGTTAATAAATGTTTTGTTTCTCTCTTTTATGATGACTCATTGAGTCTTATGGTTTCATATCGTTGAACATGGCCGCCTCTTCGTCGAAGACGGCAAGTATCTCCTCCAGCTGAGGATTGCTGCGCTGGACTATGAGAGCCACATATTCAGTCCGTCCTTCTTCGCCTCGCACTTCAACAGAACGCGCCACATAATGCTTTTGCTGCTCAGCTCCGTTGAACCAGCGAAGGAAGAGGCGTGCACGCTGTGCCTGCTTATCGCCCTCCGTGCTGCACATATAGAGGAGGATGTCCGGATTCTGGCGAAAGAATTCTTCGATGATGCAGATGACGGTCTCAGAAATCTTTGGATCATTGGGCGACTTTAGGTGCTCTGGATTGGCAAGGTTGAACCAATAAGCTGTAAAGAAAGGGTTAGAATCCAGTTCGAAATCCACTCTATAAGTAATGCCATGGTCCGTGACGAATTGGAAAACCTTTCCGTCAAAGCCCACAATGTATGGGGAATGAACATTAATGGCATTAATGCTCAGGTGGTTCATACTTTAAACTATTTCAATGTGATAGTAACCGGATTCAGCAGCTTCCTTCAGTCCACGTTGCCGTGCCTGCCACCATTCGTTCGTTTCTTTTTGGAAAGCCGCCTTGCGCTGTCGGGCTGCATCGAGCCACGCAAGGACTTCCTCGCGAGTACGCTTTCTTCTTGTTGCAGTTGCTTCCATAGTCCTCATTCTCTATTTCGGGCACAAAAGTAGAAGAAAAACGAACTTTCCACGAGATTTTCCTTGAAAAGGAATGTTTTCCGATGAAATATGTGTCGAAAAGGTCTGTTACGCAACTTGCATGAAAACATAAGGCAATGCGCAACGAGGAGAAACAGGCGGAGATTGACACGTACAGAAAAGGTTTATGAAAATCCTATTAGACTCGAATCTTTGGATTTCGTTGATGATTGGCAAACGCTTTTCTTCGCTTGCCCATTTGTTATGTTGCCATGATGTTGAAGTCTATATTTGTGAGGAACAAAGTTTGCTTCCGCTGCCCATCTCTACGTGCAGAGATGGCCAACGCCACACGTTGTGTTTGCAAACACGGCGTGTGGCGTTGACGAACAACCTATGTCTCGTTGAGAAACATCCCATTTCGCGGCACGTTTTGCGGCGCTTGGAAAAAGCCTTTACAACATTTTGCGTTGTTTCTCGAGGGCTGGAGAGTTCGGTTTTGTCAAGTGTTATCAGGTGTTGGCAGCGCGTCTTCGTCAATGGTGGTGTCGGGTGTGATGGTGTAGCTGCCGTCGGGACCGATGGTGAGGAAGAAGGGGCAGGACATGTCGCTGTCGGGGAGGCTGACGCAGGTGTTGAAGTAGAGTTTGCCTTCCTCTGCGTGGTTGAAGCGCAGACCGTCCATGATGCCGTACTTCTGGAAGTCTTTGCTGAGCAAGCTTCGGAAGTCGGCCTTGGTGAAGCTGCGGCTGAAGAGCGTCTTGCCGTCTTTAGTGATGACAAGGCTGAAGCGGTTGTCTTTGTATTTAACGCCATCTTCGTCAACGACTTCCGGCAGCTCGTCGTCGGGCTGGCTGGTGATGGAATAGACGACTCTGTGGCTGCCTTGCATGAGCGAGTCTGTGTAGGCATAGTCGGGCAGGCTGTGTATCTCGTCGGCAGACAGTTCGGTCTGCGTTGCATCCTGTTTCTCTGCCTTCTGCGGAGAGCAGGAAATAATGAAATAATGAAGGAATGAAATAATGAAAATATAAGACAGGTTCTTCATTGTCTCGCACTTTTTGAATTTTGAATTTATAAATTTTGAATTAGAAGTGGAACGTCAGTTCTCCGCCTTTCTTTAGTTCCTTGACGGCGATTTGGAAGTTGGGTAATGTCTTGCCGTTCCATGTAACACTCTTGTATTTACCATTTACCCATTTACCATTTTCCATTTTGCGGCTTTGCCCTTCGGTACGGATGACGACGGTCGTCTTCTGGTCGGCACCGAGGTGGAGCGTCACTTTGTCGAAGAGTGGCGGGAAGAGCTCAAAGACTGCTTCGCCGACGATGAGCGGGTACATGCCGATGCTGGCAAAGACGTACCAGGCACTCATGGCGCCGTCGTCTTCGTCCATCTCGAAGCAGTAGCCGCGAGGCTGGTTGACGAAGGCACAGCCCACAAAGGGGGTGGGGTAGGCGTCGTTGCCGCCGTAGCGATGGGTAATGCTCTCCGTGGCGAGTGTGCGGACGATGCCGCTTGTCTCCTGTGGCATCCCGAGTCGTCCGAAGAGGAAGGGCACGTGGATGTCCGGCTCGTTGCCCTGGTTGTAAAGCTCTTCTTTGAAGAACCTTTGCAACTGTGCTCCGAGTTCCTTCTTGCCGACCAGTTCAATCATTCGCGGCAGGTACATCGGTGCGCCCCAGCGGTACTGCCAGCGCGTGCCTTGATAGAGGCCGTTGCCCTTCATCTTAGTGTAGGTCTCGTCGATGTCCTTGAACTCCTTCGGCCAGATGCTGTCGAAGATTTCCTCGCCTCTTTTCTTCCATAGCATCGCATCTTCCTTCATGCCAAGCTCTGCTGCCAGCTGTCCGAGTGCCCAGAAGTCGCCGCTGGCTTCGAGACATTGGTCGGGACTCTTCAGGCTGAGCCGCTTCACCTCGGCCACCATGCCGGGATAGGCGTCGCGAAGTGATGGGATGCTGATACCCTGCCGATAGGCGTCGAGCAGGGTTGCGATGGCGTGTTCAGTGCGGACCGTCGGCACACATTCGTAGTCGGTGCTCCAGTCCTTCTTGCCTGTCATGTAGAGCTGCGAGAGCGACTGCATGATGTCGGAGCTGTGGCCTTCGTCGAGGAGGGTGATGAGGGGGAACTTCGTGCGATAGGTGTCCCAAAGCGACCACGAACTGTAGTACTGGAAGCCCTTCGCCTCGTGCGGCTTGTTGTCCGTGCCGAGATAGTTCGTCATGTTCCTGTCTGTGACCTGGAACGGGCTGTGGAACGTCCTATATAAAGATGTATAGAAGATGGTCTGCTGGTCAGCCGTTCCACCTTCCACCTCGACCGTCGAGAGCAACCGTTGCCACTGCCTTTGAGCGCGTTCCACCATTGTGAGGAAGTCCGTGCGCCATACGGCCTGCTCCGGCATCTTGTCCAGCTCGTCGGCAAGTCCGGTAGAGACGACGACACGCACTTCAACATATCGTGCCGACAGCTCGGGGAAGGTGAGACGCTTGCGGCCGTCGGCAATCGTGTCGAGCACGAAAGGCGAACTGGTGTAGAGACGGTAGTGGAGGCGATAGCGTCCGCGTCGGCAGGTGTTGGCGCACTCGGCATAGCCCTGTCCCATTGAGGACGACTTCTGCTCGAACCGTGCCGCATAGACCTTGTCGAAGGCAGAAGCGGGGTTGAGCAACAGGACGGCCTGCTTGGGGTCGGGGAAGGAGAAACGCTCCACGGCCATGCGGCGGTCGGCAGTCGCGGTGAACCATACGCCGTTGCTCAGCTCGACGCTGTAGTAGCCGGGCTTCGCCACTTCTGTCTGCTTGACGAGACGGACGTCCTCGCCTGTTGCGTCGGGCATCAGCGAGACGTTACCGCCGCAGCCGCTTCCGCCAACGCCCGACAGACGATTGATGCTGAAGCCCGATATCGTGGACTGCTCGTAGTCGTAGCCCGGATGCTGTCGGGGCTTGCTGTCGGGGCAGACCTGTATCTGGCTGTAGGGAACCGTGGCTCCCGGCGTCATCTGCCCGTAGTCGTCGGCCGTGCCGATGTAGAGGTTCACCTTGTCGAGAAGGTCAGCTTGCTGGGCATTTGCCGTCAGAGAGAGTAATGCAGCAAAAATAAGTGTTTCAAATAGCTTTATCTTCATAAGGACATCATTTTTCTTGCAAAGATAGAAAAAATAATGAAGAACGAATAATGAAGAATGAAGAATTTGCTACCGCATATGTTATTTTTCACTTTTCACTTTTCACTTTTCACTTTTTTTTGTACTTTTGCACGCGTAAATGATAAAAGGTAAATGTCAGATGATTAAATAACGTGAATTCGAAGGAAATTATTTTTTAATGGAACTAAGAGGCTTAAAGATTTGAACACAAATTCCCATGAATGCCCACGAATTATCATAAATAGTATTTAATGGAAAATTCATGGATAATTACATGGCAATTATATGTTAAAGAGATAAACACAAATTCCCATGAATGCCCACGAATTATCATAAATGATTTAATGTAAATTCATGGCAATTACATGGTAATTACATGTTAAAGAGATAAACACAAATTCCTATGAAT
>OMSJ01000095.1 GCA_900313705.1 uncultured Prevotellaceae bacterium
CATGTACTTGCAATTGCATATACATGAACATGCAATTGCAAGTACATGAACAATCAAACTCCATAACCTGTTATCTTTCCTTCTGTCTCCTGCCTGTTCCACCATTTCCCTTGCGTGCGAAGCCTAAGTAGAAGTTCCTATGTCCCCAACGGAAACAGAATAATCCCCGAGGCAAATGCTTCGGGGATTATTTCTATCTATTGCTGTCCGGGGAAAAACGCCGAACCAAAGGTCGACGAAGTCAAGGCGCGATAGACCACAGACGGGGGTGTTAACCCCCGGAACAAGCGCATTAACAAAACTAAGCCCTGAAAGGGCGACAGAGCACATAACCTGTTTAATATCAAATTGCTTATATCTCTGTCGTCCCTTCGGGACTTTTCTTGTTGTTGCGCAATTACCGGGGGTTAACACCCCCGTCTGTGGTCTCTCGTCCCTTCGGGACTTTAGAGTAATCCCCCATGAGCTGCTTTTGTCAAGAAAGCCGAATTATAGGCGCATAAGTAGAGGTGCTCTTGATTTTCCCCGGACAACAATTATTCCTATCTGTCGTCTGCGTTGGCTATTCATTCCAGAACTTCCAGCTTGCGATGGCCTGGAGGTGAAGCATCTCCAGACCGTTTTTGACCGTAGCACCTTGCGCTCTGCCTTTCTGCATGAAGAGTGTGTCCTCGGGATTATAGACACAGTCGAAGAGGAGGTGCTGCGGAGTGAGAAGCTCGTAGGGAATGGCAGGGGCGGCATCCACCTTGGGGAACATGCCGACGGGCGAGCAGTTGACGATGACGGTGTTTGCCTGCATCACCTCGGCTGTGAGGTCGGAGTAATTCAATGGGGCAAGGGGCAAGGGGCAAGGGGCAAGAGGATTGTTGGGGCAGGAAGTATTCTCTTGCTCCTTGCTCCTTGCTCCTTGCCCCCCGTTTCGGCTCACATATCTCCACTCCAGTCCCAAACGCTTCAGTCCGACACAGATGGCTTTGCTTGCGCCGCCGGTGCCGAGGACGAGGGCTTTCTTGTGCCAAGGCTGAAGGAGCGGCTTGATGCTTTCCGTGAAGCCGATGATGTCGCTGTTGAAACCCTTCAAAGACCCACCCCAGCCCTCCCTTAAAGGGAGGGAGCGCTGCTCAGCCACGTCGCCGTTCTCCCTCCCTTTAAGGGAGGGCTGGGGTGGGTCTATCTTTATCACATTGACCGCTCCTATCTCTCGCGCTTCGTCGCTCAGCTCGTCGAGCAGCGGGATGACCGCCTGCTTGTGCGGCAGCGTGACGTTCAGACCACGGAGTTCCGGGTTGTCGCGAAGCACGTCGAAGAGCATCCTTGCGTCGGGAATCTCGAAGTTGAGGTATTGTGCGTCGATGCCTTCGCGAGCGAACTTCTCCGTGAAGAAGCCTTTGCTGAAACTGTGTCCCAAAGGGAAACCGATAAGGCCGTATTTAATCATTGAACATAGAGTATTGAGATATTGAAGTTTTCTCTCGACGTGGGACGATATTGCCCATGAGTTCTCCCCTTTGGGGGAGTTAGAGGGGGGCGGTTGCCAGGTACATCGTGCTGATGCCGAAGGTGAAGCGATGCCACAGCACATCCGTGAAGCCGGCACGGCGAAGGACGCCTTCCATTTGCTCTGCCTGCGGGAAGGCTTCCATCGAGGCTGGCAGGTAGGTATAGGCGCTGTTGTCGTGACTGATGAGGCGTCCGATGAGGGGCATTACGACATGGGCATAAATCCAGAACAGTTGCTTCATGGGGAAACGGGGTGGGGGAGTGAGCTCCACGATGAGCAGGTGCCCGCCTGGGCGAAGGACACGCAGCATCTCCCGCAGCCCAGCATCGAGGTTCTCAAAGTTGCGAACCCCGTAGGCCGACGTTACGGCATCGAATGTTCCATCGGGGAAGGAGAGCTTCATGCAGTCTTCCTTTTGGAAGGAGATAACATGCTCCAGCACCTGCTGGTTGACCTTGTGGGCGGCAACTTCCATCATCTCCTGACTGATGTCGGCTCCTATAATCTTTCTGGGCTTCAGGTGCTTGGCTGCCAGTATGGCGAAGTCGCCGGTACCTGTTGCTATGTCCAGAATGTTTTGCGGAGAGAAGGGTTTCAGGGAGTCAATGGCTTTGTTGCGCCAGAATCGGTCGATGCCCAAAGAGAGTGTATGGTTCAGGCGGTCGTAGGTGGGAGCGATGCGGTCGAACATCTTCTCCACCTGCTTTCCTTTCCTTTCTTCCTTGTTGTAGGGAGTGACTATTTCCTGTTGATAAGCCATTCTGTCACGTTCCTCTCGATGCGGCGGGACAGGTCGCCTTCGTTGTCGGCTGGCACAAACTTCTGGCCCACGATGTGTTCGTAGAGCTCGATGTAGCGGTCGGCCACGCTTTGGGCGTACTCGTCGGTAATCTCGGGCATTACCTGTCCGGGCTGGTTCATGAAGTTGTGCTCGATGAGCCACTGGCGCACGAACTCCTTCGAAAGCTGTCGTTGCGGTTCGCCCTTCGCGAACTTCTCCTCGTAGCCGTCGGCATAGAAGTAGCGGCTGCTGTCGGGTGTGTGGATTTCGTCGATGAGGATGACCTTGCCGTCGCGCTTGCCGAACTCATACTTCGTATCGACCAGGATGAGACCTTTCGAGGCGGCAATCTCCGTACCTCTTTGGAAAAGGGCACGAGTATATTTCACCATCGTCTCCCAGTCTTCCTTGCTCACCAGTCCCTGGCGGATGATTTCCTCAGCGGAGATGTTCTCGTCGTGCCCTTCCTCAGCCTTTGTGGTCGGCGTGATGATGGGTTCGGGGAACTTCTGGTTTTCCTTCATACCTTCGGGAAGCTTCACGCCGCAGAGCTCACGGCAGCCTGCTTTGTACTCGCGCCAAGCGGAGCCGGTCAGGTAGCCGCGGATAATCATCTCCACGCGGAAGCCTTCCGCTTTGAGGCCGACGGTCACCATCGGGTCGGGCGTAGCGAGTTTCCAGTTGGGCACGATGTCTGCTGTGGCATCGAGGAACGATGCGGCAATCTGGTTGAGCACCTGTCCCTTGAAGGGAATACCTTTGGGGAGGATGACGTCGAAGGCCGAGATGCGGTCGGTGGCGACCATCACCATGAGGTCGTCGTTGATGTTATAGACGTCGCGCACCTTGCCGTGATACACGCTTACCTGCCCGGGCAGGTTGAAGTCAGTTCTTGTCAGAGCTTTCATATCTTTTCGTTTGTTATTTTGGTTCTGTATATTTTTTCCCTCTCTCTATTTCAGCTTCATACTTGTTATAGGCTTTCACGATGCGTGTCACCAACCCATGCCTGACGATGTCTTTCTCGTTCATCTCTATGAAGCTGATGCCCTGGATGTCCTTCAGAATCTCGCAGGCCTCTCGCAGGCCGCTCCTTACTCCTTTTGGAAGGTCAATCTGTGTCATGTCTCCCGTGATAATCATCTTGGTGTTTACGCCCATTCGGGTCAGGAACATCTTTATTTGTGCGTTGGTGGTGTTCTGCGCTTCGTCGAGGATGACGACTGCGTCGCTCAGGGTGCGGCCTCGCATGAAGGCCAGCGGCGCTATCTGTATGATGTTCTGCTCCATCATCTCGCGCAGCTTCTGGGTGGGAATCATGTCCTCCAGAGCATCGTAGAGCGGCTGCAGATAAGGGTCAATCTTGTCCTTCATGTCTCCCGGCAGGAAGCCCAGCTTCTCTCCGGCCTCAACTGCGGGGCGCGACAGGATAATCTTCCTTATCTCCTTGTTCTTCAACGCCCTTACCGCCAACGCGATGCTGGTGTATGTCTTGCCGGAACCGGCAGGGCCAACGGCAAATATCATGTCGCTTTCCTGATAGGCTTTTACGAGTAGTTGCTGGTTCTGACTTCTCGCCGTGATAGGCTTTCCTGTGACGCTATAGACGATGACGCCCTCCACGCCTTCACGGTTTGTCTTCTCTCCTTTCAGTATCTGCAGGATCTCTTTCTCAGTCAGGCTGTTGTACTTGAGGATGTGTTGCTGGAGTTTCTGTATGTTCTCCTCGAAGGCGCACATCTCCAGCTCGTCGCCCATGACGTGGATGACGTTGCCCCTCGCCACGATGCGGAGCTTCGGATAAAGTGCCTTCAGCATCTGCATGTTGGCATTCTTCACGCCATACAGCAGCACGGGGTCGATGTCTTCGATAAGGATATGCTTTTCTATCATTCGTCGCTATTTTAGTGCAAAAGTAATAAAAAGATTAGAGATTAAGGATTAGAGATTAAAGATATTTCGTATTTATTATAATTTTTCACTTTTCACTTTTCACTTTTCACTTTTTTGTTGTACTTTTGCACGACAAATAGAAGATGAGAAGACTAAAGAAGAAGATATTCCTCGGCCTGTTTGGAGGGACGGTGGCCCTGCTCGGATTGGTGCGGCTCGCCTTCCCCGAAGTGACGGGTGGCGAGGAGGCTGAACCGTCGCTCCCTGTAGAGGAGCCAGTACCACCACGGGAAAACTCCAGTACCACCACGGGAGTACTGGAGTTTTCCCGTGGTGGTACTGACAGCACAGCACGCTTGTCCAGACTCCCTCTGCTGGCTCAGGACTCGGCGGGAAGCGTCCTTTGGCATCCCGTGCGCAGCGTGCCCTCTTACCTCAAGTGCTTCCCCGACGTGCAGGACGTGCAGATCCTGGCAGCCAGGAAATGGGGTGTCCGTCCCGTACGCGACAGGAAGGAGGCAGAGCATCGCCGCAAGGAGCTCGTCTATGTCGGGGCAAATCCTTTCTTTTGCATCGACAAAGGTATGACGCACAGCATTCCCTACCTCGTTCCGCGAGCCAGCGAACTGCTCTCCCTCATTGGCCGCAGCTATTTCGACAGCCTGTACGTGAAAGGCATTCCGTTGCATCGCATCATCGTGTCGAGCGTGCTCCGGACGGAAGACGATGTGGCCCGGCTGAAGGCACGGAACGGCAATGCCACCGAACAGAGCTGCCATCGCTACGGCACCACCTTCGACATCTGCTACAACCGCTACTCCACCGTCTCCCCTCCAGGCGAACCTGAACGCCGGACCGTGCAGAGCGACACACTCAAGTGGGTGCTTTCGGAAGTGCTGCGCGACATCCGTGAGCAGGGACGATGCTACATCAAGTACGAAGTCAAGCAAGGGTGCTTCCACATAACCGTCAGGTAAACCCTTGCCGGTATATCCTTTATGAAAAGATGAAGAGAGGAGTCAGTCTGAAGGTCAGCCTTTTATTCTTCCTCATTGCGACGTTCTGTTCGGGATGCCGAGCCGAGGTGCTGGTATATCTGAACCTGCGTCACCTGGGTGCAGTAGATTATGCCGACAGCGCTGCCGTGCTTGCCATGTGGGACGAGTTGCATGTGGCCAGCACGCTGCAGGGTATTGTGAACCGCAAGAAGCCGCGCCTCTATGTCGATTACATCACGAATGGACAGAAGGCCATCGATGCCCATTGGTGGCATCTCTTTCGTCGCAAAGGAGAATGGCTCGCCGGTCGTGATACGCTGACGCTCTGCTCCGTCGAGGAGGCGGTGGCATACTTCCGAAAGGAATTGCGTGGCGTGGTGGCCTACGATACCAATGTGGCCTCCACAAGCAATGTAGCCTCTGCCATAGCAGGCATCGAGAACCTCCTGGCTGTGAGGTACGACGTCGCCCCCGGCTCGCTGTATAGCAGGCTCTGCCTCGCCGGACCTCAGCTTCCCGTGCGCAAATGGCTGGTCAGGGAAGACGGCACATCGCTCTTCACGGGTGAAGGCAACCTGCCTGACTGCCGACGCACTTCGTCAGGCTCCGTGAAGTGCGACCCCTATCTCTGGTTCGTTGAACATTACATGAAGACGGGACGTTGCTCCGGACGCTGCGCAGGCTATTACCCCGACCAGATGTGGCGGTCGATGCCCTCGCGCACGAACCCCAATCACCATCAGCTCACCAACCACGACTACTTCGTCAGCAGGAAAGGCTTCTTCTTCGACCTCTCCCCTTGGGGCGACGAGCCTGCCACCGATGACCCTTCACAACCCGTTGGCACAGACCTCCGCACACTCCAGGAACTGCTGCACACAGCCGACAGCCTGGGAGGGGGGAAAAGGATGTGCCACATCGGAGGCTTCCCCGCATGGGCATTCAAATATACCAAACGAGTGGGCGGAACGCACGAAGATGTGGACACGGAATGGGAGTTCTCTGAGCTTATCAGCCACTACAACGCCTTCAAGGATGCCGATGCGATAGGCCTCGGCGCTCTGGCCAATGCTTCCTTCTGGCAGCACTTCCCCTTGCGCAGACGTTATGCCCAGCCGCAGGTCACGAAGGCCGACCTTCAGGCACGTGGCTTGCTGGATGCTGAGGGACGGGTGGACACTACACACACATATTTCATTATATATATAGGTGACTATGACGCAGCCTCTTGGCTGAGTCAGATGACGCCTCTCCTTTGGGATGCACCCCAGCGCGGCAAGCTGCCCATGATGTGGTGCATCAGTCCTGTCCTTGCCCAACGGGTGCCTCACGTCATGCACTACATACGCCAGACTGCCTCACCGCTCGACTACTTTGCCGCTGCAGATAACGGTGCCGGCTACATGATGCCCGGCACAGCAGAAGCACAGGACGCGGCAGAGGGCACTTCGCGCCACATCGATGCATGGGAGGCTCACTGCAAACGCTTCTATCGTCAATGGGGCCTCACCATCACGGGCTTTATCATCGACGGCAACGGTCCGGCAATGGGGAAACGTGCGCTCGATGCATACGCCCGCTTCAGTCCCGATGGCATCGTGCCACAGAAGTGCGAACCCGCTTCCCTGCATGGCAATATGCCCGTGCTGCGCTCCGACTGGGACCTTGTCTCAGACAACCCAAGCGAAGCGGCACGTGTGCTCGTGGACCGCATACACCAGTGCAAGATTCCGTTCCATTGGTCGCGCTGCATCCTGAAGAGCCCTGCCTGGTACAACGAAGTGGTCAGGGAAGCCTGCAGCTTAGAACCATCCATCCAACTGCTTGACGCTCCCACCTTCTTCGCCCTCCTTCGCTGCTGGCTGCAGGAGAAAGAGGCAAACCGTTAAAAAAAGTTAGCGTTGCCTTTCCTGTTAAACTTTCCCCCGACTCACGTGGTCAAAGAAGTGAAAGTGATACAGAAAACCCTTTTAATAACGTAAAAAGAAAATGAACATGAAGAAGACAATCATCGTAGCAGTTCTGGCTCTTATGACCAGTACTATCGTTTACGCCCAAGAGCGTATGAGTGCAGAAGACCGCGCAGCAGCAATGGCAGAACGCATTAAGAATGCGGCTGACCGCTCGGCAAGTGAATTCAAGCTGAAGGACGACGCAAAGAAGGCTTTCATCGAGACCTACACAGCTTACCAGAAGGAGATGTTCGCAACCAATCAGTTCCAGGGCCTGCGCTCTGACCAAATCGGACGCGACGAAGATAAGAAGCTGACCGACGAAGAGGCAACAGCCAAGATACAGGAGAACTTCACCCGTCAGGAGCAGCAGATAGCAACTATGCAGAAGCGCCTTGAGGTGCAGAAGAAGTATGCCGAGGAGTTTGGCAAAGTGCTTACCCCGCAGCAGGTTCTGAAGGTGCTCACACCTCAGCGTGGTCAAGGAGGACGTAGCCAGGGCCAGCGTGGTAACGGAAACGGCGAAAGGCGTGGCAACTTCGAAGGTGGTCCTCGCGGCGGCTTTGGCGGCGGTCCACGTGGTGGCTTCGGCGGAGGGTTCTGACTTTGAGGTCTGGAGCAAGGAGCAAGGGGCAAGGGGCAAGAGAATACCAACGCCACGACTATCCTCTTGCCCCTTGCTCCTTGCCCCTTGCTCCAAATATCCCGAACAAACAAAGAAAAAGGTCCAAAGTCTTGCCGCTTTGGACTTTTTTTTGTAGCTTTGCATTCGCAATAACTAACACAGTTCAAACAATGGGAAGAGTACTGATAATAGGTGCTGGCGGTGTTGCTACCGTTGCAGCGCACAAGGTGTGTCAGAATCCTGACACTTTCACGGAAGTAATGATTGCCAGCCGCACCGAGAAGAAGTGCATCGCGCTGGCTGAAGTCCTCAACAAGAAGTATGGCACGAAGGTGAAGACTGCTCAGGTGGATGCCGACAGCGTGGAACAGCTCGTCAAGCTGCTGGGCAGCTACAAGCCCGACCTCGTGATGAACCTTGCCCTGCCTTATCAGGACCTTACCATCATGGAGGCCTGCCTGCAGACGGGTTGCAACTACCTCGACACGGCCAACTATGAGCCCAAGGACGAGGCGCACTTCGAGTACTCATGGCAATGGGCGTATCGCGAACGATTTGAGAAGGCTGGACTCTGCGCTATACTTGGCTGCGGCTTCGACCCAGGCGTGACCAGCATCTTCACAGCCTATGCTGCGAAGCACCACTTCGACGAGATTCAGTACCTCGACATCGTGGACTGCAACGCAGGCAACCACCACAAAGCCTTCGCCACGAACTTCAACCCAGAGATTAACATCCGCGAGATTACGCAGAAGGGTCTCTACTGGGAGAACGGCAAGTACATCGAGACGGAACCGATGGAGATACATAAGCCCCTGACCTATCCAGGCATCGGCAACTATCCGACCATCAAGCGGGCGCGCTTCTGGATGACCTTCGGGCAGCAGTACCTCACCTACCTCGACGTCATACAGAACATCGGCATGAGCCGTATCGACGAAGTGGTGTATGAGGCACCGCTTGCAGAGGATGAGAGGTTAGAGGTTAGTGGTGAGAGGTTAGAGGATACCACCACTCCCAAGACCGTCAAAGTGAAGATCGTGCCCTTGCAGTTCCTTAAAGCGGTTCTGCCCAATCCCCAAGACCTCGGAGAGAACTACGACGGCGAGACGAGCATCGGTTGCCGCATTCGTGGCTTGAAAGGCGGCGAAGAGCATACCTATTATGTATATAACAACTGCTCGCACCAGGCAGCCTACGAAGAGACAGGTATGCAAGGCGTCAGCTACACGACGGGTGTGCCCGCCATGATAGGCGCCATGATGTTCCTCAAAGGTCTCTGGAGCAAGCCCGGTGTCCATAACGTCGAGGAGTTCGACCCAGACCCCTTCATGGAGCAACTCAATAAGCAGGGACTGCCCTGGCATGAGATTCACGATGGGGACTTGGAGTTGTAAGCTTCCCCGCACTTTATGAACCGCGTAATAACGTAATAACGATATAACGTAATAACGATAAAAAGATAAACTTATGGCAAAGAAAGAAAATGAAACTGGTGCTTCTGTGCAGAGCGAAAAGCTGAAGGCGCTGCAGGCGGCAATGGCGAAGATAGAGAAGGACTTCGGAAAGGGGTCTATTATGAAGCTGGGTGAGGAAAGAATCGACAACATCGAGGTCATCCCGTCTGGTTCCATCGCGCTGGACCATGCCCTCGGCGTGGGCGGCTACCCGAGGGGACGCATCGTTGAGATATACGGCCCGGAGTCTTCAGGTAAGACGACGCTTGCCCTACATGCCGTTGCTGAAGCTCAGAAGCAGGGCGGCATCGCTGCATTCATCGATGCGGAACATGCCTTCGACCGCTTCTATGCTGCCAACTTGGGCGTGAACGTCGATGAGCTCCTCATCTCTCAACCCGACAACGGAGAGCAGGCCCTCGACATCGCCGACCAGCTCATTCGCAGTGCTGCCGTAGATATCATCGTCATCGACTCTGTGGCTGCCTTGACACCGAAAGCTGAGCTTGAAGGCGACATGGGTGACAACAAGGTCGGCTTGCAAGCCCGCCTGATGAGCCAGGCCCTGCGTAAGCTGACTGCTACCATCAACAAGACGAAGACCACCTGCATCTTCATCAACCAGTTGCGCGAGAAGATAGGCGTCATGTTCGGCAATCCGGAGACCACCACGGGCGGCAATGCCCTGAAGTTCTATGCTTCGGTGCGCCTCGACATCCGCAAGTCATCGAGCATCAAGGATGGCGACGAAATCATTGGCAACGAGGTGAAAGTCAAGGTGGTGAAGAACAAAGTGGCGCCTCCATTCCGTCGCGCCGAGTTCGAAATCATGTATGGCGAAGGCATCAGCCGCGTCGGTGAGGTGGTTGACCTTGGCGTCGATTTCGGTATCCTCGAGAAGAGTGGCTCATGGTATAGCTACGGAGGCAGCAAACTTGGCCAAGGCAAGGATGCGACGAAGAAGATTCTGGCTGACAATCCCGAGCTTTGCGAAGAGATTACAGCCAAGATTTACGAGGCCATGAAAGCAAGCAAAGCCTGACCCACAGGCAAGGTAACGGACAAACAAGACAAGCGGCGGCACATCGTTCGGAACGGTGTGCCGCCCTTTTTATGCTGTCAGATTGTCCGTCTCAACCAGTTTAGTTCGTTGCACGTACATGTATATGCAATTGCATTTACATGTATGTGCAATTGCATATACATGTATGTGCAAACAATTAGACTTGCTGTGCTGGGCATCAAGTCTGCCCGAATAGGGCAACGCTTATTGTTAAAATTCGTTAGCAACCAGCAGAAATAGGGTAGGGAAGGCGGTCGGGATGCCTCAAAAACCGTATTTTTGCAAAGTTTTTTGCTTTCAGGGTTAGTTTTTCCTGCCTTTTGTGGGTATTATAAGTAAAGACGTGATGGAACGCGAGGCCGTAAGGAGGCTGTTCATGCAGCACTA
>OMSJ01000137.1 GCA_900313705.1 uncultured Prevotellaceae bacterium
TGCAACGGCACATGCGAGAACCGTCCGCGCTTGGCACAGTTCGACGGCGCACAGAGCTGTCGCGTCCAGCAGATGACAGGCATGGGCGAGACAGGTTGCGGCTACGGCTGCCTCGGCTGCGGCGACTGCGTAGCCAAGTGTCAGTTCGATGCCCTCCACATGAACCCCGAGACGGGTCTGCCAGAGGTGGATGAAGAGAAGTGTACGGCTTGCGGTGCCTGCGCAAAGGCTTGTCCGAGAGGCATCATCGAGATTCGACTGAAAGGGCCTAAGGGACGCCGCGTCGTCGTGCTTTGCAACAACAAGGACAAAGGCGCCATCGCCAACAAGGCTTGCAAGGCATCGTGCATCGGTTGCGGCAAGTGCGTCAAGACCTGCGAGAAGTTCGAAGCCATCACCCTCGAGAACAACCTGGCCTACATCGACGCCGAGAAGTGCAAGATGTGCCGCAAGTGCGAAGAAGCCTGCCCGAAGGGAGCCATCCACGGCTTCAACTTCCCGCCCCGCAAGCCAAAGGCAGAAGAGCCAGCCACTCCGAGTCCTCAGAGTTCTCCGAGTACTCCGAATTCTCCGAATACTCAGAGTTCTCAGAACACTCCGAGTTCTCAGAACACTCCGAGTTCTCCGAGCACTCCGACCAAAGAAGTTGAACCCTCAAAAGCCGAATAAGACATGAAGACATTTAAGATAGGCGGGGTTCATCCCGCAGAAAACAAGCTGTCTGCTGCCAGCCCCATTCGCGAGGCAGCTCTGCCCAAGCAGGCAGTCTTCAGCATGTTCCAGCAAAGCAGGCAGTCTTCAGCATGTTCCAGCATATCGGAGCACCTGCCAAACCCGTCGTCAAGAAAGGCGACGAGGTGAAGGTCGGCACGTTGCTGGCAGAAGCTGGCGGCTTCGTCAGCGCTCCCATCTACAGCAGCGTGAGCGGAAAGGTATCGAAGGTGGACGTTGCCCTTGATGCCAGCGGCACACGTCGCATGGCCGTCTATGTGGACGTCGAAGGTGACGAATGGGAAGAGAGCATCGACAGGAGCACTACCCTCGTCAAGCTGAGCGACCGTCCCGAACTCGACGGCAAGACCATCATAGAGAAAGTGAAGAACGCAGGCATCGTCGGCATGGGCGGCGCCACGTTCCCCTGCCACGTGAAGCTCTCGCCCCCACCGGGCTGCAAGGCTGAATGCGTCATCATCAACGCCGTGGAGTGTGAGCCTTACCTCACAGCCGACCACCGGCTCATGCTGGAGCATCCCGAGGAAATCCTCGTTGGCTTACAGCTCATTATGAAGGCCGTGGACGTCAAGAAAGGCTTCATCGGCATAGAAAACAACAAACCCGATGCCATCAAGCTGATGACCGAGAAGGCCAAGAGCTACGAGGGCATCGAGATTGTGCCCCTGAAGGTGAAGTATCCGCAAGGCGGCGAGAAGCAGCTCATTGATGCCGTCATCGGCCGACAGGTGCCAGCGCCTCCTGCCATCCCCATCAACGTGGGAGCCGTCGTGCAGAACGTCGGCACAGCCTTCGCCATCTATCAGGCCGTGATGAAGAACAAACCGCTCATCGACCGCATCATCACCGTCACAGGCAAGAGCGTGAAGCAGCCAAGCAACCTCTTGGCAAGACTTGGCACACCCTTCCAGCAGCTCATCGACGAATGCGGCGGTCTGCCTGAGGACACAGGCAAGATTATCGGCGGCGGTCCCATGATGGGCAAGGCGCTGCTCAGCCTCGATGTCCCCATGACGAAAGGCTCCAGCGGTCTGCTCCTTATGAACGACAAGGAAGCCCGTCGTGCCGAACCGCAGCCCTGCATCCGCTGTGCCAAGTGTGTCAGCGCTTGCCCGATGGGACTGGAGCCTTACCTGCTCAGCAAGATGAGCGCAAAGGCCGACTGGGAAGGCGCAGAGAAGAACGACGTGGTAAGCTGCATCGAATGTGGCAGTTGCCAGTTCACCTGCCCCAGCAACCGCCCGCTGCTCGACATGATACGCGTCGGCAAAACCACCGTCATGGGCATCATCAAGAGCAGAGCAGCTAAGTAATTGAAAGTTGAAAATTGAAAATTGAAAGTTATGGCTAATAGATTAATAGTTTCTCTTTCACCGCATGTTCACGGAGGCGACTCCGTACAAAAGAACATGTACGGTGTCTGCATCGCATTGGTGCCTGCCCTGCTTGCCAGCCTTTGGTTCTTCGGCTTGGGTGCGGCCATCGTGCTTGCCACATCAGTGGCCTCTTGCGTCTTCTTCGAGTGGGCCATCACGAAGTTCCTGCTCAAACGCCCTGCCTGCACCGTCTGCGACGGTAGCGCCATCCTGACAGGCTTGCTGCTGGGCTTCAACTTGCCGAGCAATCTTCCCATTTGGCTCATCATCGTCGGCGCCCTGGTTGCCATCGGCATCGGCAAGATGACCTTCGGCGGCTTGGGTCAGAACCCCTTCAATCCCGCACTTGTCGGCCGTGTGTTCCTGCTCATCAGCTTCCCCGTGCAGATGACTTCTTGGCCCGTCAGCGGTCAGCTTACTGCTTACACGGATGCCGAAACCGCAGCCACGCCGCTCTTCATCATGCAGAACGCCATCTCAAGCGGCGACCCGAATGTCCTCAACCAACTGCCCGATGCAACACAGATGCTCATCGGTCAGACGGGAGGTTCCTTAGGTGAAGTCAGCGCCTTGCTGCTTCTCTTGGGCTGTGCCTTCATGCTTTGGAGGAAGATTATCACTTGGCACATCCCTGTGAGCATTCTCGGCACGGTAGCTGTCTTCTCGGCCATCATGCACACAGTCAACCCGGTTTATGCCATGCCGCATGTCGTGCTGATGAGCGGCGGCTTGATTCTCGGTGCCTGCTTCATGGCAACAGACTATGTCACTTCGCCCATGACGGCCAAGGGACAACTCATCTACGGCGTCTGCATCGGCCTGCTGACCGTCATCATCCGTAACTGGGGCGCCTATCCCGAAGGCATGTCCTTCGCCATCCTCATCATGAATGCCTTCACACCCCTCATCAACACTTATTGCAAGCCGACACGCTTCGGCGAAGTCGTCAGAAAGGAGGAAAAGAAATGAAGAAGCTTGAATCTACTTGGTACAACATGGCTCTCGTGCTGACAGGCATCGCAGTCGTTGCCGGCGCAGCACTTGGTTACGTCAACAGCATCACCGCTCCCACCATCGAAGCACTCAAAGTTCAGCAAGAGAAAGAGGCTGAGCAGCAAGTGCTGAACGGTCAGGAAGGCACAGCCATCAAGATAACTGACCCGAAAGGCTTCGGCGGATCGCTGACCGTCATGGTCGGCCTCGCCCAAGACGGCACGATACTTGGCTACAAAGTGCTCGAGTCGAGCGAAACGCCGGGACTCGGTGCTAAGGCGCAAGACTGGTTCCAGAAGGGACAGAAGGGCGACATCATCGGCAAGACGGCAGGCAAGCTGACCGTCAGCAAGGACGGAGGCGAGGTGGATGCCATCACGGCATCGACCATCACAAGCCGCGCCTTCCTGCGTTGCATCAATGCCGCTTACGACAAACTCTCCGAGAGTTCTGACGCTCAGAGCGGCGCAACAGTAAAAGGAGAAAGGTGAAAAAGTAAAAAGGTAAACGAACAAAACCTAAACCCATTTAACCCTAACCCTTTTCAACTTATAACCTTTTCAACTTTTCACCTTTAATATATATATAATGTATAGGAGGAAACAGAAATGAACAATATGAAAGTCCTGCTTAACGGCATCATAAAGGAGAACCCCACGTTTGTGCTCCTGCTGGGCATGTGTCCGACACTCGGCACGACCAGCAGCGCCATAAACGGCATGTCGATGGGCCTTGCCACAATGGCCGTCCTCATCTTCTCCAACCTCATCATCTCGCTCATCAAGAACCTGATACCCGACATGGTACGCATCCCTTCGTTCATCGTCGTGATAGCCTCGCTGGTAACCATCCTGCAGATGGTCATCAAGGCGTACGCTCCCGAAGTGGATGCCAGCCTGGGCCTCTTCATCCCGCTTATCGTGGTGAACTGCATCATCTTGGGTCGTGCTGAAGCCTTTGCGGCCAAGAACGGCGTGGTGAGCAGCATCTTCGACGGCATCGGCATGGGCATCGGCTTCACCATTGCCCTCACCCTG
This sequence comes from uncultured Prevotellaceae bacterium, assembly GCA_900313705.1. Classification (GTDB taxonomy): domain Bacteria; phylum Bacteroidota; class Bacteroidia; order Bacteroidales; family Bacteroidaceae; genus Physcousia. The sequence continues at coordinate 4,139 of OMSJ01000137.1, forward strand.
CTTGGCGCTGTGCGCGAACTGCTTGGCACGGGTAAGATATTCAATGCCACACTCTTCCCAGAGGAATACGGAGCCCTGGTCTTCGTGCTGGCTCCCGGAGCATTCATCGCCCTCGGCTACCTCATTGCCATCATCAACAAGGTCAAATCGTAAATCGTAAATCATTAAATAGTAAATTGATATGGCTTACATACTTATATTCATCACAGCGATATTCGTCAACAACATCGTCCTGTCGCAGTTCCTGGGCATCTGTCCCTTCCTTGGCGTCAGCAAGAAAGTGGATTCAGCCCTCGGCATGGGAGCTGCCGTAGCCTTTGTGCTCACACTGGCAACCATCGTGACCTACCTCATCCAGAAGTATGTGCTCGAAGCTTTCGGCTTGGAGTATCTCCAGACGATTGCCTTCATCCTCGTCATCGCAGCTCTTGTGCAGATGGTCGAAATCATCCTGAAGAAGTCAGCACCAGCCCTCTATCAGGCTCTCGGCGTCTTCCTGCCTCTCATCACGACCAACTGCTGCATCCTCGGCGTAGCCATTCTCGTGGCTAACGGCACATACGCTACGCAAGGACTCGAGCCAAGCCTCCTGACCGGTGTCGTCTTTGCCATCAGCACAGCCATCGGCTTTGCCTTGGCACTTGTCGTCTTTGCAGGCATTCGCGAGCAACTCGCCCTGATGGACGTGCCCAAAGGCATGCAGGGCATGAGCATCGCCCTTGTCACAGCCGGACTGCTGGCAATGGCTTTCATGGGCTTCAGCGGTGTAGATAATGGACTGAAGACGCTGTTCGGACTGTAAACAATTAGTGGTTAGAGGTTAGTGGTTAGAAGTTAGAGAATACCTCTGTATCCTAATCAGCATCCCAAACAATCCTCTAACCACTAACCCCTAACCTCAAAATACTCTCTAACCACTAACAACCAACAACTAAATAGTAAATAATCAAGATGAACATCCTTTTAACTGGTGGTGCAGGCTACATTGGCAGCCACACCCTTATTGAGTTAGACAAAGCGGGCCACAGCGTAGTGGTAGTGGATAACTTCTATAACTCCCAGCCCGAGGCCATTCGTCGCGTAGAGAAAATCATCGGCCACAAG
>OMSJ01000086.1 GCA_900313705.1 uncultured Prevotellaceae bacterium
CAAAGAAATACTGAAAGGCATCGACCTGACCGTGAAGGACGGTGAGGTACATGCCATCATGGGACTCAACGGTGCAGGCAAGAGCACGCTCTCCAACGTCATCGTGGGGCATCCGGCCTACGAAGTGACGGAGGGCAACATCATCTTCAACGGGAAGGACCTGCTACAGCTCAAGCCCGAGGAACGTGCCCACGAGGGCATCTTCCTCAGCTTCCAGCAGCCGGTCGAGATTCCTGGCGTGTCGATGGTCAACTTCATGCGTGCTGCCCTCAACGCCAAGCGCAAGTATCAGGGCCTCGACCCCATGCCGGCTGGCGACTTCCTCAAGCTCATGCGGCAGAAGCGCGCCATCGTGGAGCTGGACAGCAAGCTGGCGAACCGCAGCGTGAACGAGGGCTTCTCGGGCGGCGAGAAGAAGCGCAACGAGATATTCCAAATGGCGATGCTCGAACCGAAGCTCACCATCCTCGACGAGACGGACAGCGGCCTCGACGTGGACGCCCTGCGTATCGTGGCAGAAGGCTTCAACAAGCTGCGCACCCCAGAGTCGAGCGCCATCGTCATCACCCACTACCAGCGCCTGCTCGACTACTTGAAACCGGACGTCGTACATGTCCTCATCGACGGACGCATCGTCAATACTGGCGGCCCGGAGCTTGCCACAGAGATTGAAAGCAAAGGCTTCGACTGGATAGTTAGAGGGATTAAAGATTAGGGATTAAAGATTAAAGATTAAAGATTAAGGATTAAGGATTAAAGTTTATTTGTGATTAGAGATTAAGGATTAGAGATTAGGGAATCCTTCGTTATGACGAAATGACGTTATCACTTTATAACGAAGGAAAGGAAGAAAGGAAAGGAAAGGGAAGAGACTAAAGCCAATGGATGCAACAAGCCAATACATAGACTTCTACCATGAGGTGCGCGACGTGATAGCTGCCCGCAGTTGCCGCGAGATGAACGACTGCCGCGAGGCTGCCCTTCAGACGTTCTCTGCGCAAGGCTTCCCTTCGCAGAAGGTGGAACGCTACCGCTATGCGAAGGTCGAGGCTGACTTCTCGCCTAACTACGGCATTGCCCTCACGCCGCTCGAGGGCGTGCTCCCACCCTACTGTTTCCGCTTTAAGGATGCCGACCCTCGCGTGCGTGTATTATATAATAATGTAGCGGACAAGGCCGACAGCATCGTGGCCCTCAACACCATGCTCTGCGTCGATACGCTTGTCGTGCATGTGCCGCGAGGCATCAAGGTGGAGCATCCCATACAGATCAGCAACATCCTGAAGGGCGAACAAGACACGATGGTCTGCCGTCGCATCCTCGTCGTCATGGAGGAACTGGCCGAGGCCGACATCATCATCACCGAGCGCGCCGCCAGCCAGAGCCGCTTCCTGACGAACCAAGTCATCGAAGTCGTGATGGGCGACGGCTCTCACCTTAGCCTATATGAGATAGAGGAGACGCACCTGCTCTGCACACGCTACAACAGCGTCTTCGTGCGTCAAGGGCGCAACAGCAGCCTGCACCACACGGCCTTGACGCTCTTCAACGGCCACACGCGCAACCGCCTCGACGTCCTCTTGCAGGGCGAGGGCAGCGAAGTGACAGCCAACGGCTGCGTCATCGCCGACAAGATGCAACGCGTGGACAATAACACGCTCATCGACCATCAGGCTCCCGCTTGCCAGTCGAGCGAGCTATACAAGTACGTCCTCGACGACAGCGCGGTAGGTGCTTTTGCCGGCAGGGTGCTGGTGCGCGAAGGAGCGCAGAAGACGGTGTCGCAGGAGACGAATGCCAACCTCTGTGCCACACGCTCGGCCCGCATGTACACGCAGCCGATGCTCGAGATTTATGCCGACGACGTCAAGTGCAGCCACGGCAGCACCGTAGGGCAGATGGACGAGGCTGCCCTCTTCTACATGCGTCAGCGTGGCATCAACGAGCAGGAGGCACGTCTGCTGCTCAAGGCCGCCTTCATCACCGAAGTCATTGAAAACATTCCCCTCGAGTCCCTGCGAGACCGCCTGCACGTGCTCGTCGATAAGCGACTGAGGGGCGAACTAAGCAAATGCGAAGGATGCAAACTGTGTTGACCCCCTCTAACTCCCCCTTAAAGGGGGAGAACAATAACAATCACCCCCTCCCTTTAAGGGAGGGATGGGGTGGGTCCTTCCCTATCTTGGGGAAGGTCCTCTACGGCAAGTACCCACTGGTCTATCTTGACAACGCAGCGACGACACAGAAGCCGCGCTCTGTCGTGGAGGCCATGACGGACGAATACTACAACGTCAACGCCAACGTGCACCGCGGCGTGCACTTCCTCTCGCAGCAGGCCACCGAGCTGCACGAGGCATCGCGCGAAACGGTGCGACGCTTCCTTAACGCACGCTCGACCAGCGAGATAGTCTTCACCCGAGGCACGACGGAGAGCATCAACCTCGTGGCTTCGTGCTTCGGCCAGGCCTTTATGAAAGAGGGCGACGAGGTCATCATCTCCGAGATGGAGCACCACAGCAACATCGTCTCGTGGCAGCTCCTGCAGGCACGACAGGGCATCAGGCTTCGCATCGTCCCCATCACCGACGACGGACGACTTCGTCTGGACGAATACGAAAAGCTCTTCAACGAGCGCACACGCATCGTCAGCCTGACACACGTCAGCAACGTGCTGGGCACCATCAACCCCGTGCGCGACATCGTACGCATCGCCCATGAACACGATGTGCCTGTCCTCATCGACGGCGCACAGAGCACGCCCCACATGAAGATTGACGTGCAGGAGCTCGACTGCGACTTCTTTGCCTTCAGCGGCCACAAGATATATGGTCCGACAGGCATCGGTGTGCTCTACGGCAAGGAGCAGTGGCTCGACCGCATCCCGCCATACATGGGCGGCGGCGAGATGATAAAGACCGTCAGCTTCGACAGGACGACCTTCAACGACCTCCTACAAGTTCGAGGCCGGCACGCCCGACTATGTGGCCAGCACCGGCCTGGCCAGCGCCCTCGACTACGTCTGTTCCATAGGCTTCGATGCCATTGAAGCCCACGAGCGCGACCTCACAGCCTACGCCCTCCAGCGCATGGGCGAGATAGAAGGCATGACCATCTTCGGCCCGAAGGACATCGAAGAGCACGACGCCGTGATAAGTTTCCTAATAAAAACCAACTCCAGGACCCCCTCTAACTCCCCCTTAAAGGGGGAGGACTCCAATGCCGCTGCTCAGGAAGCCTCCCCTTTAAGGGGAGGTTTGGAAGGGTCTGGCTCTTTTATCCACCACCTCGACATGGGTACCTTGCTCGACCGCCTCGGCATCGCCATCCGCACCGGACACCATTGTGCCGAGCCCCTCATGCATCGCCTCGGCATCGAAGGAACCTGCCGGGCCAGCTTCGCGCTCTACAACACACGCCAGGACGTGGATGCCCTCGTCGCCGGCATCCGCCGCGTCATGCAGATGTTTTAGGCTTATTACTCGACTTTCCGTCCCGCAGGAGCAAAAGCAACCTGCGGGATTTTGTTTTATTGGTGTCCGGGGAAATAAGCACCGAAGGTGCGAAAGACCACAGGCGGGGGTGATAACCCCCGGAACAAGGGCAAAGAACAATAATAAGCCCTAAAGGGGCGACAGAATACATAACCTGTTTAATATCAAATTGCTTATATCTCTGTCGTCCCTTTGGGACTTTTCATGTAGAGTAAGCCCCCATGAGCTGCTTTTGTCAAGAAAGTCGAATTATAGGCGCATAAGTAGAGGTGCTCTTGATTTTCCCCGGACAGCAATAATTTTGTTTATACTCGCAGAAGGAATTTCATTATCCCTGTGTAAGTTTTTCATTTAGCTTGGGAACAAAATTATTTTCAAGGCTTGAAAATATATAACCAAAGCTTGAAAATAAATAATCAAGCCTTGAAAATATATTTTCAAGCTTTGGTTATAATTTTTAAGCGTGCAGTTCGGGATTTGTATCCTGACCTCGAAGGGAAAGTGAAAAGGGTTCAATAACTTTTGCTAAATGCGGATGGAGCTACGACGACCCGCGGCGTTGGCTGTCGAGCCATTCGAGAGGCGTCATTCCAGTGAACTTGCGGAAGTTGCGGTAGAAGGACTGTTCGCCGGAGAAGCCGACGTCGATGGCGATGACGGAGAACTTGCTGGCGCCGCCATGCCTGGCGTGCTGCAACATGACCATTTTGGCGTGCTCGATGCGCAGGCGGTTCACGTAGTCGGAGAACGAACAATGCATCTCCTTGTTGATGTAGTTGGAGACATATGTGCGGCAGGAGCCGACCTCGCGGGCCACGTCCGTGAGCGTGATATTATGCTGAAGATAGTACGCCTTGGTCACCATCAGGTGCTCTATCTTTGCTCCCAGCTCCTTGTTGTCGGCAGGAGCGACGGGAAGAGGTTCGTCGGGGTTGTCGGCAAGGAACTGTTCCACTCGGAAGGAACGCCTATAGCCAATGTAGCCCAGGACGAAGAGCAGGATGGCAATGGGGCTGAGGGCAAAGACAATCATCCACTGAGCGGCAATGAAGTATTCCCTGCCCAAGATGTTCAGCACGAATGAGTTGAGTGCAATCAGCAACATGGCCACAAGCAGGATGCGAATGGGTTGTACCTTTTTGTCCTCGGTCTCGGCATAGAGTTCGGACAGTTTGCGGTCGAAAGCATGAAGGCGTCGGTAGCCGAAGATGACCACGCCAATCACCTGCATACCAGTGAGAAGCTGACGCAAGCCATCGGTCACTTCGTTGTTCCAGATAAGGATGGCAAGAGCAACAACGAGGCCAGGTGACAATATGAGCATCATCTTGCGGCGGGAAACGGGTTGGGCCGTGAGCCAGCAGATGTAGAGAAAGTGAATGGGATAGACGGAAGTGGAGCAAGCGGCCCACAGACTTTCGAGCGGTGTGGGCAGTCCCGTCTCAGCATAGACATGATACAAGAGGTTATGACAAATGTATAGAACGGTGCAGACACCGAAGAAAACGGTCTGCACCTTCTTGGCTGCATCGGCATGATGGTGTACAGCAGCATACATGACAAACCAAAACAGGCAAACCAGCAACGGCAAAGCCACAAAGACAGAACACAGAATAGACATCGGTTTTTCGCTCTTTTCTCCTGCAAAGATACAACATTTAATGAAATCATCATGTTTTCCGCAACATGAAACACACCGATGGAATGGGCATTTGTACCTTTTATTAGTTATTTTGCACGATATGAGAGCGCGATTTATACGTTATGCGTGCGCATACATACCTAATTATTCATACCTTTACACAAAATTTCGCAATAAAAAGAAACATTAAGCTAACCATTAATAACATTTACGTTATGAGACAAAAACTACTTTCAATGCTCACATTCTTCTGCCTGATGGCAGGAAGTGCATGGGCGCAGACAAGCTTTGTTCAGGGCAACCTGAAGTACACTATCACAGGTTCAAACACCGTTTCTGTGGCAAAAGATGGAGTCCATTCGCTTTCAGGAGCCTTGACGATTCCATCAAGCGTAACGTACAACGGCACGACCTACACCGTGACTGCCGTCTCTGACTACGGTTTCGAGAGCCTGACCATCACTGCTGTCACCATCCCCGGCACGGTGACGAACCTCGGCGAGAGGGCTTTTGGCGACTGCCATAAGCTGGCAAAGATTACCTTCGAAGAGAGCACGCAGCCGCTTACACTTGTTGTCGGCTACTACGGCTCGTTCCAGTACTGCGATGCCGACAAGGAGGTCATTGTCAACCGTAACCTGACTCCTTCTGAGAATAGTTGTCCTTTCTATGCTAATGTCACCAGCGCAGTGGTCGGTGGAAAGGCAACGACTGTTACCAACAACCTGTTCCAAGGTCAGGGGAAGATGACCAGCATCCGCATCGGCAACAGCGTGACCAGCATCGGAAACTATGCTTTCTACGATTGTGGTGACGGGAGCGGCGAGGTTGAAATGACGCTTACCTTAAGCGACAACCTCACCACCATCGGCGAGAATGCTTTCGGAAGCTGCGAGGCGTTGAAGTCTCTCACCCTCCCCTCCTCGTTGAAGCTTATCGGAGGCGGGGCATTCTCTTACGCAAGCATCGCCAGCATTGTCATTCCCGAATCGGTTGACAGCATCGGAGAACAAGCCTTCGAGAATTGTAAGAAGCTGACCAGCATCCGCATCAAGGACAGCGAAAAACCGCTGAGAATGAGGGAAGGATACTACCGCCCATTCCACTACTGCGACGCCCCCAAGGCCGTCTATCTCGGTCGTAACCTGATACTTACAGAGGATGGAACTCCCTTTGAAACTGCTGTCACCAGTGTAGAGATTGGCGACAAAGTGACGACAATCAACCCGGCTCTGTTCCGTTGGTGCAACAATCTGAGCAGCGTGTCCATTGGCAGCGGCGTAACCACCATCGGGGAGTCAGCTTTCTACGATTCAGGTAACGCTGATGAGGTTGACGAAATGATTGTCACGATAGGCAAGAACGTGACCAACATCGGCGAGAATGCCTTCTACAATTGTGATAAGCTGAAAGCCATCACCCTGCCCGCCTCGGTTAAGACCGTCGAAAGCAATGCTTTCGCTAATACAGGTCTTACCGACATCACCATCCCCGCTACTGTTGACAGCCTCGGGCAAAGAGCATTCGGAGAATGTGGCAACCTGACCAACATCCGCATCGAGAATAAAGCCGCTGCGTTGAAACTCTGGAACGGCTACTATGGCACCTTCGCATACAGCGATGCCGAGAAGACTGTCTATGTAGGTCGCGACCTGCAGCTCAACGACAATACCACCGTCTTCGGTGCCAACCCCACCAGCGTTACCTTCGGCGACTATGTCACCACCATCAATCCCAACATGTTCTATGATAACGGCAAGCTGGCAAGCGTCACCATCGGCAAGGGCGTAAAGACTATCGGAATCCAAGCTTTCTATAATTGCGGCAACGACGAAAGCGTAAGCGACCTGACAGTCAAGATGGGCGAGAATATAACCCAAATCAGCGAGAACGCCTTCTACTACTGTAAGAAGCTGAAGTCCATCACCCTGCCTTCTTCGCTGAAGGTCATCGAAAGCAGTGCTTTCTCTAACACAGGCCTTACCAGCATCAGCATCCCCGCTTCTGTTGACAGCCTCGGCACAAGAGCATTCGGAGAATGTTTCAATCTGACCAGTATCCGCATCGAAGACAGCGCCACACCGCTGAAGATGTGGAACGGCTACTATGGCACCTTCGCATACAGCGATGCCGAGAAGACTGTCTATGTAGGTCGCGACCTGCAGCTCAACGACAATACCACCGTCTTTGGCAACCCCACCAGCGCTGTCTTTGGCAACTATGTTACCAACATCAATCCCCGCATGTTCAATGATAACAGCACGCTGGCAAGCGTCACCATCGGCAAGGGCGTGAAGGCCATCGGCTACGAAGCTTTCCGTAATTGCGGCAACGGCGAAAACGTAAGCAAACTGACAGTCACGATGGGAGACAACATAACCCAAATCGCCAATGATGCCTTCTACTATTGTAAGAAGCTGACATCCGTCACCCTGCCCTCTTCGCTGAAGCTCATCGAAGCCAATGCTTTCTCTAACACAGGCCTTACCAGCATCACTATTCCCGCTTCTGTTGACAGCCTCGGGACAAGAACATTCGGTGAATGTGGCAACCTGACCAGCATCCGCATCGAGGACAACGCCACTCCGCTGAAACTGTGGAACGGCTACTACGGCACCTTCGCTTACACCGATGCCGAGAAGACCGTTTATGTAGGCCGCGACCTGCAATATGAAGAGCAAGGCAGCAGCCCCTTCTCCAACATTACCAGCGCAACCATCGGCCCGAAGGTGACTTCGCTGAACCCGAACGAACTGAGGAGCGACATACTGATGTCTGTGCAAGTGCCTTGGCAGACACCAATCGCCATTCAGGAGAATGTCTTTAGCGACAATACTTATCAGAACGGCACGCTCCTCGTGCCTGGCGGCACGAAGCAGGCATACGCCGAAGCTGAAGGATGGAAGAAGTTCTTTACGGTTGACGTTTGGTCTGTCATCGTCAAGCTGACAGCCACGGGTCACGGCTCCATCGCCACCGAGTACGGCACAGCCGAAGCAGGCAAGACCATCGAGTTCAACCAGCCGAAGGACGAGCCCATCGTCTTTACACTGACCGCCGAGAACGGCTACAAGCTCACTGCTTTTACAGATAACGGTACAGGTGTCAGCCCGCTGCCACAACTTGGCACGGCACAGACACGCGCCATCAGCGAGGGTGAGGAGTACGTGACACTCGCTGCCACATTCACTCCCATCAGCTACAAGCTGACCTACGACCTGGCAGGTGGCAAGCTGGCAAGCGGCGCGACCAACCCCTCGACATACACCATCGAGACGGCTACCTTCACACTCAACAACCCGACACGCGATTACTACGACTTCACCGGCTGGACAGGCACTGACCTCAGCGCACCGACGCAGACCGTCACCATCGCCAAGGGCAGCACAGGCGACCGCACCTACACAGCCAATTGGATAGAGAAGAGCTACACCGTCAGCGTCAGCGGCGCAGGTGTGACAGCCAGCAACCTCACACCTAAGTACGGCGAGAGCGTCGTCATTACCATCGCTGATGATCCTGACCGCACACTCGTCAGCCTCGTTGTCAACGGCGTGGACGTAACGGCTCAGGTTGTGGACGGACAGTATGTCATCCAGAACGTCAACAGCAACGTGACCGTCGAGGCTACCTTCAAGTCAACGAAGGAGTTCATCACCCTGACAGGCGAATACGCTACCTTCAGCTGCCCGCAGGACCTTGACTTCACCGGCAGCGACCTTCGTGCATACATCGCCTCCGGCTACAACAAGGCTACGAACCAGGTGCTCCTGACCCGCGTCAAGGACGTGCCCGCAGGCACTGGCGTCTTCCTCGTTGGCCAGCCCGGCGAGACCTACAAGATTCCATACAGCACAACAAGCTCCATCTACATGAACTTCTTCGTAGCTAACCTACAGAAGAGCACCGTCAGCGCCACCACAGGCAACTTCAGCAACTACACCTTCGGCGAACAGGCTGGTGACCCGGGCTTCTATCCCGTCAGCGGCAGCACGACCCTCCTGGCACAGACAGCCTACCTGCAGCTGCCCACCAACTTCGTGGCACCAGGCGTGAAGGTTAGCGTCATCTTCGAGGAAGACATCATCGACGGCATCGAGGACTTCCGCATCAGCAACGAAGATGCAGAAATCTACGACCTTGCTGGCCGTCGCCTCCATAAAGCACAAAAGGGCATCTATATAATAAATGGTAAAAAGACTTTGGTCAAGTAAAGACGCCCTACCCCCACCCCCTCCCCTCTTTGCGGGAGGGGCTGTGAGGGAAAAAGAGAAAAGAAGTAGTATTAACAACGAAAGATAACTATCATGAAGAAACAAACTTTACTTACATTGCTCGCATTCTTCTGCCTGGTGGGCGGAAGTGCCTTGGCGCAAACATCATTCGTTCAGGGCAACCTGAAGTACACAGTTATATCCGGCAACAACGTTAGTGTGCGAGGCGTTTCCTCAACCTCCACCATAGGTGAAATTGTGATTCCCTCCACAGTAACCTACGACAACACGACCTACACCGTTGTCGATATCCCAGCCGGTGCCTTCTACAACTACACTGGCATTACCGCCATGACTATCCCTGCCTCGGTAGGAACAGTGAGGCGCGGCTTCCTGACAGGCTGCACAGGGCTGAAGAGCCTCACCATCAAGGACAGCCAGATACCACTGTCCTTCGAGAACAACTACAATGTATATCCAAGCGGCAACAACGAACTTTGCGTTTCCAGCCTGGACTATTACTATCAAGGGCGTGACATCAATGTTGTGGAATGGGATTACAGAACCGTCACCTCCGCTCAGAAGATTGTGCTGGGCGGCAACATGACAAACATCCCTAATCATTTCTCCGACAGCAACAAGGCTCTGACCGAAGTCACCATCGGCGGCAACATCACAACGATTGGCGTAGAGGCTTTCGACGAAAACACCAGCCTTTCCAAAGTCACTATCACGGCTCCGGTTGATACGATGCTGCAAAGCTGCTTCTGGGGCTGTTCAGCCTTGGAGAGCTTCACCATTCCTGCGACCGTGAAGTACATGGGTCCCGCAGTGTTCCGCAACTGTACTTCCCTAACAGCACTGACCATCCCCGCTGCCACAGAGCATATATGCCGTGGCATCCTCACCGGCTGTTCGTCGCTTAGAACGCTCAAGGTAGAAGACAGCGACAAGCCGCTGTTCTTCGAGAACAACTACAATGTATATCCAAGCGGCAACAACGAGCTATTTGTTGCTGCTGAACTGAGCAGCTATTATCAGGGACGCGACATCGATGTAGTTGATTGGAACTATCACATCGTCAACTCAGCCAAGAAGATTGAGCTAGGCGGCAGCATGACGAATGTCCCTGATTACTTCACGCAAAAGGATACAGCATTAACCACTCTTATAATCAGCAACAATATCACCAAGATAGGCCAGGAAGCTTTTGACGAGAACACCCGCCTGACCAGCGTCACCATTACGGCTCCCGTCGATACGATGCTGCAAAGCTGCTTCTGGGGCTGCACAGCACTGGAGAGTTTCACCATTCCCCAGACGGTGAAGTATATAGGTCCTGCCGTGTTCCGCAACTGCACCGCACTGACGGCCTTGACCATCCCTGCTGGCACAGAGCATATATGCCGTGGCATCATCACTGGCTGTTCGTCGCTGAGAACGCTCAAGGTGGAGGACAGCGACAAGCCTCTTTTCTTCGAAAACAACTACAATGCATATCCAAGCGGCGAGAATCAGCTTTTCGTTGCAGCCGAGCTGAACAGCTATTATCAGGGACGCGACATAAATGTAGTAGATTGGAACTACAGGACTGTCAACTCTGCCAAGAAGATTGAACTGGGCGGCAGCATGACAAACATCCCCAATTACTACACGCAGAACGACACTGCCCTGACTACCCTTATCATCGGCGGTAACATCACAAAGGTTGGAGAACATGCCTTCCAGAATAATACACGTCTGACAGATGTTACATTCGTTTCCCCCGTTGACACTATTCTATATGAAGGTTTCTTTGGTTGCGAGGCATTGAAGAATATCGAACTGCCACAGTCCTTGAGGTACCTTGGCCCCGCCATGTTCCGCAACTGCACAGCATTGGAAGCACTGACCATTCCTGCCGGCATAGAGACTATCACTCGTGGCATTCTCACCGGTTGTACGGCACTTAAGACCCTTACCCTCGAGGACAGCGACAAGCCATTGTACTTCGAGAACAACTACAATGTTTATCCCAGCGGTACTAATGAACTTTGCAACTCCGAGCTGGATTACTTCTACATGGGCCGCGATGTGGACCGCGTAGAGCCAGAGAACATCCTTGTCACCTCTGCCAAGAAGATTGACGTGGCTGGCACCGTGACCGCCATTCCTGCCTACTTCACGAAGAGCAACAGTGCTCTGAACGAAGTGTCTGTTGCAGGCAACATGACCAAGATTGGCAATCAGGCTTTCTGCTATTGCACCAATATGACCTCCATCACATTCGATGCACCCATCGACACCATCTCTACCGAAGCTTTCTATGACTGCGAGGCACTGCCTGCCATTAAGCTGCCTGCCACCACGCAATGCATCGAAGCAGCAGCCTTCAGGTACTGCAAGGCACTGGCAGCATTTACCATCCCCGCTGCCACAGAGTATGTGGGCCGTGGCATCTTCACCAGCTGCGAAGGACTGAAGAAGCTCATCATCGAGGACAGCGACAAACCATTGTTCTTCGAGAACAACTACAATGTTTATCCCAGCGGTACTAATGAACTTTGCAACTCCGAGCTGGATTACTTCTATATGGGCCGCGATGTGGACCGCGTAGAGCCAGAGAACATCCTTGTCACCTCTGCCAAGAAGATTGACGTGGCTGGCACCGTGACCGCCATTCCTAATTACTTCACGAAGAACAACAAAGCTCTGAACGAAGTGTCTGTTGCGGGCAATATGACCAAGATTGGCAACGAGGCTTTCTGCTATTGCACCAATATGACCTCCATCACATTCGATGCTCCCATCGACACCATCTATGCCGAGGCCTTCTATGACTGCGAGGCACTGCCTGCCATTGAGCTGCCTGCCACCACGCAGCGCATCGAAGCAGCAGCCTTCAGGTATTGCTACGCGCTGACTGCATTTACCATCCCCGCTGCCACAGAGTATGTGGGCCGTGGCATCTTCACCAGCTGCGATGGACTGAAGAAGCTCATCATCGAGGACAGCGAAACGCCTCTGTTCTTCGAGAACAACTACAATGTTTATCCCAGCGGCACTAATGAACTTTGCACTACCAGCTTAGAAGAACTTTATGTAGGCAGGGACATCACTCAGGCGGATGCCGCACGTCTGGTCTCCAAGGCACAGAAGGTGACTTTCGGCGAGCCTGTCACAAAGCTTTCCGGACAGTACAGCAGCATTAGCGGCATTGCAAAGGTGGTTGCACCGTGGCAGACACCTATTAACATCAACGAGAGCGACTTTAGCGCCGCTACTTATCAGTCGGCAACCCTCTTTGTTCCCGGCGGCACGATAAATGCCTACAAGGGAAAAGTCGGCTGGAGCAAGTTCCTGAAGATTGAGGCAAACTCTTACTTCGTGACAGGTACAGCCACCGCAGGCGGTACGCTGAAGTTCGAGGGTCAGACTGTAACTAACGGCAGCAAGAAGCTGCTCGTTGAACGCGAGAAAGACGT
>OMSJ01000096.1 GCA_900313705.1 uncultured Prevotellaceae bacterium
CGATAGCTTTGGATGCTGTCTGCCTATATGGTATTGTCCTTTTATAACTTCCATGAGCGTAGCGAGTTAACTTCCATTTTAACTTCCATTTTAACTTCCATTTTAACTTCCGAAACTTCAGTTATTTATAGTTTCACTTTCAACTTCTGTTCGCCGACCTGCACGACATACTCCCCTGGCAGGATGCGCATGGCATTGGACTTCACGTCCCACCACTCGAAGGCCGACGGCGGCAGAGGTATGCTGACGGACTGAGTGGCTCCTGCTGCCACATCGACGCGCTGGAAAGCCCTGAGCGTACGGATGGGGCCGTCGATGTCCCCCACCCTCTTGATATAGACAAGCACCGTCTCCGTGCCGTCGCGCTTAGACTTGTTGGTGACAGTGAGCGAGAGCTTGCCATCAGCAAAGCGCGGCTTGCCGTAGGTGAATTTGCTGTAGCTCAGTCCATAGCCAAAGGGATAGAGCGGCTCGCCACGGAAGTAGCGATAGGTGTGCCCTTCCATGTTGTAGTCCTCGAAATCAGGCAACTGCTCCACATTGCAATAGAACGTGACTGGCAGGCGACCGCTGGGATTGACGCGGCCAAAGAGCACCTCTGCCACAGCTTGTCCGCCTGCCTGACCACCATACCATACTTGCAGGATGGCATCGGTGGTCTGCTGCTCTGGAACGAGGCCGATGGCACTGCCGGAGCAGAGAACCAGGATGACGCGCTTGCCTGCCTTGTGGAGTGCGGCAAGGATGTCGCGCTGCACTTGAGGCAACTCTATCATCGTGCGGTCACCGCCCTTGAATCCTTCTTCCTTGACGTCCATCTCTTCGCCTTCAAGCCTGGGCGAGATGCCACCACAGAAGATAATGGTCTCGGCACTCGCTGCTGCGTCAACTTGCTGCTGCACATCCCGCTTCCAGGGTATCAGTGTTGCCGACGGCTCAATGGCCTTGATGCCCTCGGACAAAGTGACTGTGTGAAGCGGGAAGCCGTTGTAGTTGCCCCATTGCATTTCTTCATCATTGGCATTCGGGCCCATGATAACCATTGAACATTGACCATTGACCATTGATGCTTCGAGCGGCAGGGTGTTCTTCTCGTTCCGCAGCAGGACGATGCTCTTGCGGGCAGCTTCGAGCGCCAAGTCGCTGTGTGCCTGACAGCAGAGACGATCGTCGGGAATCATGTTCCAGGGATTGAGATGCGGGTCGTCGAAGTCGCCAAGGCGGAAGCGTGCCTCGAGCAGGCGGCAAAGGCTACGGTCGATGGTCTCCTCTTTGATGCGGCCTTCGTGTACGCCGTCCTTCAGGCTGCCGAAAGTCTCGCCGCATTCTACGTCCGTTCCGGCAATGACGGCCTCGCTGACAGCTATGGTCTTGCTCTCGCTGTAATGATGTCCCCACTCCTTCCAGAAGTCATCGACAGCCCAACAGTCGCTGGTCACCAGGCCTTCGAAGTGCCACTCGTCGCGCAGTATCTGCTGCAAGAGGCGGTCGCTGCCACAGCAAGGCTTGCCTTCGAAACTGTTGTAGGCACACATAATCTCAGCCACCTTCGCCTCCTTGACCAGAGCTCGAAAGGCATAGAGATACGTCTCGTGCAGGTCGCGTGGCTTGATGTTCTCTGCATTGAAGCGGTGGCGGCTCCACTCCGGCCCGCTGTGGACGGCAAAGTGTTTGGCACAAGCCAGCAACTTCTGGTAGGGAGCATCCATCGGCCCTTGCAGGCCACGCACCACGCTCTTGCCCATGACGGCTGTCAGGTAGGGGTCTTCGCCGTAGGTCTCCTGTCCCCTGCCCCATCGCGGGTCGCGGAAGATATTGATGTTAGGTGTCCAGAAGGAGAGGCCGTGGTACATCTCGCGTTGCGTTCCCATGCGGCAAGCTTTGTTGTACTTGACGCGTGCCTCATCGCTGACTGCTGTGAAGACGCGCTCCACAAGCAGGGTATCAAACGTGGCTGCCATTGCCATCGTGATAGGGAAGACGGTGGCATTACCGTTTCGGCCTACGCCATGCAACGCTTCGCTCCACCATTGGAAGACAGGCACATCGAGTCGCTCAACGGGCTTAGAGTAGTGCATCATCAGCCCGACCTTCTCGTCCAAAGTCAACCTGCCACAGAGGTCAAGGGCACGCTCCTTAGGACTGAGCTTCGAGTTCTGATAAGGATAAGGCTGCGCCACTGCATAAGAACAGGACAATGCCAACACAATAAGTAAGAGAGCACGATGAAATGGACTGTTTTGTATCATAGAAGTATGTTTTTGATGCAAAGATACACATAATTCTTCACTTTGCATCTGTTTTCGACAAGAAATGTTGTATCTTTGCAATGCAAGAGGTAAAAGATTTGTTTTATTATGCCACACATACAGCCAAAGATTTTGTTGTTCCTCTTCCTTCTACCTGCAATGAGTCTGCAAGCACAAGAGAAGACGGAGCGTGCTGACACGACGATGATGCAGGAGGTGAGCATCAACGGCGAGCGGCAACGCATCAGCTACCGCCTGGACCGGCAGCGCATCGACGCAGGACAGGTGCTCACGGCACAGGGCGGCACTGCTTTCGATGTGCTGCGGGCTGTGCCGGGCGTCGTTGTGGATGCCGACGGCAAGCTCTCCTTCCGCGGAAGCCAGGAGTTCCTCGTCTATGTCGATGGCAAGCCGTCGCCCCTCTCGGGTACAGAGGCACTACAGATGGTTGGTGCTGCCAACATCAGGGACATCGAGATTCTGACCACGCCTTCTGCCAAGTACAAGACAGACGGCGACGTGGGTATCATCAACATCGTCACCCGCCGCAGCGAGACGGACGGCTGGGACATTGCCGTCAACGGCACAGCCTCGACATGGGGCACGCTTTCACTCGACACGAAGATCAACTACCGCACGGGACACCATAATATATATATAGGAGGGCAAGGCTCTGACATACACAACAAGAGCCAGTTCGAGCAAAGGAAGACGACAGCCTCCCCCTCCCCCTACAACGAAAGGGTCACCTCCTATGCCGACGGGACGCGCTTCCGCGACTTCCGTACCTTCATCGGGCAAGGCGGATATGAGTTCAATAACGAGTGGCACCGCCTCAGCATCGACCTGCAAGGTGGCAAGACCATCAATCCGCGTGGCGGAGACATGACCTACGAAAGCACAGAAGCCCCGCTTCTCGACAGCCACGACCGCTACAAGCTGACGAAGCACCTCTTCCAAGCTGCCGTCAGCTACACATGGAAGCTCAACGAGCGGGGCGATGAGGTCAGCATCTCGAACCGCTTCCGCTACGACAACTTCTCGGAAGAATACACGGAGAGCAACATGTTCTCGCTCGACGGAGCACGTCAGGAAGGCACACGCGGATACGAGACGGAGCACCACTGGGACTGCGACGGAGCCTTTTCCTATAAGCTCCACTATCGTTCCACCGGTACGCTCGAGACCGGCTACCAGTACACCACCTACAGCGAACACGGCGACTACCGCATCTGCTACTGGGACCTGCCAAGCCAGGCATTCGTCTGGCAAGACGACCTCTACGCGCCTTTCTATTACCGCAGACAGACGCACAGCGGATACGCACAAGTGAACGACCGCATCGGTCCCTTCCAGTTCGACGCCGGCTTGCGCATCGACCACGTCATGGACGACATGGACCTGCCCACCATCACCAGCCGCCACAAAAGATACACTGAGCTTTACCCCTCGGCACACCTCGCCTACACGAGCGTCAAGGCCGGCACCTTCACACTGGGCTACTCGCGCCGCACCAACCGACCGGGCATCTGGAAGCTGGAGCCATACATCACCTACGAGGACTACCACACACGCATCATCGGCAACCCAGACCTGAACTCGGAGTACATCCACTCGATGGAGCTCTCCTGGCGCAAGATGTTCGGGCAGACTGGGGTGACAGCCACCATCTACGCTCGACGCAGGACGGGAGTGGTTGACTACGTCCGCCGAGCCTACGACGTCGGCGTGACGCTCGACAGCATCATCAATGCCGGCAACGGATGGCGCAAAGGCTTGGAACTGCAAGTCACGACAAAGCCTGCCCGATGGTGGCAGCTCACTGTGAACGGCGACCTGTCCCTCCACAACTTCCGCGCTACATACGAGGGCTGCACCAGCACCCACAACACGACAGGCACAGCGGGGTGCATCAACAACTTCCGCTTGACAAAGAACACCGCCCTGCAGTTCGACGGACACTTCGTTAGCGGTCACCATCTCACGCAAGGTTGGGAAAAGGCCTACGTCTATTTCGATCTCGCTGCCCGACAGACCCTGCTCGCCGGCAAGCTGCAACTGGGACTTGTCGCCCACGACATCTTCCACACGGCCCGCTACCACAGCCTCCGCACCTCTTCGCTCCTGAGCAGCGAGACATGGGTGCGCCCCACCTACCCCAACATCATCCTGAGCGTCTCCTACCGCTTCCGCCAACCTTCGTCAAAAGCAAAAGAAGGAGCAATAAGCAAGGAAGCTGAGTTCGTCGGGAAAGACTTCTGATTTGACAATTTGACGATTTCAATTAATCTTCGTAATAACGTAATAACGTAATAACGAAAGAACGTCATAACGATATAACGTGATAACGATATAACGACAAAAGAACCACTATGAAGAAACTGTTTTTTATTCTGAGCCTGTTCGTGTCGCTGTTTGCGATGGCAGACTCTCCGCTGCGCATCGGTGTGTCGGGCGTAGCACACGGGCACCTCTGGAACCTCATCAATGCCATGCACCGGGGCGACTTCATCATCGTGGGCGTGGCGGAGGAGAACGACGACTTCCGTGCCCACAACAATCTCGTTGGCCGACTGCCGAAGGAGAAGTTCTATGCATCGCTCTCCGAGATGCTCGACAAGGAGAAGCCCGAGGTGGTGGTCGATTACGGAAGCATCCTGCACCACATGACCACCGTGGAAGCCTGCGCTCCACGAGGCATCCACGTCATGGTGGAGAAGCCCCTCGCCACGACCTACAAGCAGGCCCACCGCATGGAAGCATTAGCCAAGAAGTATGGAATAAAGATTATGACCAACTACGAGACGACATGGTATGCCACCAACCACCACGTCAAGGCTCTTGCGGACCGCGGACAGTTGGGCAGAGTTCATCGCATCGAGGTCTATGACGGACATCAGGGACCGAAGGAGATTGGCTGCGACCGCATGTTCCTCTCCTGGCTCACCGACCCGACAGAGAACGGCGGTGGAGCTGTGATAGACTTCGGCTGCTACGGCGTCAACCTCGCTACTTGGCTGCTCGGGGGCCAGAAGCCCAAGAGCGTTTATGCCATCTTGCAGCAGAACAAACCGCAGGTCTATCCGAAGGTCGATGACGATGCCACGATTATCCTCGAATACGAAGGCTGCACCGTGCAGGTCATGGGCTCATGGTGCTGGCCGATGAACCGCAAGGACATGTACGTCTATGGTTCACGAGGCTATGCCTATCAGCGCAACGGGAACCGGATGCAGCTCCTCGTCGATGGCAGACAGGGCCGCGAGTTCAACGCCCCAAGGCTTCTGCCGCCCTACGACGACTCCTACCGCTACCTGAAAGCCCTCGTCAGGGGCGAGATAGCAGAGCAGCCGTCCGACCTCTCTGCTCTCGAGAACAACGTCCTCGTCGTCCGCATCCTCGAAGCCGCCATCCGCAGCGCAAAGACCGGCAAAGCCGTGAAACTGTAAGGCTCAATTCAAAATTATCTGTGCGGTAGCAAATCCGTCAATCTTCCACCTTCAATCTCCCTGACGCCCACGTGTATTACTCTATATGCGCGCGGCACCTTCGGTGTTTTCTATTTCAGGATACCACTCATTCCTTATTCGAAGAAGCCAAAGCCTGCGATGGCCGTCAGCATGCGCTCGATGTAGTCCTGCGACGTGGTGCTCCAGTAGAAGCCCAAGCGGTGGAGAACCTCCGAGGTGTAGTTGTTCTGGCGGTCCACCATAGCTGACTTCTGTCCGTGAGCCATGTCCTTGTATGCCAACATGCTGGACAACGCCTTCGCCTTCTGCGGGTCGCTCTTCGCTTCCTCCATCACGTCCTCGAACTCTTGCGGGTCAACGAACCGGATACCGCCGGTAATCTTGCCCAGTTGGGTAAGGATGTCGCCCATCAACTCGACGTGATTGTTGTAGGGATGGAAGACAACACACTCCTTGGGCGTCGATGCGAGCAGTACGATGGCACGTGCCGTCTCGTTGATAGGCGAGAATTCGGCGAGCGCGTCAAAGTCTGAATATGGGCAGCAGCCAAGCATGTTATAGACACGTATGCGGCCCATGTAGCTGTTCGACTGGAAGTTAACCTGGAACTCACCATCGGTGCTTCGGGCTGCGAGGTTGCCCACGCGCATAATCTTGGCGTTGAGTCCGTGCAGGGCAACCGCGTCGAGGATGATGCGGTCGGCCATGAACTTGGAGTACGTGTACTGGTTGCCCAGGTACTGTCCGAAGTAGAGGCTCTGCTCGCTCAAGCGGACATCGGCTGCCGGATAACCGTTGATGGAAGTACCACCCACGCTGGTCGTGGAGACATGGACAAGGCGTGCGCCCGTCTTCAGGCAGAACTCGACGCAACGACGCGCGCCTCCTATGTTTACGTCCTCAATGTCGGTGCCTTTCGAGAAGTGCTTCACGTTGGCGGCACAGTTGATGACGGTTGAGATTGTTGCGTTGGCAACGCAACAAACGGAACTGAGGTCCTGGGTTACGTCGCCAAGGATGACGTGCAACCTCTTACCGAAGAGTTCCTTGAAAGCATCGGCGAAGTAGTAGAAGAGCAACGTGCGAAGACGGCTTTCGGCTTTCTCCACCGTCTCGCCACGCACCAGGCAATAGATGCTCGGGGCGTCGGAATCAATCAACTCACGCAGGACGTGGATGCCGAGATAGCCTGTTGCACCTGTCAGCAAGACGTTTCCCAACTCCTGACGCTCCCCGCGCTTGAAGGCGTTGATGGTGTTCCTCTGCAGCAAGTTGTTGATGGCTGTGTAGTCAAAGCCTGTTATCTCATCGAAGCTCTCCTCTGCCGTGTCGCCCGAAAGGAAGCGCGCCAGCAGGCGTGGCGTCGGGTTGGCGAAGATGTCGCCGTATGCCACGTGCAGTCCCGCCTTGTCGCACTCGATGATGACACGCGTTACCATAAGCGAGGTGCCGCCAAGGTCGAAGAAGTTGTCGGTGGCTCCCACCTTCTCCATCTGCAGGATATCTCCGAAGATCTTGGCAAACATACGCTCCTGCTCGTTGCTTGGCTCCACATATTCACGGTCGGATGCCTGGATCACGGGGGCAGGCAACGCCTTGCGGTTCACCTTCTGATTCTGGTTGAGCGGTATGGCGTCAATCTGCATCGTAGCAGCCGGCACCATGTATGGCGGCTTCTGCGAGAGGATGAACTGGCTGAGCGCCTTGACGTCAATCTGCTCGTCGCTGACGATGTAGGCAGCGATGTACTTGCCGCCATTCTCGTAGTCGAAGGCCTGCACGGTAGCGTCCTTGATGCCCGGGAACTGACGAATGACAGCCTCAACCTCCTTAAGCTCGATGCGGAAGCCGCGAATCTTCACCTGTCCATCGCGACGCCCCACGAACTGTATGTTGCCGTCCGGCAAGTAACGCACAATATCGCCGGTACGATAGACGCGGGCATACTTCTCCTCCGTCGTGAAAGAATTCTCGATGTAAGTCTCTGCAGTCTTCTCCGGGCGGTTCAGATAGCCACGGCTCACCTGAGGTCCTGCCACCCAAAGCTCGCCTGCAGCACCAAGCGGCAAACGGTGGAACTGCGGGTCAACAATGTAAAGGCGCATGTTGTCGAGCGGCTTGCCGATGGGAATGTCTGCCTCGTACTCCTTCAGCGGATAGGTCGTCGTGAAAATGGTACACTCCGTGGGACCATAGCCGTTGTGCATCACATAGTTCTTTGGCGGGTTGAGCGCCGAAAGCTTCTCGCCACCGACAGAGAAGTGACGCAGCGAATGGTTATCGACATTCGTGGCAAACTGATAGCCCACCTGAGTCGTGATGAACGAGTGGGTGATGTTGTTCGCGTTGAAATAGTCGTTAAGGTCAGGCAGGTTCAAGCGGATGTCCTCGCCTATGATATAGACCGTAGCACCACAAGTAAGGGCGGGATACATGTCCATCATGCAGGCATCGAAGCCATAGCTGGCGTACGCTGCCACATGACACTCAGGTGTAAGCCCGTAGTAACGTTGATACCAATGACAGAAGGCGACGAGATTGCCGTGCGTCAGCTGGCAGCCCTTAGGCACGCCGGTAGAGCCGGAGGTGTACAGAAGGATGAAGAGACTGTCGGGGGTAATCGGAGTATTCGGAGAATTCTGAGTATTCGGAAGATTCTGAATTTCTTTCGTCAGCAACACTTCGCCCTTGTACTCGTCCACAATGTCGCGCAACTCCTCATCAGCAATGAGTAGCTTTGCTGCTGCGTCCTGCATCATGAAGTTCAAGCGCTCCTTGGGATAGCTGGGGTCGAG